>JASGDV010000080.1:0-19972 GCA_049841255.1 Sphingobium sp.
GAACGACGGTTTTCGGCCAATTGCGGACGTTCAACCTTCGTCATGCCAGCGGAAGCTGGCATCTCTCTTCTTGAGGCGCAATCAGACCCCAGAGAGATCCCAGCTTCCGCTGGCATGACGAAGGTTGAACGTCCGCAATTGGCCGAAAACCGTCGTTCCATCGCCGCTGCGATAGACACGCCCACCAAGCTATTTCAGAGAACCTCATTCGCCTTTTCCGGCGGGCGGGCGATGACGGCGCCTTTTTCCGTGATGACGATGGGCCGCTCGATCAGGATCGGATGTTCCGCCATGGCGTTCAGCACCGCGGCGTCGTCCTGCGTATCGAGGCTGATGTCCTTGACGACGCTTTCCCCCTTTCGGACGGCCTGGGAAGGCGCGACGCCTGCCTTTTTCAGCATGGCCTCGATCTCCGCGCGCGAAGGCGGCGTTTTGAGATATTCGACGATCTCGACTTCCACGCCCGGCTTTTCTTCCAATATCGCCAGCGCCTGCCGCGATTTGGAGCAGCGGGGATTGTGCCAGATGGTCGCCTTCATGCTTCGTCCTGCTTCGCCAGCCAATCTTCCAGCCATTTGATCGTATAGTCGCCGTTCAGGAAATCGGGATCGCGTAGCAGCGCCTGATGCAGCGGGATGGTGGTCTTCATCCCTTCGATCACATATTCCTCCAGTGCGCGCTTCAGCCGCATGATGCAGCCTTCGCGGGTGCGGCCGTAGACGATCAGCTTGCCGATCATGCTGTCATAATAAGGCGGCACCTTATAGCCCTGATACAGGCCGCTATCGACGCGGACATGCATACCGCCCGGCACATGATAACGGGTGACGGTGCCCGGCGAGGGGGCGAAGGTGCGCGGGTCCTCGGCATTGATGCGGCATTCGATGGCATGGCCGGAGAAGACCAGATCCTTCTGCTCGACCGAAAGCGGCTTGCCCTCCGCGACGCGGATCTGTTCGCGGACGAGATCGACGCCGGTGATCATCTCCGTCACCGGATGCTCGACCTGAAGCCGTGTGTTCATCTCGATGAAGTAGAATTCGCCGTCTTCCCACAGGAACTCGATGGTGCCAGCGCCGCGATAGCCCATGTCGGCCATCGCCTTGCGCACGACTTCGCCCATGCGATTGCGCTTGGCGGCGGAGAGGACGGGGGAGGGCGCTTCCTCCAGCACCTTCTGGTGGCGGCGCTGGAGCGAGCAGTCGCGCTCGCCCAGATGGATGGCGTTGCCATTGCCGTCTCCGAACACCTGGAATTCGATATGCCGGGGGTTGCCCAGATATTTTTCCATATAGACGGTGGCGTCTCCGAACGCCGCCTTCGCCTCGGACCCGGCCTGTTTCATCAGCGTTTCGAGCTGGTCTTCGCTGGGCACGACCTTCATGCCGCGCCCGCCGCCGCCCGATGCCGCCTTGATGAGCACGGGATAGCCGATCTTCGCGGCGACTTCCTTGGCTTCCTCGACGCTGGAGAGCGCGCCGTCGGAACCGGGGACGAGCGGCAGGCCCAGCGCGCCCGCCGTCTTCTTCGCCTCCACCTTGTCGCCCATGATGCGGATATGTTCGGGCTTCGGCCCGACGAAGGCGATGCCGTGCGTCTCCACGATCTCCGCGAACTGGGCGTTTTCCGACAGGAAGCCATAGCCCGGATGGATCGCGTCCGCGCCGCTGATCTCCGCCGCCGAGATGATCGCGGCGATGTTGAGATAGCTGTCCTTCGCGGCGGGCGGCCCGATGCAGATCGCTTCATCGGCCAGGCGCACATGCATGGCGTCGGCGTCGGCGGTGGAATGGACCGCCACCGTCCGGATGCCCATTTCATGACAGGCGCGGTGAATGCGGAGCGCGATTTCGCCCCGGTTCGCGATCAGCAGCTTTTCGATGGCCATGACGTCGGGCGGCCTTATTCGATGACGACCAGCGGCTGGTCATATTCGACCGGCTGGCCGTTATCGACCAGAACGGCCTTGACCGTGCCCGATGCGGGGGCAGGAATCGCGTTCATGACCTTCATCGCCTCGACGATCAGGAGCGTGTCCCCCTGCTTCACGGTCGAACCGATGGCGGCAAAGGCGGGCGCGCCCGGCTCGGCCGCCAGATAGGCGGTGCCGACGATGGGCGAGCGGACGGTCGTGCCCGAAGGCAGGGCGGCTTCTGCCGGGGCAGCGGTCGCGGCGGGAGCGGCGGCGGCAACCGGAGCGGCGGCAACGGGCGCGGCGACATAGGCCGGAGCGGCGGCCCCCGCCTTGCGCGCGACGCGGATCTTGCGGTCGCCGTCCTCCACCTCGATTTCCGTCAGGTTGGTATCGTCGAGCAGCGCGGCCAGATCCCGCACCAGTTGCACGTCCACCTGCATCGCGCCCTTTTCCTGCTTGTCGTTCATCTCAAGTCCCTGAACGTGAAATTTATCTGTGATGCCCGCGCCTATGACCATTTGCGCCCGAGCGCAACGCTCAAAGCTCCAGCGCCGCCTCCAGCGCAAGCATGTAGGACATCGCGCCAAAGCCCGCGACGGTTCCCTTCGCCGCCATGCCGACATAGCTTTTATGGCGGAAAGGCTCGCGCGCATGGGGGTTGGAAAGGTGCACCTCGATCACCGGGACCGCGATGCCCTTGATCGCGTCGTGTAGCGCGACCGAGGTATGGGTGAGGCCGCCCGGATTGAGGATGACGGCATGCGCGCCCTCGCCATGCGCTTCCTGAAGCCAGTCGACCAGATGACCTTCATGGTTGGACTGTCGGAAATCGATCTCCACATGGGCGCGACTGGCGGCGTCCTCCATGCGCTCGGCGATGTCGTCCAGCGTGTCATAGCCGTAAATCTCCGGCTCCCGCGTTCCCAGCATGTTGAGGTTCGGGCCGTTCAGCACGAATATCTTGCGCGTGTCGGTCATGGCCGTGCCCCCATTTGTCGTTTCAAGCCTGTTGCGGGGGCAGCGCCCCTGTCCCTATATGCGCCCCCACAGCGTGGGTCCCTTGGGGGCCTTCATAGCCGTTCGCATCCTCTCAAGTCGAGACAGGATGTAGGCTGCGGCAGGAGTTTCGACATTGAGCATCGACGGCACCATTTCCATTCACATCAACGGCGAGCATCGGCGTGTCCGCATGGGGATCACGCTGGCCGAACTGGCGAGCGAACTGGGCTTCGTGCCGGAGAAGGTGGCCGTGGAGCGCAATCTGGAGGTCGTGCCTCGGTCCACGCTGGCGCATGTGCTGGTCGAGGATGGCGATGAGCTGGAGATCGTGCATTTCGTTGGAGGCGGCGATGTCAGCGCGGTCGACGAGGATCGCTGGACGGTGGCGGGCAAGAGCTTCCGTTCGCGCCTGATCGTCGGCACCGGCAAATATAAGGATTTCGAACAGAATGCTGCTGCCGTCGCGGCATCGGGCGCGGAGATAGTGACGGTCGCGGTGCGGCGCGTGAACGTGTCCGATCCCAAGGCGCCGATGCTGACCGACTATATCGACCCGAAGAAGATCACCTACCTGCCCAACACGGCGGGTTGTTATACTGGCGAAGAGGCGATCCGCACTCTGCGGCTGGCGCGCGAGGCGGGCGGCTGGGATCTCGTCAAGCTGGAGGTTCTGGGCGAGGCGCGGACGCTTTACCCGGATATGGTGGAGACGCTGAGGGCCACGGAAATCCTTGCGAAAGAAGGCTTCAAGCCGATGGTCTACTGCGTCGACGATCCGATCGCGGCGAAGCGGCTGGAGGATGCGGGCGCGGTGGCGATCATGCCCTTGGGCGCGCCGATTGGATCGGGCCTTGGCATCCAGAATCGCGTGACGATCCGCCTGATCGTGGAAGGAACGAGCCTGCCGGTGCTGGTCGACGCCGGCGTCGGCACCGCGTCCGAAGCCGCCGAAGCGATGGAGCTGGGCTGCACGGGGGTCCTCATGAACACCGCCATCGCCGAAGCGAAGGACCCGGTGCTGATGGCCGCCGCGATGAAGGCTGGCGTCGAGGCTGGCCGCATGGCCTATCGCGCGGGGCGTATGGGCAAGCGCCTGTATGCGGACCCCTCCAGCCCGCTCGCCGGTCTTATTTGATGGATTTCGCGCCTGCAGCAAATTGACCGACTCTCTTCCTGCCCCTATGGCCTAGGCCTTGGACAGGAAGAGGACGTGCGATGGTGAACAAGCTCTACCCTGATGCTGCATCAGCGTTGGAGGGCCTTCTTTTCGACGGGATGCATCTATGCGCGGGCGGTTTTGGCCTGTGCGGCATTCCGGAACGGCTGATCGACGCGATCCGGGATTCGGGCGTCAGGAATCTGACCATCGCCTCCAACAATGCCGGGATCGACGGCGAGGGGCTGGGCAAGCTGCTCCGCACCCGGCAGGTGAAGAAGATGATCTCTTCCTATGTCGGCGAGAACAAGGAGTTCGAGCGGCAATATCTCGCTGGAGAGCTGGAGGTGGAGTTCTGCCCCCAGGGGACGCTCGCCGAACGCTGCCGCGCTGGCGGAGCCGGGATTCCGGGTTTCTACACCAGGACGGGCGTGGGCACGGCGGTGGCCGAGGGCAAGGAAGTGAAGGTCTTCGACGGGCAGGACTATATCCTGGAACGCGGCATCTTCGCGGATGTCTCCGTCATCAAGGGCTGGAAGGCGGACGAAAGCGGCAATCTCATCTTCCGCAAGACCGCGCGCAACTTCAACGCGCCGATGGCGACCGCCGCGAAGATCTGCGTCGCTGAAGTGGAGGAAGTGGTGCCGGTCGGCAGCCTCGACCCCGACGCCATCCATCTGCCGGGCATTTATGTGAAGCGCATGATCGTCGGCGTGCCTTATGACAAGAAGATCGAATTCCGCACCGTCCGCCAGAGGGAGGCCGCATAATGTCGTGGACCCGCGATGAAATGGCCGCCCGTGCCGCCAAGGAACTGAAGGACGGCTTCTACGTGAATCTCGGCATCGGCATTCCGACGCTGGTGGCGAACCATATCCCCGCTGGTGTGGAAGTGACGCTCCAGTCGGAGAACGGGATGCTGGGCATCGGCCCCTTTCCCTATGAGGGGGAGGAGGACGCCGACCTCATCAATGCGGGCAAGCAGACGATCAGCGAATTGCCGCAATCCTGTTATTTTTCATCCGCCGACAGCTTCGCGATGATCCGGGGCGGGCATATCGACCTCACTGTGCTGGGCGCGATGGAAGTGGCGGAAAATGGCGACATCGCCAACTGGATGATTCCCGGCAAGATGATCAAGGGCATGGGCGGCGCGATGGACCTCGTCGCGGGCGTCAAGAAGATCATCGTCGTCATGGAGCACACGTCCAAGGATGGCAGCCCCAAATTCATCCCGGCCTGCACCCTGCCGCTCACCGGCCGCAATGTCGTGGACATGATCGTCACCGATCTTTGCGTGTTCCAGCGGCCCGACCATGACAGCCCCTTCCGCCTGATCGAACTCGCGCCGGGCGTGACGGCGGAGGAAGTCGCCGCTAAGACGACAGCGCATTATCTGAGCTGAAGGACCGCGCGATGAGCCTCGATGGCGTCTATGACGAAGGCAATGTCTTTTCCCTTATCCTTCAGGGCAAGCTGCCTTCGACCCGCCTTTATGAAGATGAGAATGTGCTGGCCTTCCTCGACATCCAGCCGCAGTCGAGGGGGCATTCGCTGGTCATCTCAAAATGGTCGAAGGCGCGCAACATCCTCGAAATGGAGGATGAGGCGCTCTGTCAGGTCATGACCGCGGCGAAGAAGGTCGCGAACGCGATCCGCAAGGCCCTCGATCCCGACGGCATCCATGTGGCGCAGTTCAACGGCGCTCCCGCCGGGCAGACGGTGTTCCATATGCATGTGCATATCGTGCCGCGCTGGGAAGGCGGGCCGATGAGATTCAGCGCCCATGCGCAGGGCAATTTCGCCGATCCGGCCGAATTGCAGGCTTTGGCGGAAGAGATTCGCGCCCGGCTTTGATACGTCGTCCGCCGGTTCACGAGGAATATCGCTGATATGGCGCTCAAGCCTTTCATCGCCCCCGGCGCGCGCATCGCCCTGCGCAGCAAGCCCGCCAATGCCCGGATCGCCGGCGGGCGGGGCGAGGCGGAGATCATCCTCGATATATCCCGCCTTTTGTCGCGCAGTTTCCATCCCACGCCGACGGGCATTGACCGGGTGGAATATGTCTATGCCCGCGAATTGCTGCAGCGCATGCCCGACCGTCTGGCCTTCGCGGCGGTGCATCCGGCGGGCGGCTATTATGGACGTCTGAACGGGGGCGCGGTACGCCAGTTTCTGGCTTTCACGGCGGCGCGCTGGCGCAACGCGCGCGCCATGGATCAGCAAGAGGGGCGGGCGGCCATCATCCGGCAACTGATCGCCTTGCGGCCCCGCCCTGTGCCGCGCGCGACCGGCCCTCGCATTTATTTGCAGGTGTCGCCGCATCATCTGGACGATCATGAGCAGGTAGGAGCGATCCTGCGCGCGGAGGGCGCGAAATTCGTGACGCTGGTGCATGACGTCATTCCGCTGAGCCATCCGGAATTCGCCCGCCCGCAAGGCGCGGAGGAACATCGCGAGCGCCTTCGCGCCATCGATTCCTTCGCGGATGGCATCATCGGCAACAGCCGGGCCACGATGGACGCGCTGGCGCCGCATCTCACGCGTCCGTTGGAAAAGCGGGTCGTGCGTATCGCGCATTTCGGCTCCGATCCGGTGGAAATAACGGACGGCGGCACGCGCAAGGTGCCGGACCGGCCCTATTTCATCTATATCTCCACCATCGAACCCCGGAAGAACCATCTGCTGCTGCTCAACATCTGGCGCAGGCTGGTGGAGGAGATGGGCGACGCCGCTCCTGTGCTGGTGCTGGTCGGGCGGCGCGGCTGGGAGAATGAGAATGTCGTGGACATGCTGGAGCGCGGCGAAATACTGCGCGGGCATGTCATCGAAGCGGGACAGGTTTCGGACAGCGAGATGCAGGCGCTGACCCGCCATGCGCGGGCGATGCTGATGCCGTCCTTCGCCGAGGGTTTCGGGATGCCGGTGGTGGAAGCGCTGGCGGCGGGCGTTCCGGTCATATGCAGCGACATCGTGGCGCATCGGGAAGTGGGCGGAGACGCGCCGGACTATCTCGATCCGCTCGACGGCCTGGGCTGGATGCGGGCGATCCGCGCTTATGGCCGGGAAGAATCGCCCGAGCGCGCCGCGCAGATGGAACGTATCGCGGTCTGGTCGCCGCCGACATGGCGTGACTATTTCACCATAGTGGAGGACATTCTCGAAGAGGTGACGGTGTCGGTTCCTTGACCTTGATGGCGCGCGCGCCCAAGGATGCGGTGAGGCCCGGAAAAGAGCGGCCGCTCAAGGGATAAGAGAAACCGGGGGATGCCGTGATATTGCCGCCTTTCCTGCGCTCTCCGCCTTTCCCGTCCACTGCGCCCCCTATGGCGGCAGTCAGCGCGCCCTTGCCTGCGGACAGGCGGGGGGAGGCGGTTTCCGACGCCGTTCTCGACAGCATCGCAGCAGCGCGGGTCGGGGGCGATTTCTGGGGCCATGAAGTTTGGGGCGTGAAGCTGGTGGCGCAGGCGGACGTTCCGGTCCCGTCCGAAAGATGGGCCGGTCTTGAAGCCGGGCAAGTGGCGGTCTTGGGCGGCGCGCCATCGGCTGAGCTGGCTTTGCGTGCCAGAAAACTGCCGGAACCCTGCGATCCCTGGACGCTGGTGGAGCAGGCTGCTTCCGTTCACGCCCGCGCGGACGATGATGTCGCCATTGTGGCGGGGCTGCTGGGCATTCCGGTATTCGGCCCCGATTTCCAGCCCATCGATCCGCAGCATCTGAGGGAAGCCGCTCGCGAACGGCTATCGCGAGCGAGCTATCGCCATTGCTTTACGGGTGAAGAGGCGGACATCGGCCAAGCCGTGCGGCAACTGGCGGAGTGGCGCACGCTTTTCCTCGCCAACCGGGGCATCAGCGCCGCGAGCGGCATGGCGCGATGGAAGCGCGATGTCATGCGCGTCTTCCTGTGGGACGGTTTGCGCTCCCCTCCCTTTGTGAAAACCCAGCGGGGACTGGATCTGGCCTTGCGGGAAAAGGGCGCATTGGCCATCTGGCCATCCCGCGTGCCCGCTTCGACCCCCGACGTGGCAGCGGAGCAGGGAACGCCGCTGATACGGATAGAGGATGGATTTCTCCGTTCGCGGGGGCTGGGAGCGGCGCTGCATCCGCCCGGCTCGGTCGTGGCGGATCATATGGGCATTTATTACGATGCCCGCGTCGGCAGCGACCTTGAGACGATATTTGCGACCCATGATTTTCCTGCGGAACTGGTGGAACGCGCGGCGCGGCTGCGGGCGCGGATTTGCGCGGCGGGAGTCACGAAATATGGAGCGGGCCAAGGTCCGATCGTGGCCTTGCCCAAGGACAGGAGGACGGTCCTTGCGGTCGGCCAGGTGGATGACGATCTGTCCGTGCATCTGGGCGGAGCGGGCATCGCCGGCAATCTCGATTTCCTGAAACGCGTCCGTCAGGCGGAGCCGGATGCGTGGATCGTCTACCGTCCCCATCCCGACGTGCGGGCAGGCCACAGGGCCGGACATCTGAGCGACGCCACGGTGCTGGAACATGCGGACGGCATCGACAGCGGTTCGCCGCTCATGCAACTGGTCCAGTCGGTCGATGAAGTGCATGTGCTCTCATCGCTGACGGGGTTCGAGGCGCTGATGCGGGACCGGTCGGTGACGGTGCACGGCATGCCTTTCTACGCCGGATGGGGGCTGACGCGTGATCTGGCCGCGCCGAATGGCCGCCGGGGGCGGCAGTTGAGTATAGATCAGCTTGTCGCGGGCGCTCTCATTCTCTATCCACGCTATGTCGATCCGGTTACATGCCTGCCTTGCGGTCCCGAAATCATGGTGGACCGGCTGGCGGATGGGTCGGCGCCGTCTGTGAGCTGGCTCATCAGATTGCGGGTGTTGCAGGGGAAGTTACGTCGATTGATGACTTTATCCGCAGAGTTGCTTCATGGCCGTCGCCCAGCCTAAGATATTTCTGTTCCTTCAGGGGCCGCATGGTCCCTATTTCTCCATGCTCGCCGATGCGTTGCGCGCGCGCGGGCACGAGGCGTTGCGCATCAACATCAATGGCGGCGACAAGGTCGACTGGCCGGGGCCGGGCGCCACCGACTATCGCGGGACGTTCCGGGGCTGGCCGCTCTTTTTCGACGACTTCATCGTCAATCATGGCGTCACCGACCTGATCCTCTTTGGCGATTGCCGCCCTTATCATGCGTCGGCGCACAAGATGGCGCGGCTGCGCGGCATCAGGGTGCATGTGGTGGAGGAAGGCTATATCCGGCCCGACTTCCTGACATTGCAGAAGGATGGCGTGAACGGCAATTCCACCCTGCCGCTCGATCCCCAATGGTATCGGGAACGGGCGCGCGACCTTCCTCCCGAAGAGGAGCAGGAACGGTCCATCCCCTCCACCTTCCGCCGCCGCGCGCAGCATACGATGCGCAACGGCCTGTCGGGCGCGTTCATGCGTCCTCTCTATCCTTTCTACCGCACGCACCGGCCACACAGCTTCCTGCTGGAATCGGTGGGCTGGTTCAATAAGCTGCTACGGCGGCAGGCGGACCGGCGCAGCGCGTCCGCCCATTGGGAGGAATTGCGCGGCCGTCCCTATTTCGCCCTGCCGCTTCAGCTCAATTCCGACTATCAGATCCGCATCCATTCCCCTTTCGGCGACATGCGCGCGGCCTTGCGCTTCGTGCTCAAGAGCTTTGCCCGCTATGCCCCGGAAGAGGTTGCGCTGGTCGTCAAGCGGCATCCGCTGGACCCTGGCCTCGTCGGCTGGGAAAGGCTGACCCGCAGGCTGGCGAAGCAGTATGGCGTGGCCGACCGCGTGATCTATCTGGCGGATTGGGACATCGCCAATGTCGTGCAGCAGTCTCTGGGCGTGGTGACCGTCAACAGCACGGTCGGCACGCTGGCGCTCAACACGGGCAAGCCCGTCATGGTATTGGGCCATGCGGTCTACAAGGTACCCGGCATCGTGCATGAAGGGACGCTCGATGAATTCTGGCGGCGGCCTCAGGCGCCGGACAGGGAACTATATTCCGCCTTCCGCCGCGTATTGATCGATCGCTGCCTGATCCGCGGCGGCCTGTTGAGCGATGAAGGATTGCGGATGCTGGTCGACAATGCGGTCGAACGCCTGGTGGGAGAGGAGGCCGCCGCGTTCCGCCCGGTGGTCCATCTGCCTCGAGCGCGGGATTTCAGCATCGGCGGCGGCGTCTGAGGCGGAAGGATCGATGAGTTTGAGCGATGCAGCAAAAGGCGCGGAAGCCCTGATCTATCCCGTCATCCTGTCGGGCGGAGCCGGGACGCGCCTTTGGCCCCTCTCCCGGCCCGACACGCCCAAGCAGTTCCTGACGCTGCTGGGCCCCAGCACGATGATGCAGGAAACCGTGGCGCGCACGACGGGCCGCGCCGGGTTCGCGCCACCGCTGGTGGTGTCGGGCGAGCGCCATGTGGCGCTGGTGGCCCGGCAGATCCGGGAAGCGGGCAGCGAACCGGCGGCGATCTTCCTTGAGCCGGAAGGACGTAACACGGCGGGAGCGATCGCGCTGGCCGCTTATTGGCTGGCGGAGCGGGATGCCGGGGCCTTGATGCTCGTCATGCCGTCCGATCATGCCATCGCTGATGTCGAGAGTTTCCATCGCGCCATTGCCGTCGCGCGCCCAGCGGCGGAAGCCGGGCGGCTGGTGACCTTCGGCATCCGTCCGACCCATGCGGAAACGGGCTATGGCTATATCGAAATAGGCGAGCCGTTGACCGGGATGGCGGACGTGCACCATGTCGCGGCCTTCGTCGAAAAGCCCCCGCTGGAAACGGCCTGCGCCCTGATCGAGACGGGGCGGCATTGCTGGAACGGCGGCATCTTCCTCTTTTCCGCCCGTGCCTATGTGGCGGAGCTTGAGCGGCTGGCGCCCGACGTGGCCGATGCTTGCCGGGCGGCGATGCGGGCTGCGCGGGACGATGGCGATTATATCCGTCCGGACGCCATGGCCTTTGCGGCCTGCCCCAGCATCTCCATCGACTATGCGATCATGGAAAAGACGGATGGGGCTGTAGTGGTGCCGGTCGACATGGGATGGTCGGACGTCGGTTCCTGGCAGGCGCTCTGGGCGCTCAAGGACCGCGACGGGCAGGACAGCATCTGCGAAGGCGCGGCCATCGACATGGACGGCCATGGCAATCTGGTCATCGTCGACGGGGGGCCTCCGGTGGGAACGATGGGGATGCGCGATTGCGTGATCGTATCGACGGCGGCGGGCGTGCTGGTCATACCGCGCGAACGATCCGCCGACATCCGCGCGCTGGCGGAAGCGATGCTTGGACGGACGACGAAAGGAAACTGAGCGGTTTCCTCGCGTTCAGCAAGCGCCTGGAACGGCGATCAGGGCTTTGCCCGCGCTTTCCGCATGGAGCGTATCGCCCGCCTCGACGATCCAGCATTCGCCCTGTTTCCACGGTGAACCGGACAGGTGGCCCATGCCTTCAAGCGGCACGAACCAGGCGATATTCGAACCATTCAGGCCGATTTGCTCGCCCGCTTCAAAAGCGACGTAGCGAAGTCCGAAGGGCGCCTGATCCGCGACCAGCAATTCCCGCGCTTCGCCCATGACGCGGGGCACGGGCAGATCGTAGCGTTCCAGCCGCGCGCAGGCTATGGCCTGCTCGACATGCAGCGGACGGTCGCGGCCATAGTCATAGAGGCGATAGGTGATGTCGGCGTTGCGCTGCACCTCGACCAGCATGATGTCCGCGCCGATGGCGTGAACCATGCCCGCCGGGACCATGTAGAATTCCCCCGGCGAAACCGGGCGCCAGTCGATCAGATTCTCCAGCCTTTCATCGGCGATGGCGGTGCGGACGTCTTCCTGCGTCACGGCTTCGCGAAAGCCCAGGCCAATGGTGGCGCCCGGCTTGCAGTCGAGGATGTGCCAGGCTTCGTCCTTGCCATGGGGATGGCCCTGAAGCCGGGCGGCCGCATCGTCGGGATGGACCTGAATCGACAGGCGCTCGCTGGTCAGGATATATTTCACCAGCAATGCCTGCCGTCCGGCCGAACCGGCATCGAAGATCACCTCTCCGATCCGCTCGCCCCGCGAATCCCCCAGCCAGCGCGGCAGAATGTCCCTGCCCCATGGCTTGGCGATCGGATGGGGAAGAAGCTGGTGCATCGATTTTGCCGGGCGCATGATCGCGCTCTTGTAGCGCGCAAGGATGAGCAAGCGGTTAAGTGATAAGGACGCTGCGTGCAATGGCTGTGTGATGCGCGCTTGCGGCAGGGCGGACTCATCCGGATAAGGGACGTCGATGCCCGATATTTTTCCATCGCAGGGGGATGAGGCTCCGCTACGCTTCATGACGCAAGGAGCCAGTTCGCGCGTCTATGCCCGGGGCGAGGAGGAAATCGTGAAGCTGTTCCACTCGGCGGTGTCGGACGAGATGATCGAGCGCGAGGCATGGGCATCCGGCCGGGCGGCGGAATTGGGCATGCCTGCGGTGGCGCCCCTGCGCGCGGTGAAGATGGAAGGGTCGCGCGGACTGGTCTATCCGCGCGTGAACGGGGAAACCCTGCTGAAGGCGATGCGCAAGCGGCCATGGCTTTCCGGCAGGATCATGGACGCCATGGCCCGTTTGCAGGCCCGGATGCACCGAAAGGAGGCGACGTCCGGGCTGCGGCGTCTGAAGGATGTGCTGAGGACGGATATCATCCATGGCCCGGCAAGCGATGCGCTCAAGGATACCGCGCTTGCAAGGTTGGAGGGGATGCCGGACGGCGGCCATCTGCTGCATGGCGATCTCCACGTCGAAAACATCCTGATGGAGGGAAGCGACCTGAAGGTGATCGACTGGTCGAAAGCGGCGCTGGGCGATCCCGCGGCGGATGCGGCGCGGACGGAGATGCTGATGCGCTTCGGCGATGGACCGGAAGATCCGCTGACGGCCCTGTCACGCGATTGGGCGGCCCGACGCTGGCGGACGACCTATTTGCGCGAAAGCGGCATGGATCGGGAAAGGATCGCCTGCTGGCGGGCCCTGGTGGCGGTCGCATGGTTGCGCTCGCGCAAGCCGGTCCGGGAGCAGGCTTTCCGTCATTATATGAACGATGCCTTGAGCAAGGCGGGGCTGGTCAGAGACACCGCCATGGGTAAAGGCGATCATGACCGTCAAATATCATGATCTGTCGAAAGAAGGGATTTTCGTCATTCCGGGCCATGCGGGCCACCGCCATGGCTGAAGGCTGCCGTCGGAGGTTGCGTTCCTCGAACGGCGTGAACTTGCGGTGGAGGGCCATTGCCTTTAATGCGCGCGCGCATGAACGATAAGCACGCTCCCGAACCCGCGCTCCTCGCGAAGGCTGAAGTCCTGGTTGAAGCGCTGCCCTATATGCAGCGATACGCAGGCAAGACCTTCGTCGTGAAATATGGTGGACATGCCATGGGCGATCCCGAAGCCGCGCGGGACTTCGCGGAAGACGTCGTGCTGATGAAGGCGGTCGGCATCAATGTCGTCGTCGTCCATGGCGGCGGGCCGCAGATCGGCGCGATGCTGAAGAAGCTGGGCGTCGAATCGCACTTCATCAACGGCCTGCGCGTCACCGACGCGGAGACGGCGCATATCGCGGAGATGGTGCTGGCCGGGTCGATCAACAAGGAAATCGTCGGCTGGATTTCCGGTGCGGGCGGCCGCGCGGTCGGCATTTCGGGCAAGGATGGCGGCCTCGTCCTGTGCGAGAAGGTGGGCGGCAGCCGCGCCCCTGATCCCAATAGCGGGATCGAGCGGCATGTGGATCTGGGCTTCGTGGGCGATCCGGTGAAGGTGGACCGGCGCATCCTCGATACGCTGTCGCAGGACGGCATCATTCCGGTGGTGGCCCCGGTGGGCATCGGCGCGGACGGCCATACCTATAATGTCAACGCTGACACCATGGCCGGCGCGATCGCGGCGGAACTGGGCGCGTCGCGCTTCTTCCTGCTGACCGACGTGGCCGGGGTGCTGGACAAGCAGGGTCAACTCCTCACCGACCTCGATCCCGCCGCAATCAAGGGGTTGCAGGAAGACGGCACGATCAGCGGCGGCATGATCCCGAAGCTGGAAACCTGCGTGAAGGCGGTGGAAGGCGGCGTGGACGCCGCCGTCATCCTCGACGGGCGGGTGCCCCATGCGATGCTGCTCGAAATCTTCACCGACAAGGGCGCAGGCACGCTGGTCCGGCGCTGAACAGTCGTTTCGGCGATTCCAGCCGTTGTTGGTGGATTAAGGCGCGCTGGCGGCTTGCCGCGCCGCGCCTGCCTCGGCTAGAGGAAACGTCCAGCATATCGGAGACTTCATGGCCTACGCGCTCTATCAGATCATCGTCATCCTGCTCGACGTGTTGTGGTGGATCATCATCATCCAGGCCATCATGAGCTGGCTGATCGCCTTCAACGTCATCAACACCTATAGCGACGTGGTCCGCACCATCATGGTCGCGCTCGACCGGATCACCGCGCCGATATACAATCCGATCCGACGGGTGATGCCGGATCTGGGCGCGCTGGACCTGTCGCCGATGGTGGTGCTGCTGGCGATCCTCATCATCCGGCAGGCGATATTGCCGCCCTTGTTCGGGCTGGTGTGACGGTCTGGAGTCGTGAGGGCGACGACCTGCTGCTGCGCGTCAGGCTGACGCCCGGCGCGGCGCGGGAAGAGGTGGGCGGCGTCTGGACGGATGAGAAGGGCGCACTCTGGCTCAGCGCCCGCGTGCGGGCCGTGGCGGAAAAGGGCAAGGCCAATGCGGCGCTGATCGCCTTGCTGGGCAAGCGGCTGGATTGGCCCAAAAGCGCGATTTTGCTGGAATGGGGCGACACCAACCGGCTAAAGCGGCTGCGGATGAAGGGCGGCGGCGAGGCGGATGCCCTCCAAAGGCTTTCCGCCATGATCGAGGAACAGGGACAGATATGACCATCGGCAAGATCATCGACGGCAAGGCTTTCGCCGCGACGTTGCGGGCGCAGGTGGCCGAAGGCGTGGCGGCCTTTGCGGCACAGACGGGGCGCAAGCCGGGGCTGGCGGTCATATTGGTGGGCGAGGACCCGGCCAGCTCCGTCTATGTCCGCAACAAGGGCAGGATGACGGTCGAGGCGGGGATGGAGAGCTTCGAGTTCAAGCTGCCCGCGACGATCGGCGAGGAGGAACTGCTCGACCTGATCGAGGAACTGAACGCGGACGAACGGATCGACGGCATCCTCTGCCAGTTGCCTCTGCCGAAGCATATCGACGAAGCCTCGGTGATCGCGGCGATCAGCCCGGACAAGGATGTGGACGGGTTCCATGTCGTCAATTCGGGGCGGCTCGCGACGGGGCAGGAGGCGCTGGTGCCTTGCACGCCGCTGGGCTGCATCATGTTGTTGAAGGACGAACTGGGTGACTTGAGCGGGCTGGAGGCCGTGGTCGTGGGCCGCTCCAATATCGTGGGCAAGCCGATGGCGCAGTTGCTGCTCGCGGAAAACTGCACTGTCACCATCGCGCACAGCCGCACCCGCGACATCGCCAGCGTGGTGCACCGCGCCGATATCGTGGTCGCCGCCGTGGGCCGTGCGGAGATGGTGAAGGGCGAATGGATCAAGCCCGGCGCGACCGTGATCGATGTGGGCATCAACCGCGTGGTCGATACCGAGGACGGCAAGGCCCGGATCGTGGGCGATGTCGCCACCGCTGAAGCGTTGGCCCATGTCCGCGCCATCACGCCGGTTCCGGGCGGTGTCGGGCCGATGACCATCGCGGTGCTGCTGCGCAACACGCTGGTCGCGGCTTATGCGCGGGCGGGACTGTCCAGGCCGGAGGGGCTGTGAAGGCACGCTCCGCGCTCTTGCTGGCCGGTGCGTTCGCGCTCATCGGCGCGCGGCCGCCCATGCGGTTCCAGCCCGATCCCAGTTCCGTGATCGCGGCGGAAATGGCGTTCAACCGGCTGGCGCAGACCAAGGGGCAATGGACCGCCTTCCGCGAGACATCGGCGGACGATGCGGTGATGTTCGTGCCGCAGCGGGTGCTGGCGAAGGACTGGCTCAAGAAACAGGCCGATCCGCCTGCTTCGGTGCAATGGTCGCCGTCCATCGTCTATGTGTCCTGCGACGGCAATCTGGCGGCGAGCACCGGAAACTGGAAGCGCCCGGATGGATCGGTCGGCTATTTCACGACCGTCTGGCGGCGCGACAAGAAAGGCGCGTGGAAGTGGATCATGGACCATGGCGATACGCTCGCCAGTCCGCGGGAAGCGCCGGAATATCTGACCGGCAAGGTCGCGATCTGCAAGCGGCGCGGGCCGGGCGAGGGGCAGGGGGCCGTTCCTCCCGGACCGCCGCCTGCGTCCGGCGCGCAGGCCAAGGGCGCGGTGCCGCCGCCAGCGGATGAAAGCCTGCTCTGGACCGCTGACGTCGCGGCGGACGGCAGCCGCCATGTCACCGTGCGGATATGGAACGGCAAGGATTATGAGACGGTGATCGACGACAAGGTGGGAGCGCCCGGATCGTGAGCGAGCTTTTCCTGTCCGCCTTCGTCACCCTGTTCGTGGTGATCGACCCGCCCGGCTGCGCGCCGATCTATGCGAGCCTCACTACAGGCGCGAGCGCGGCGCAACGGCGGAGCATGGCGATCCGCGCGGTCGTGATCGCGACGGCGATCCTGTTCATCTTCGCGCTGTGGGGCAAGCAGTTGCTCCATATCCTTGGCATCGAACTGGACAGCTTCCGCATCGCGGGCGGGATCATGCTGTTCATGATCGCCATGGACATGGTGTTCGAAAAGCGGACCGAGCGGCGCGAGAACCGCGCGCAGAAGATCGCCGACACGCCGGAGGTGGAGGATGTTTCCGTCTTTCCCATGGCGATGCCGATGATCGCGGGGCCGGGCTCCATCGCGACCGTCATGCTGATGATGTCGCGTGCGGATGGCATGACGGAAAGGCTGGTGGTGCTGGGCGCGGTCGGGCTGACGCTGGCGCTGATGCTGGGATCGCTGCTGGCGGCGGGTCCGATCATGGCATTGCTGGGACAGAAGATCGAGGCGGTCATCACGCGCTTGCTGGGCGTATTGTTGGCCGCACTGGCGGCGCAGTTCGTGATCGATGGGCTGAAGTCCAGCTTCTGAAAGTGATGGGGAGCTTGCCAGCCTATATGGGAATGGCCGGTTTGAGTGCATCGCGGACGGTTTGCTTAGGCCCAGCCGTGCTCCTGCGAAAGCAGAAGCCCAGATCAGACGGCGGAACTTGGCTCCTGCCTGCGCAGGAGTACGGTACACTTCAATTTTGGGTGAGCGGAAGGTCAGCGCAGCTAAACAAGTTCAGGGTGACGAGGGTGTATGTCCTCTTCTGGCCGAAAAAGGCCGAAACTCCCCCTTGGCGACCTCACAAATTCTGCGGCGGGGCCTCGAAGCGGTCGATCACCCATTCCTCGGCCTGCGCGCCGCCGATCCATTCCTGCATCCATGGATGGGCGATCACAGCATGCATATAAGCCTGCGCGAAGCGGGCGACAGGGAGTTGATAGGTGATGAAGCGCGTCACCACCGGCGCGAACATCACATCCGCCGCGCCGAAAGCGCCGAACAGGAAGTCGCCCTCGCCGCCATGGCGCGCGCGCGCCTCGGCCCAGAGTTGCATGATGCGGGCTATGTCCTGCGTCACCGCGTCGGATGGCGGGACCGCATCGTAGATCTGGCGGATATTCATGCCATGCTCACGGCGGAGCGCGGCGAAGCTGCTGTGCATTTCCGCCGCCATGGAACGGGCCATGGCGCGCGCCGCCGGATCGGCGGGCCAGAATTTGTCGCCGCCCGACTTTTCATTGAGATATTCGATGATGGCCAGGCTGTCCCAAACGACGATGTCGTCGCCATCCCAGAGGATGGGCACCTTGCCCGAGGAAGGCGCGAACTCATCGCCTTCGCGCCGCTTTTCCCAGGCTTCGTCATAGAGGGGGACGACCACCTCCTCGAACGGCAGGCCCGACAGCTTGCACGCCAGCCAGCCGCGCAGCGACCAGCTCGAATAGGCCTTGTTGCCAATGAATAGCTTCATCATGGCCCCAGCTTTAGTCGCCGGGCGGAGAAAGTCGAGAGCCCGATGATTCCCTTCAGGCCGCCACTCCCGCTCGATCCATCAAGGGGGCTCATTTCGTGTTAATGAGAAAAAGGAATGTTGGCGCGAGGATGAAGCCGATTCTGGAAATCATCGAACGCCTGCCGGACGGACAGGGCCATGTTGCGAGAGCAGTCCCCCCGTTGCCGCGGGAGGTAACGTCCTTCGCCCTTGCATATGAACGGCGAAAAATCTCCGCAGGATTTTCGATGGATTGTTACGCATCCAGTCAAGAAGGTTATCCATGACCCAAAGGGAAATATGTGGAGAGAAATGAACGATGGAAACGGCAACCTGCAAAAAAACCTGCAGAGGATTGTGGATATGGAAGACATCAAGACATTGATGTCGAAATACTGCCATGGCATCGACAAGAAAAACGAAGAGATGTTCATGGGAATCTGGGCCGCGAACGGTGTTTATGAGCTACCTCGCGGCTATGCCTCATCGACCTCGCAGCCTTCGTGAAAGAAACAGATGCGACGGCGTTCATTTCTACAGAAGGGGGAACATACTTTGGTGAGTATCCAGGCCGAACTTGCCGATTCCTCGGGCGCAGCCGGATGAACCCCTCCCGCACCAGCAGGTCGTGGATGCGCGTCACACGCACCGGCCCAAGTTGGATCGCACCATCGCCGCTAGCCGTTTGCGGGGCAGGTTCGAGCGTTACACGATTGCCGGTCAAACGGGTCCAGATGTGCCGTGACGCCACTGGTGACGATCAGGCCGCCCAAAGGAAGCCAATCGCCATCCGCCCTCTGCCAAGGCCCGTCGATCCGGCATGTCGAAACATCGCCGCGATAGATGGCGATGGATGGACGTTCGGCGCGTCCCCACGGAATCAGGGAGTTGCGGAGCGTGTCGCCGTCCTCGTCGTCGGCCACGATCTTGTCGAGCAGCGGCATCACATAGGGCGCGGTGCGAGAGACATTCCAAGTTGCACATGATTGCCTGTGGACCGTCCAGTAATGGGAAAGCCGCAGAAATCCGCCAATGGCGCGGTGGGCAGAAAAGAAATGGCGCGCGGAAAAAATGCCCCGCCGATTCGGAAAAAAGGAAAACGGCTGTCAGCGGCCTTCGGGTGACGGGCGATTCTTCAAATGATTGAAGATTCTTCTGGCATACGGGATCAATAGCTTACGATCGGGCACGTCAGCGGACACATTGGCCGCGCTTTGGAACCATTCCAAAAGCCAGTCGGTCATAGATGACGGCGGGATCGCCCTGATAATCTTCGATAGAGTTTGCTGCCCCCCGGATTGACCAGCAGGTAAAGCCCTTGGCCGTCCGTGATCTTGTAGGGCTTGCTTTTGGGCTTCGCGTTGCGGACTGCGGTGTCTGTCAGCGCCATTTGGGGGCCTCGCTCTTGTGGGGGCCTTTGGCGAGGCCCCCAAAATTGCCCCGATCTGCCACATTTATAGGCAAACAGAGGCAGTCGCTGACAATCAGCGAATGCCCCTAAACTAACGGAAATCTAAGGTTTTTCAACCATCAGCACACGTTGGCTGACAGGGTAATGGAGGCCCGAGCCGGAATCGAACCGGCGTATACGGATTTGCAGTCCGCTGCGTCACCACTCCGCCATCGGGCCTCAATCGCAGATTTGCGTGGTGCTCGGGGCAACTAGCGGGAACCGGTTCGCAGCGCAATCCTGAAAGTTCGCAATCCATCCACTTCAACGACCCCGAACGCGACCGTTGCCGGCGATCTCCACGTCCTCGTGGCTCCAGGCTTCGCCAGGCTGGAACATCATCGGGATGAAGGCCGGTGCGTCGTCACCGCCGTCCTTGCGCCGCTGCGCCCGCCAGCGGGTCGCATAGCGGCGGGCCGCC
>JASGDV010000081.1:0-15424 GCA_049841255.1 Sphingobium sp.
GCCGGATAACGAATTTTCGCGCGGCCCCTAGCGCAAAATGTCCGGTTGGGCCAGTGCCTTCCCATAGAGCGTGGCATAGGCGTCCACCATCCGCGCCTCATCGAAGTCGCGGGCGGCGCGTTCCCGGTTCGCGATACCCAGCCGAACGCGCAATCCGGCATCGTCCGCAAGCGCCCCCAGCGCGGCCGCGAGGCCCCCTTCGTCCGGCACGATGAAGGGGCGGTTTTCGGGAGCGACCATGTTCGCCACGTCGCCCACATCCATCGCGGCGACGGGAACGCCAGCGGCCATCGCCTCCACCAGGGAGATCGGGAATTGCTCGCTGTCCGACGACAGGGCGAAGATGTCGAACAGGCCGACGAAGCGCCATGGGTCGCTCATGAATCCGGCGAGGCAGATGTCGTCAAGGCCGTGGGCGGCGGCTTCGGCGAGGATCGCGTCCCGTTCCGGGCCTTCGCCGACGACGACCAGTTGCAGGCGGTCGCGATGGGCCGCGACGGCGCGGACGAGGCGGGGGATGTTCTTGACCGGGCGCAGGCCCGCGAGGGTGCCGACGAGCAGCTTGCCCGGAAAGCGGCGGAGCGCGGGAATGGCGTCGGGCGACGGCGGGGCGGCATAGCGGGCCACGTCGATGCCGTTGCGGATCAGGCGCACCTTGCCCGGCGGCTGCCGCCAGACCTGACGGGCGATGGTTGCAAGGCGGATCGAGGGGACGACCAACGCCTCGGCACGCTGGAGGGCGAAGCGGCGGTAGAGGTTGCGCTGGGGCTTGAGGCCATGGGCTTCGTCGGCGTTGAAGCCGTCCTCATGATGGATGAGGGGGGGCAAGGTAGAGAATGAAGTAGCGAGGCGATGAGATATTGCGGCGTCCATCGCGCCCCAATTGTAAGTCAGTATCAAATCGAAACCTTGTAGGAAGCGCGCGATCTGGCGGAAGCGGCGGGGGCTGGGCTTGCCGGTGAGCGGAGGGGGCGTGGGGAAGTCCACGCGGATCGCGGGGTCGATGGCTTCGCGGGCGCCCATGGCGTCGGGGGCGGCGCTGACGATGCTGTGATGGGCGCGGCCGCCCCAGAGGTTCATCAGGCGGACGGCGCGGGCTTCCTTGCCGCCCAGCGAGAAGCTGCCGTGGACATGAAGCAGCCGGGGGGGCCGCGACGAAGGATCAGCCATGGAGGATGCGGGCAAGCAGCCGGTCGATGGCCGCCACCGATTCGGGCTCGTCCAGCGCGGGGGCGTGGCCGACATTCGGCACGACGGTCAGTTCGGCGCTCTCGCCTATGTCCGCGACCATGCGGCGGGCGGTGGCGTCGCTCAGCAGGTCGGAACGCCCGCCCCGCAGGATCGTCGTCGGGATGCCGCGAAAGGCGGCCATGACGGGCCACATGTCGACGGCGGCTTCCTCCCCGCCGGTCAGGCGCAAGGGTTCCGCCACGCGCATGTCATAGTCCAGCACCACGCGCCCCCCCGAATTGAGGCGGTAAAGCCGCTTGGCCATGGCGATCCATTGTTCGAGATCATAGGCCGGATAGACGTCGCGGTTGGATTCCTCCAGCGCGCGGGCAGCATGGACCCAGCTTGGGTGCGACTGGCCGATGCCGACATAGGTGCGGATGCGGGCCAGCCCCGCTTCCTCCAGCGTCGGCCCCACATCGTTGAGCAGCGCCCCGGCCAGCCATTCCCGGTGCGTCGCCGCGACCAGCATGGTGATGATGCCGCCCAGCGAGGTGCCGATGGCGACGAAACGGGTGATGGCGAGGTCGGCCAGCAGCCGCCCTATGTCCTGCAAATAGGTGAGCGGGACATAGGTCATCGGGTCTTTGGCATAGGCGCTTTCCGCCCGCCCGCGCATGTCGGGGCAGATCAGCCGCCACTGGCCCGCGAGCCTTTCGGCAAGCGGTTCGAAATCGCGGGCGTTGCGCGTGAGCCCCGGCAGGCAGAGCAAGGGAGGACGGCCATCCCCGCCCCCCGCATAGTCCCGATAATGCAGCCGGAGGCCATCGGGGGACCACCAAAATCCGTCGATAAAGCCGCTCAACCTTGATCCCTCCGCATGTCTCCCCCCATATCGCCTTATGACCACGCCCCTGCAAGCCGCCAAATACAGCCCCGCCGATGAAATCTCCGCGCTGATGCCGGACATAGGCGATCCGGTCGAAGCCGCCGATTTCCCGCAGACCGTCCTGCGATTCCGCAATGACCGCTGGGCGGACGCGGTGGGGCTGGGATCGTTGCGCGAGGACGAGTGGATTGCCCATTTCGGGCGTTTCCATCCTTTGCCAGGAACGCTGCATAACCCATTGGCCTTGCGTTATCATGGGCATCAGTTCCGCAGCTATAACCCGCAGATCGGGGATGGGCGCGGCTTCCTGTTCGCGCAACTGCGGGACGGGGCGGGACGGCTGCTGGACCTGGGGACCAAGGGGTCGGGGCAGACGCCCTATAGCCGCTTTGGCGACGGGCGGCTGACGCTGAAAGGCGGGGTGCGGGAGATATTGGCGACGGAGATGCTGGAGGCCTTGGGCGTCAACACGTCCAAGACCTTCTCGCTGATCGAGACGGGCGAGGCGTTGCAGCGCAATGACGAACCCTCCCCTACCCGCTCGGCCGTGCTGGTGCGGCTCAGCCATTCGCATATCCGCATCGGGACGTTCCAGCGGGCGGCCTATTTCGATGACAAGGCGTTGCTGGAGAAGCTGACCGACTATGCGCTGACGCGGCTTTATGGGGAGGAGCCGGGGGACAATCCGCCAGTGCAGTTGATGGGGCGCGTGATCGAACGGGTGGCCGATCTGGCGGCGAGCTATATGGTCGCGGGGTTCGTGCATGGGGTGCTGAACAGCGACAATATCAACGTGACGGGCGAGAGCTTCGATTATGGGCCGTGGCGGTTCACGCCCAAATGGGACCGATTCTTCACCGCCGCCTATTTCGACGAGAGCGGGCTTTATGCGTTCGGGCGGCAGGCGGAGGCGATCCATTGGGACGCCGCGCAACTGGCGGTGTCGTTGCGGTCCTTGGTGGAGGCGGAACCGCTGGTCGAACAGATGGAGCGGTTTCCGGCGCTGTTCGGGGACGCTTTGGCGCGGCGGTTCTGCTGGCGGCTGGGCGTGGTTGGGAGCGGCGATGCGTCGGCTCTGGTGCAGGCGGCGGTGCGCGGGATGGTGGAGACG
This sequence comes from Sphingobium sp., assembly GCA_049841255.1. GTDB lineage: Bacteria > Pseudomonadota > Alphaproteobacteria > Sphingomonadales > Sphingomonadaceae > Sphingobium. Next base: position 3,171 of record JASGDV010000081.1, read on the forward strand.
GGGACGGAGATCGACCGCTTCTTCCACGACTGGCGCGGCGGCGTGGCGCGAGTGGCGGAGCGTTATGCGGATGAAAGCTGGGCGCCGTTTCGGGAGGTTGTGAGCGGGTTTGCAGCGGTGGATGGGGCGCGGGAGCGTGGTTATTGGGAGGATGATGCGCCCTGCTCCATGCATATCGACGAGGTGGAGGCGATCTGGAGCGCCATCGACCGGGAGGATGATTGGCATCCGCTTTATGACAAGGTAGCGGCGATCTGGCGGATGGGGGAAGCGCATGGGGATGCGCCGGCGGTGGCGTGAGAGTGGTTTTGAAGAAGCGGGCCTTGTTTTTCCCTTCTCCCCTTGGGGAGAAGGATACGGAGCCTTATCGAGCGGAGCGAGGCTAGGCGGAGTTGGATGAGGGGGTGGGGCAAAGTGGTCTGCCATTCTGACGCGACATCTCCCCCTCACCCAGCTACGACTAGGCAGCAAGCTGCCAAGTCTACGCAACCCTCTCCCCCTTGGGGCGAGGGGATTGCAGACATCATGTCGGGAATGATAGTAGAATAACGATGACAACTCGCGGCCAGATTTGCGGTCTTATCAGCACCTTTACGCTGCTCTTCTATTTTATTGCCCCAATTGTGATCCAATTAATCGGAACGTCCTGTAGCTTTTTTTCTTTCCAATCCGAAGGATGCGAGACAGGCGTTCGAGGGATATTATGGAGCGGGACCGCATATTGTTTGGTAACTGGTTATTTCGTCGCTCGCATTCTCGATAAGGAACCTTTGGTTCGAGCATCCGTCACAATGATCATCGGTTTTGTGGCGACCATGTTGGCGGCCTTGCCGTTATGGCTTTTCCTTCACGCCGCTTTTTGGTGACGCGATCCGCCATTCAATCAATGGTATTGAGAGCAGACGGTCGCCTAATGTCCCGAACCCGCAACGCCCATAAAAAAAAGCCCGCCCGGATCGCTCCCGGCGGGCCTTTTTCCATCCGTGCCACCCGATCAGGCGGCGTCTTCGGCGCGCTTTTTCTTGTCGCTGAAGACGCGGATCGGTTCCTTGCTGCCTGCGACCACATCCTTGTCGACGACCACTTCGCCCACGCCCTCCATGGACGGCAGGTCGAACATGGTGTCGAGCAGGATCGCTTCGAGGATCGAGCGCAGGCCGCGCGCGCCGGTCTTGCGCTCGATGGCCTTCCTGGCGATCGCCGTCAGGGCGTCGTCGGTGAAGCTGAGTTCCACATTCTCCATGTCGAACAGCTTCTGATATTGCTTCACCAGCGCATTCTTCGGCTCCACCAGGATCTTGACCAGAGCGGTCACGTCGAGGTCTTCCAGCGTCGCGATGACGGGGAGACGGCCGACGAATTCGGGGATGAGGCCGAATTTCAGCAAATCCTCAGGCTCGCTCTGACGCAGCAATTCGCCGGTCTTGCGCTCCTCCGGCGCGGCGACATGGGCGCCGAAGCCGATGGACTTGGCTTCCAGACGGTCGCCGATGATCTTTTCCAGACCCGCGAACGCGCCGCCGCAGATGAACAGGATGTTGGTCGTGTCGACCTGAAGGAATTCCTGCTGCGGATGCTTGCGGCCGCCCTGCGGCGGGACGCTGGCGGTGGTGCCTTCCATCAGCTTGAGCAGCGCCTGCTGCACGCCTTCGCCCGACACGTCGCGGGTGATGGAGGGATTCTCCGCCTTGCGGCTGATCTTGTCGATCTCGTCGATATAGACGATGCCGCGCTGGGCCTTCTCGACATTATAGTCGGACGCCTGGAGGAGCTTGAGGATGATGTTCTCCACATCCTCGCCGACATAGCCCGCTTCGGTGAGCGTCGTCGCGTCCGCCATGGTGAAGGGGACGTCGAAGGTCTTGGCGAGCGTCTGCGCCAGCAGCGTCTTGCCGCAGCCGGTGGGGCCGACGAGCAGGATGTTGGACTTGGCGAGTTCGACCTCGCCCGCCTTCGCGCCGTGGTTGAGGCGCTTGTAATGGTTGTGGACCGCGACCGACAGGACGCGCTTGGCGCGCTGCTGGCCGATCACATAATCGTCGAGCACGTCGCAGATTTCCTGCGGGGTCGGCACGCCGCCATCCTTCTTGCCGACGAGACCGCCCTTGGTCTCCTCGCGGATGATATCGTTGCACAGTTCCACGCATTCGTCGCAGATGAATACGGTCGGCCCCGCGATCAGCTTGCGCACCTCATGCTGCGACTTGCCGCAGAAGGAGCAGTAAAGCGTGCTTTTGGAATCGGAGCCCGTCAGCTTTGTCATTCGTCATTCTTCCTTCCCTGCCGCCCGCGAAAAGCCGCTTTTGGCGAGGGATATTGATCCAAGGGCCATCCTAGCCCGCGGCGCGCCCGTTTCACAAGAGGCGAAAATGGATACGCCGCGGGACGGGAAAGCATCAACCCTCGGAAGTTTCCGCGGCGATCGGGCGGCGGTCGAACACTTCGTCGACCAGGCCGAACGCCTTGGCTTCCTCCGCTTCGAGGAAGGTGTCGCGGTCCATGGCGCGTTCCACTTCCTCCAGCGTGCGGCCGGTATATTGCACGTAGAGATTGTTGAGGCGGCTGCGGATTCGCAGGATTTCCTTGGCCTGGATCTCGATGTCGGACGCCATGCCCTGCGCGCCGCCGGACGGCTGGTGCACCATGATGCGGGCGTTGGAGAGCGCGATGCGCTTGCCCGGCTCGCCCGCCGCCAGCAGGAAGCTGCCCATGGAGGCGGCCTGCCCGATGCAGACGGTGCCCACCTGAGGGCGGATATATTTCATGGTGTCGTGGATCGCCATGCCGGACGTCACCACGCCGCCGGGCGAGTTGATGTACATCCAGATGTCCTTCTTCGGATTTTCCGATTCGAGGAACAGCAACTGCGCCACGATCAGCGAGGCCATATGATCTTCCACCTGGCCGGTAACGAAGATGATCCGCTCGCGCAGCAGCCGCGAATAGATGTCGAAGCTGCGCTCGCCACGGTTGGACTGTTCGATGACGATGGGGACCAGCGCGGCCATGGGATCGGACATGATATCGGTCATTGTGCTCTTTCAGTGAGGTGCTTTTGCCCGATCCCTACATCGGCACAAAAGCGGAATGGTTCAAGGGGGGCCGTGCGCGCTTCGCCCCGTTCAGTCGCGGCGGGCATAGTCCGAAGGCGCGCGGAAGGCCAGATAGGCGAGCCGCCGCACCTCCCTGCGCCCGCGCACCACCGTGTCGAGGATGAGGCCGCACATCGCCGACAGCGTGGCGAGGATCATGAGCCCCGTGACGAGGATCGCGGTGGGGAAGCGGGGCACGAGGCCGGTCCGCATATAGGTGACGACCAGCGGTTCCGCCAGGATCAGGGCCGTCGCCGCGAGCAGCGCCGCGATGACGCCGAAGAAAAGGATCGGGCGCTCGATACGGTAAAGGGTGATGATGGTCCGCAGGATGCGCCAGCCGTCGCGCCAGGTGGAGAGCTTGCTTTCCGACCCTTCGGGACGCGCGCCATAGGCGGTGACGACCTCCGCCACCGGCATGGCGAGTTCCAGGGCATGGACGGAGATTTCCGTCTCGATCTCGAATCCGGCGGAGAGGACAGGGAAGCTCTTGACGAAACGGCGGGAGAAGACGCGGTAGCCCGACAATATGTCGGTGAAGCTGCGGCCGAAAAGCTGCTTCAAGAGGCTGGTGAGCGCCCAGTTGCCGAAGCGGTGGCCGCGGCGATAGGCTTCCTCCGCCTCGCTCTTGCGGGAACCGACGACCATGTCGAGATTGTCGGCAAGCATGGCGGCGACCATCCGGGGCGCGGCGGCGGCTTCATAGGTCGCGTCGCCATCGGCCATGACGTAGATGTCGGCGTCCACGTCCGCGAACATGCGGCGCACGACATGGCCCTTGCCCTGCTGGCCCACGCGGCGGACGATGGCCCCCGCCCCGGCGGCAAGATCGCGGCTGCCGTCCGTGCTGTTGTTGTCGAAGACATAGATGTCGGCATGGGGCAGCGCGCGGCGGAAATCCTCCACCGTCCGAACGATGGCGCCCGCTTCGTTATAGCAGGGCAGGATGACCGCGATGCGGGGCGTGGCGATCCCCTGCCCGCTGCTGATTGCCGGAAATTCCTTCATCTGTCCTTCGCCTCCTGCCCGTTCATGGCCGTCATGCCCGAACATGATTAAGATTTGGTCTGCCATGATCGGCCGGGAATGGAAAGCGATTGCATATCGCGCAAGATGCCGGTCCTGCGATGGGGATTTCGGTCAAAAGGCGGACATCCAACCTTCGTCATCCCAGCGAAGGCTGGGATCTCTCCAGGGTCTGATTACGCCTCTAGAAGAGAGATGCCAGCTTTCGCTGGCATGACGGGAAGGAATGTCCGCTCCCCACCAAATCCGGCGTTCAGCGCATGGGTTGTCGATGGCATGATCGCCAAATGAAAAGCGCCCGGACTTCGCGGGGAAGCCGGGCGCTTGTTCGGTCAAGCCGATATGGCCTTATTCAGCCTTGGCGGCTGCCTTTTTGGGGGCGGCCTTCTTGGCGGGAGCCTTTTTCTCCGCCTTCTCGGCGGCAGGCTCAGCGTCGGCGGCGGCAGCCTTCTTCGCCGGAGCCTTCTTCGGCTTGGCGGGAGCGGCCTCGGCCTTCTCCTCGGCGGCAGGCGCAGCTTCGGCCTTTTCGGCGGCCGCCTTCTTGGGCGCGGCTTTCTTGGCCTTGGGCTTTTCGTCATGATGATCGTGGCCGCAGTCGGGACCATGGACGTGAGGCTTCAGGTCGCTGTCGTCCGCTTCGATGGCGGCTTCCAGTTCCTCGCGGCTGACGGCGCGGTCGGTGACTTCGGCCTTGTCGAAGAGGAAGTCGACGACCTTGTCCTCATAAAGCGGGGCGCGAAGCTGGGCAGCGGCCATCGGGTCCTGACGCACATATTGCACGAAACGCTCGCGGTCCTGCGGGCCATATTGCTGCGCGGCCTGAAGGATCAGGCGGTTCATTTCCTGATCGGACACGGTGACGCCATTGGCCTGACCGATTTCCGAAAGCAGCAGGCCCAGGCGGACGCGGCGCACGGCGATGGCGCGATAGTCTTCCTTCTCCGCTTCCATTTCCTTGAGGGCCGCTTCGGCGTCTTCCTCATGGCTGGCTTCGTGCTGGAGCTGCGCCCAGATCTGGTTGAATTCGGCTTCCACCATGCTCGGCGGCACCTCGAAATCGTGCGAGGCGGCAAGCTGGTCGAGCAGCTTGCGTTTCATATAGGTGCGGGTCAGGCCGTTATGTTCCTGCTCGATCTGGCCCTTCAGAAGCTCCTTGAGCTTGTCGAGGCCTTCCAGACCCAGCGACTTGGCGAAATCATCGTCCAGCCTGGGTTTGTCGGCGTTCAGGATCGCCTTGACGGTGACGTCGAAGGTCGCGGCCTTGCCCGCCAGATGCTCCGCGCCATAATCCTCGGGGAAGGTGACGGTGATGGTCTTCTCGTCGCCCTTCTTGACGCCGGTCAGTTGCTCTTCGAAGCCGGGGATGAACTGGCCCGAACCGATCTTGAGCTTGATGTCCTCGGCCGAACCGCCTTCGAAGGGTTCGCCGTCGATCTTGCCGACGAAATCGATGGTCAGCGTGTCGCCGTCCTTCGCCTTGTGGCTGGCGGGATGCTCTTCCAGCGCGCCCTGCTGGGTCGCGATGCGGCCAGCGGCTTCATCGACCTGCGCGTCGGAAACCTCGACGGTCAGGCGCTCCAGCTTGATGCCGTCGGTGCTGGGAGCCGCGATTTCGGGCAGCACTTCCAGCTCGACCTTGACCTCGGCGTCCTTGCCGAATTCGAACTTCTCGTCCAGCTCGACGGAGGGCTGCATGGCCGGGCGCAGCTTCTGATCGGCGATCAGCTTCTGGATGCTTTCCTGAATCGAGCTGTTGAGCGCGTCGCGCTGCAGCGATTCCCCATGCATCTTGCGGACCAGATTGGCGGGCACCTTGCCGGGGCGGAAGCCGGGCATCCGCACTTGCGGCGCGATGGCCTGCACTTCCTTTTCCACGCGGACGTCGATGTCCTTCGACGTGATGGTCACGGTGTAGGCGCGCTTCAGGCCCTCGTTCAACGTCTCGACAGTCTGCATCTTTTCTCTCAAACGCTTTCTAAGCTGAATATCGTTGGCGCCTGCGATGCGAGGGGCCTGGCGCACTGGTGCGGGCGAAGGGACTCGAACCCCCACATCTTGCGATACCAGAACCTAAATCTGGCGCGTCTACCAGTTTCGCCACGCCCGCATCGGTCGCCGGTCGGCGCGGCATAGAGAAAAGCGCGCTGGAGGGCAAGCCATAGGTCGAGAAAAGGCGGGAACCGGCGTGATAGCCGGTGCGTAGAGGAGGAAATACCCTTTTTCAGGAGAGACAGCTTGGCCACGCAACCCGACGGCATTCCGCCGCCCGACACCATCGAACCGCAATCGCCCCCCGAAGCGCCGCCGCCGATCGGGCCGGAGGAGACGCCCGCGGGCCAGCCCGACGAGGTGGAGCCGCAGCAGCCCGATTACGACCAGCCGGATCGCGCGCCGCCGGAGGTGCCGCCGGATAGTTTCCCTTCATCGAAATAAATCCGTGCTCGAAGGCGGTTCTACATAAGCAGTTCGCGCACCAGTTGGGGCACAAGGATGCTGGCCGGACCCATGCGGCTTTCGTCGAAATAGAAGCTGCTCGCGGACGGATCGAGATTGAGTTCCAGCGTCCGCGCTCCCGCGTGACGCGCCGTCTGCACGAAACCCGCCGCCGGGTAGACCGCGCCGGACGTGCCGACCGAGACGAACAGGTCCGCCTTGCGGATCGCCTCGTCTATGGCCTCCATTTCATAGGGCATTTCGCCGAAGAACACGATGTCCGGGCGGAGCCGGGGCCTGCCGCAACCGGTGCAGACGGTTTCCGGCGGCAGCGAGTCCGTCCATGGCACCGCCTTCCCGCAGGCGGCGCAGAGGGCGGAGCATAGCTCGCCATGCATGTGGATCAGGCGCTTCGCCCCTGCCCTTTCGTGCAGATCGTCGACATTCTGCGTGACGATCAGCAGTTCGCCCGGCCATACGGCGTCGAGGGCGGCGAGCGCCTCATGGGCGGGGTTGGGCTTTACGGCGGCCAGCTTCGCGCGGCGCTCGTCATAGAAACGATGGACCAGCGCCGGATTGCGGGCCAATGCTTCAGGGGTGCAGACATCCTCGACGCGATGGCCTTCCCACAATCCGTCCGGGCCGCGAAAGGTGGCGAGGCCGCTTTCGGCGGAAATGCCCGCGCCGGTCAGAATCACGATGTTGCGAATGTCGCTGTCCATCGCGCGGATTTAGCGGATGCGCGGGGGATGACAAAGCCCGCTCGCTCTGGCATCGGCGGGCGATACTTCATATTCGGACAGTGACATGACCAGCATAGGCATTTTCGGCGCGGTAGGCCGCATGGGACGCGCCATCGCGCAGGTGGCGGCGGAGGCGGGCATCGCCGTCGCGGGCGGCACGGATCGCGACGGCAGCGGGGAGCTTGCGCCCGGCATCGCCATCGGCTCCGATCCTGCCGCGCTGGCGCGGGCGAGCGACGTGCTGATCGACTTTTCGGTGCCTGCCGCGCTCGCCGCGCATCTGGACGCCTGCGTGGCGGCGGGGAAGCCCGTGCTGGTCGGCACGACCGGGCTGGAGGCGGAGCATCATGCGCTGATCGATGAAGCCGCGAAGGCCATTCCGGTGCTCCAGACGGGGAATACGTCGCTGGGCGTCAATCTGCTGGCGGCGCTGGTGGAGCAGGCGGCGGCGCGGCTTGGGGACGATTGGGACGTGGAGATCGTGGAGATGCATCACCGGCATAAGGTGGACGCGCCCTCCGGCACGGCCCTGCTGCTGGGCGAGGCGGCGGCGCGGGGGCGCGGCATTGCTCTGGCCGAGCATAGCGAACGCGGGCGCGACGGCATCACCGGCGCGCGGGCGAAGGGCGCGATCGGTTTCGCGGCGCTGCGCGGCGGATCGGTGGCGGGCGATCATCAGGTGATCCTGGCCACCGAGGGCGAACGGATCGAACTGGGGCATCGCGCCGAAAACCGCGTGATCTTCGCGCGCGGGGCAGTGAAGGGCGCGCTGTGGCTGAGCGGGCAACCCGCCGGACGCTATGACATGAAGGCGGTGCTGGGCCTCTAGGCGCATGAACAAGGCGCAGATCTTCGAATTTTTCAGCCGTCTGGCGGAGGCGAATCCCTCGCCCCGGACGGAACTGGAATATGGCAACGACTATCAGTTGCTGGTCGCGGTGGTGCTTTCCGCGCAGGCGACGGACGTGGGCGTCAACAAGGCGACCCGCGCCCTCTTCCGCGAGGTGGAGACGCCAGCGCAGATGTTGGCGCTGGACGAGGAAGGGCTGAAACGGCATATCAGGACCATCGGCCTCTACAATGCCAAGGCGAAGAATGTGATCGCCCTGTCGGACATCCTGGTCCGCGATTTCGGCGGAGAGGTGCCGCGGGACCGCGACACGCTGACCACCCTGCCCGGCGTCGGGCGCAAGACCGCCAATGTGGTGATGAACACCGCCTTCGGGGAAGAGACGTTCGCGGTCGACACGCATATCTTCCGCGTGGGCAACCGGACCGGACTCGCGCCCGGCAAGACGCCGCTGGCGGTGGAGCAGAAGCTGGAGGCGCGCGTGCCGGGGCCGTTCCGGCGGGACGCGCATCACTGGCTGATCCTGCACGGCCGCTATGTGTGCAAGGCGCGCAAGCCCGAATGCTGGCGCTGCGTCGTCGCCGACCTGTGCCGATACAAGCCCAAGACGCCGCCGCCCGCCGCCGCGAAGGCCGCCTGACCCATTCCGTTCTCGTCCGGTTCAGACAAGTTGTGGCAGGAAAAAGACGGATCGCCATGCCCCGCATAGTCGTTATGGCATGGCAAAGGAGAATGAACATGCCTGCTCATAACAGCTATCGCCGCCTCGCTTCGCTGGCGCTGGGTGCCGCGCTCATCTGCTCCGCCCTTCCCGCAGGCGCCAGGACGAAGCCCGACAACCTCGTCCCGGCGGGCGATCCGGTCGATTGCGTCCAGATCGTCAATATCCGCAACAGCGATGTGCGGGACGACCGGACGATCGACTTCGTGATGAACGGCGGGAAGGTCTATCGCAACACGCTGCCCAACAGTTGCCCCAGCCTGGGTTTCGAAAAGCGGTTCACCTATGCCACCAGCCTGTCGCAGCTTTGTTCGGTGGACATCATCACCGTGCTGCAAAGCGGCGGCCCCGGCCTGATGCGCGGCGCGAGCTGTGGTCTGGGCCAGTTCCAGCCGATGCAGAAGACCGGCAAATAAGATTGGCAGAGGGCGCATTTTGGTGCTGGCGCGGGCCGCTTCCCTTTGCTAAGCGGCCTGCACCACGCACCCATAGCTCAGCTGGATAGAGCGTCGCCCTCCGAAGGCGAAGGCCAGAGGTTCGAATCCTCTTGGGTGCGCCAAAATCTCCAATAAAATCACGAGGTTGAGAGGAGATCGCCTCTCCCGATCGCGGCCCCGCCGATCCCGAAACTCACCAACCTTGGGCGCGACGCCAGCGCAGTCCCTTGGATTTCAGCCGAAAACGCCCCGCACAAAACTCACCAGCGGCAGCGAGCGAGCCGCCCAGCGCGGGCGGCGGCGCAGCACACCTCCATTCGACCCCCGATAAGGCGGCTACGGACGCCTGACCGGCGCCGCGTCGGGGTCAAGCCCGGCCCGCACCAGACCGAGTAGGGCCTGACCTCGACGCTCGCTTGCGCCGGCCGAACGCCTCCACGCCCTCGATCGGAGGGCTTCCCGAATGGAGGCAGTCATGCAACTCATCACCGACACCATCCGCGAGCAGCTCATCGCCAATGGCCGCGTGAGCATTGAAGATCCCGGCTTCGACCCCAAGCCGGTCCTAAAGCTGTTCACACCCGACGCGGGCGCGACCTGGCTCATCAGCGAGTGCGATCCTCAGCAGCCCGACATCCTTTACGGCCTCTGTGATCCCGGTCTGGGCGAGCCGGAGTTGGGCAGCGTCAGCCTTGCGGAGATCGAGGCGCTGCGCGGCCCGCTGAGGCTCCCGGTCGAACGCGACCTCTATTTCGAGGCGGAATATCCGCTGAGCCGTTATGCGCGGCTCGCCACAGCCGCAGGCCGGATCGTCACCTGATCGCCCGAGCGCCCCGCCCTGATGGGCGGGGCGTTCATTTCGGCAGAAAGGGGATGACCGTCAGCTTGCCGCTCACAGGATCGGGGACGAGAATCGGCACCGCCGGATAGAGCGCGGGCCATGTCGAGTAATTGGCGATCCATGCCGCCGCGCTCGGCGAGAGCCAGCCGGTCAGCGTCGTGATGCTCGCATAGCGTTGGGCCAGCGGCAGCGCGACGATCGGCTCATAATGGGCGATCCGATTGCGCAGCAGCCGCAGCTCGCGCAGTTCCTGCGCGATCGTGCCGTGCTGCACGCCCTTGGCCTGGAAGATCGGCCGCAGCGCCTGCCAGAGATGATGCGCCTGTCGCCCGAACAGCGACGACCAGAAGCCGAAATTGAGTTCGGCGATGATCTGCGAGCGCGTAACCGCCTTGCCCGCTTGCTGGAGCGTCTGCCGGGCCTTGGCGATGCAACCGGCCTGATAGCCGGTGGTCAGCACGGCGGGATCATCGAACCATGTCTGGCCGTAGCGCTGAACCAGCGCGCCGTCGGTCATGTTCCGCAGCGCGATTTCCTGCATGTGCAGCGGCCCATAGAGCGCCGTCGAGAGCTGGACGTTATAGGTGTAGAGACGCTCGGCAAGCGGCTGGTCGCCGCCCGTCCAGTTCAGATAGGTGTCGAATCGTTCGGCGGACAGGGCGGCAATGAGCGTCGGCACGCGGCGGCTTGATCCTTGATTTTTCCGCCCCGATCATCCATATGGAGCCGGTATCCCCCGGTGGTCCCTGCTCTGCATACCGCCGGGGCACTTTATTTCTAGCCACAGCCATCAGCTTCCGCAACGCGCTTAGGGCGTGTGCATGGTCATGTGGGCTCCCGCCATCCAACAGCTTGGGGGGAACGTCTTCCCCTTCTGACAAGCCCCTGCGGGTCTCGCCAGACCCCTTCAAGCGGGGCCAGCCCCGCAACGCCCCGCCGGCGTCTTCACGCCGATCGGTAAATCCGCCGAGGCGGATCTGCGCTTCTTCGTATCTGCGGAGATCGGGCCAGGGCGTGCGCCGGCCCGATCGCTTTGGCTAGCTGGTCGCTATGCTCCCCTCCCGCGGTGTGGGCGTCGCTTCCCTCTAGGCCCGCCGCGCCGGGCCGCAACGCGCGTGCCGCGCTTACCTCCTCTTCGTTCCGGCCCTTCGGGTGCTGCCCGGCTCCGTCGGCGGGCCTTCCGGTCGCTCTTTCGCCGCCCACCCCGCTCCGGGGTGCGTGTGCTTTGAAGGAGTAAGGACAATGAACGCTGTTACCGAAACCGTTGCCGCCGATGCCGTCTCCGGCGTCGAAATCTTCGTGCCGCTGAACAAGCTGAAGAAGTCCCCGCGCAACGCCCGCAAGGTGCCGCATGGGGAAGCCGCCATCGAGGCGCTGGCCGCGTCGATCCAGCACAAGGGGATGATCCAGAACCTTGTCGTGGAACCCGAGGTAAAGGCGGACGGCACGCCGACCGGCTGCTATTTCGTGACCGCTGGCGAAGGCCGTAGGCTGGCAATGCTGCTGCGCGCCAAGCGCAAGCAGATCAGGAAGTCCGAGCCTGTGCGCTGCTGGCTGGATACGGCGAACGATCCGGCCGAGGTGTCGCTGGATGAAAATGTTACGCGCACCGCGATGCACCCCGCCGACCAGTTCGAGCGGTTCGCGGAGCTTTCCCGTGACAAGGGATGGGGCGCGGAGGAAATCGGCGCGCGGTTCGGCGTGTCGCCCGAGATCGTCAAGCGACGGCTCCGGCTGGGCGCGGTCAGCCCGAAGCTGATGGACGTCTATCGGGAGGATGGATTGACGCTCGACCAGTTGGCGGCGTTCGCCATCACCGACGACCATGCCCGGCAGGAGCAGGTTTTCGAGAACCTGTCGTGGAACAAGGAGCCGTGGATCATCCGGCGCGACCTCACGGCGAGCAACGTGCCCGCGAGTGATCGGCGGGCCGTGTTCATCGGTGCGGATGCCTATGTCGAGGCGGGCGGCAACGTCATCCGCGACCTGTTCACCGAGGACGACGGCGGTTTCTTCGAGGATGCGGGCTTGCTCGATACGCTTGTCGTGGAGCGGTTGCGCGAGATCGCAGGCGAGGTTCTGGCCGAGGGCGCCGTGCTGGCCGACAAAGC
>JASGDV010000082.1:0-32311 GCA_049841255.1 Sphingobium sp.
ATGGCGGCTTTTGTCCATTACGGCGCGGGCCAGATCAACGGGATGGCGGGTGCGCGTGACGCCCGCGACGGCGCCAGCCTTCTCTGTCGCGCCGTCCATGATCGCCGCGTCAAGTTCATTGCGCCCTTCGGCAGTAAAGACCGCGCCGCGCCCGGCATTGAACAGGGGATTGTCCTCCAGCACGCGCACCGCCGCCGCGACGGCATCCAGCGCGGTGCCACCCTTGTCCAGAATATCGCCGCCTGCTCGCAAGGCTTCGTCGAGGCCCGCTCGATAAGCCTTTTCCTTGTCCGGGGTCAGGTCGCCACGCTCGATCACTCCCGCGCCGCCATGAATGGCGAGGGACCAGCGCGGCGCCACCGCGATCTGGCCGCCCTGCGCGGCATAGACGCGTTCGAACGTCGGGTGATCGACCTTGCCTTCAGGCAGATGCACGACCGACCCTGTCCCGATGCCTGTGACGCGGATACGGGAGGCGAGTAACGGTCCCCTGGAATCCACCCCCCGCAGCGCGCCGCCATCGACCAGCCAGGCCCCGCCTTCCGGTTCGGTCGCGTAGATGCGGCCGGAGCCGTCCGGTTCGACGGCCAAGGCGGCGCTTTCATCGACTCCCAGACCCAGCATGGCGGGCTGGTCGGTTGACCGATCCATCTGCGCCTTGGCGACGAAGGCGAAAAGGCGGCCCAATCTGTTCCGTTCCTTGAAATGCGTGTCGGTTACGACACCCCTCAGCAGCGAGAGGTGCAGGAAATCGCCCTCAATCGCGTTGTGCGGACCGAATGGCGCAGCCAGCGCCTCCGGACTGGTGAGGCTATATCCGTTGGTCGCGCCATAAAGCTTCTCGCCCAATATGGCGAGACCCGCACTCGTGCCGCCTAAAGGCTTTCCCGCCGCCACATGGGCGTCGATGGCCTCCGCGACCGGCGTGCCACGCCAGAAGCGGACATAGCGGGACTGGTCGCCTCCCGCGATGAAGATGCCGTCCGCGTGCTTCAGGCTGGCGAGTATCTTGGGATTATTGGCGGCGCTGCGGTCGTTGAAGACGAAGGTCTCGGCAGACTGGATGCCTCCGACCTGCCGGAAGAATTCCTCCCCGATTTCGGGACCGAGGGATGCGCGCAGAATGACGATGTGACCGTGCCCCGCCTTGGCGAAAAACCATTTCATGGCTTCGATATTGCGGTCGCCTCCGCCCATCAGCAGCAATCCGCCCGACACTGGGGCCGGGGTCTGCGCGGAGAGATTGCCGATGCGATAATGGCGATAGGCCGCGTCCCTTGCTTGGGCAGCGCCCATCGTCAGCATCATCGTCAAGACGAGGGCCACCGCCTGCTTACGCCACATAAACTGTCTCCCGATCCGATTATGCTTTTTTAATGTCACATATTGTCCACAGGATAAAACAATATGTTTTCTTATGGCATCACTATGATTGAATCGGGCGGCATTTTCTGATGTAACGCTACAGCAATAATGGGGACATGCGATGCGAAGGCGTCGCGCAGGAGAAATGGGGGCCATATGAAAAAGGCAGGACACCGTGCTCTTCAGGCAATGCTCGGCATGGGGTGCTGCCTGCCAGCCCTTTTAAGCGGGGCTTGGGCGCAGACCACCGAATCCGCCAACGGCGAGGCGGAGATCATCGTCACTGGCTCCCGCATCCCGCGCGTCGCGCAGGAAGGGCCGGCACCCGTCACGACCATCACCGCCGACACGATCCGCGCCAATGGCTATACCAGCGTGCCGGACATCCTGCGCGCGGTGACGCAAAATGGCGGCGAGACGCAGAGCCAGCAGTCCTTCAGCGGCGCCAGCTTCACGCCGGGCGCGCAGCAGGTCGATTTGCGCGGTCTTGGTCCCAATCATACGCTGGTGCTGGTCAACGGGCGGCGCATCGCGGACTTCCCTCTGCCCTTTCAGGGGCGCAGCAATTTCACCGACATCTCCAACATCCCGCTGGGCCTGATCGAACAGGTCGAAGTGTTGAGCGGCAGCGCATCGGCCATTTACGGGTCCGATGCGATCGCGGGCGTCATCAACTTCAAGCTGAAGGAGAAAGTGGACGGTTTGACGGTCGATTACCGCCATGGCCGGACCGAGCATGGCGGCGGCATGTCGCACCGGATCACCGCCAGCACCGGCTTTTCGACCGACCGCTTCCATATCGTCGGCGGCGTCGAATATCTGCTGCAACGGCCGATCTGGGGCTATCAGCGCCGGATTCAGGACAATGTGGCGGACAATCCGACCACCGACGGCCCCGTCGCCCGGCGCACCTTCCTCCGCCTTGATCCGGATGCCCAGGAATATGTCGATCCGGGCGCGTCGACCTGCGCCGCCCTGTCCTATCTGAACGGAGGATCGACTTATTATGGTTCGCGCCCCGGTTGGGGGCCTTATGATCCCGATATCGACGATTATGGGCCGGGCCGCTATTGCGGCAGCGACCGGTCGATCGGATATGGCACGATCATTTCCCGGCGAGAGGGTTTCAACAGCTTCGCGTCGGCCGGCTTCGAACTGTCGGATGCGGCCGAACTGTTCGTCGACGCGCAGTTCGGCATCAGCAAGGTCGCCTTGATGTCCGATGTGCTCGACTGGGGCTTTCAGAACGCATCGGGCAGCAGCGACACGACCTTCTTCAACAGCTTCGACGGGCGGCTGGACGACTGGTATCGCCAGTTCACGCCCGAGGAATCGGGCGGCTTCTCGAACGTCATGACCCGCAACCGGCAGCAGACCTTCAGCATCACGCCGGGGATCAAGGGCCGCTTCGGCGACAAATGGAATTATGAGCTGTCCTTCAATCACAGTGAATATAAGGCGAAGGTCAAATTCCCGCAGATCATCGCCGCGAAGGCCAACGCCCTGTTCCTGGGCGATCAGCAGGGCGTGGACGACGATAGCGGTTATCCTATCTTCAACGCCGATCCGGCACGGCTTTATCGTCCGCTGACGCAAGCGGAATATGACAGCATCGCCGTCTACAGCGTCTACAATCCCAAGAGCTGGACCGACAATCTGTCAGCCACCATCAGCAGCACCGAACTGTTCCAGCTTCCCGCCGGGCCGGTCGGCTTTGCCGCCGTCGCGGAAATCGGCAAGCAGGGTTATAATCTGAAGCCCGATCCGCTGGCGCTGACCGACTATTATTATGGGCTGAAGGACAGCGACGGGAAGGGCAAGCGCAATCACTGGGCGCTGGGCGGCGAATTGCGCGTGCCGGTGACCAGCTTCCTTCAGCTATCGGGCGCGGCCCGTTACGACCATTTCCGTTTCGCGGGCAACGGTATCGGGAAATTCACCTATAATGGCGGGCTGGAACTGCGGCCGACCTCCACTTTGCTGGTGCGCGCCGCCTATGGCACGAGCTTCCGTGCCCCCGATCTGCATTATGTGTTCACGGGGCCGGGCAACACCCATCCTTCGGGCACGGATTATTTCCTCTGCCGTTCGGAGGAGCCGGATGAGGATATCGGCGATTGCACCTATTCCGACGAAGGCATCGTCGCGCAGCGCAATGGCAACCGACAATTGAAGCCGGAAACCGCCAAAACATTCAATGCAGGCATAGTCTGGTCGCCATCCCGCCATTTCGACATCTCAGTGGATTATTTCCGCGTCTCGCTTTCCAATCAAGTGCAAGATCTCAGCATCGACACCTTGCTACGTGACGAAGCGGACTGTCGGCTTGGCCAAACGGCGAGCGGAAGTCCCGTCGATATTAGCACACCCACTTGTCAGGATGCGCTGGCCCGCGTGCATCGCTTTACCAGCGGCGTGAATGAAGGACTGCTGGATTCGGTGTCGGTCAATCCGATCAACATCGCGCATGAACGCACCAGCGGCATCGACATCGCGGTTCACGGCAATCTGCCGACCAGCTTCGGCGAGTTTAGCCTGACCTTCGCCCATACCCATGTGTTCGACCACAAGTTCCGCCAATATCCAGGCGATCCTTCGATCAACAAGCTGGCTTATGACAGCGGCTATTATATTCCGCGGGACAAGACCACCGCCAGCATCACATGGTCGATCGAAAGCCTGAAATGGACGCTGGAAGGCAAGCGGCTGGGCAAGCTGCCCAATTATGACGAGGACGCCTATATCAAGGCGAGCTACCTCTTCAACACGACGCTGCAATATGACTTCACCGATCATCTGCGAGGGTCGCTGACGGTCACCAACCTGTTCGACAAACTGCCGGTCAAGGACCGGACCTATGCCAGCTATCCCTATTACGACATCAGTTGGTTCGACAGCGTCGGGCGCAGCATGTTCATGCAACTGACCTATAAGCTGGGAGGAGGAGCCCTGTAAAAATTAGACTTGATGGATTTGAGAGTCGGCTATCGTCCCTTATCGGACGCTCAGCCTCCAATTTTCGCCCAGCCACCGCGCATAATAACGCGAGTGGTCCACGCCCTCGCGATTGATTGGCCTGTGAGCCTGTTCGCTGCTCGCTGTCCTGACGGGTAGAAGGAACAGAGTTCGCTGACTTCCGTCGCCCCAAAAAATAATAATAATGACCGGCCAGATCGCTCGGGGGCCGGGACGGATCGGCCGCGGCGGGTTCGTGCTGCCGCCAGGCTCAAAAGTCCAGCAAGAATGCGGGACCAACCAGCCCTACCCTTATCGCGAAGTTCCAACATGCTCTTCCTTCCGTGCAATTCGGATAGCCGATCCGCCTGACGAATTCATGGTCGGAGAAACGGGAGAAGAGCGTTGATTTCTTGCCGGGACGCGCCGCTTCGGATTGTCATGGAAACCGCAGGAGGTGGCGGGTTGCTTGGGCGGCTCGACATTTGCAGCCAGCGGAAATTGCTGCAATGATAGCCGCTCCGCTTTGTCCTGCGAGCTATCGGGGCGTCATCGTTCGGTTGTTCTGAACTGCCGATCCCGGCGGCGGATGTCAGTGAGAGGGCCGTTTCCCATGGTTCATGAAAGAGCGGTCGAAAATGGGGTGAGCGTCGAGGAACCCGCGCGGCCTCGCGGTGCAACGGCCTTCCATGGCGGCTGGCCGTCGGGCATGGCGCTGGGCAAGGCCGCGCTGCCGTTCATCGAAAAGGAGGGATGACGGCGCGTCCGTTTCACTCCTCGGCTGCAAAGGAATGCATATGAAAACGCTATCAGGACAAGTCGCTCTGGTCACGGGCGCGGGCCGGGGCATCGGCAAGGCCATCGCGGCCCGCCTGGCCGAAGACGGCGCGCATGTCATCGTATCCGACATCGATGCGGCCACCGCATCGGGGACGGCGTCGGAAATCGGGGCGCAGGGCCTACTGGCCAGTCCGCTGCAACTCGACGTCACCGACGCGTCGCAGGTCGAGGCCGCGGTGACGGACATTGTGGAAAGATTCGGGAAGCTCGATATTCTGGCCAGCAACGCCGGCAGCGGGCGCTCGAAGCCCTTTCTGGACATAACGCAGGAGGATCTGGAAGCGCAGATGGCGCTGAATTTCCGGGCCACCTATACCGGCGCCCAGATCTGCGCCAGAGTCATGAAGAAAGCGGGATATGGCCGCATCGTCTTCACCACTTCGGTGACGGGACTGGCCGGTCCCGTCAACCTGTCCGCTTATGGCGCGATGAAGGCGGGACAGATGGGGCTGATGCGGGCCATGGCGCTGGAACTGGGCGAATATGGCATCACCACCAATTCGGTCGCGCCCGGTCCCATCGACACGGAACTGCTTCGCGCGGCATGGCCCGCCGACATGGTCGCCGAAGCGGCGGACCGCATTCCCGCCCGCCGGATCGGCAAGCCGGAGGAGGTCGCTCATGCGGTGAGCTTCCTCGCCTCTCCGGGCGCGGCTTTCATCAATGGCGTCACCATAGCGGTGGACGGCGGCTTTACCGCAGCGGGCGGATATATGGCGGAAATCTACCGGCAGCGTAAGGCCGGGCAGCAGTAGGAACGTAATAGGCAGGCCCGCTGTTCGGTCCAATATTGGGAAGGTCGTCCGCGCCTCGATGAAGAGGCGCGGATCGCTTTGAACACCATCTTTCAGACGCACATCGCCATCAGGTCCGCCGCCTTCAGCTTCGGGTCCATCGTCCTCAGCGTGGCGAGCAGCTTGCGCGCCCGTTCCTCGCCCAGGACTTCGGTGGTGAGTTCCATGAACTTGGCGTCCTGCTCATCCTCCGGCATCGGATTTCTGGTCGTGCCGATCGGGTCCTCCACGAAGACATGCTCGGACGTGCCGTCGCGGAACACGGTGGTCACGTCGGCCACGAACTTGCCTGGATAGCGATCCCGCAATTCCGGTTCCTCGGTGATCTGGATGGTGCGCGCGACCTCCATCACCGGCCCCATGTCGACATCGCCATTGAGATAGTCGCGGTGCACGCGATAGCCATTGCCCTTGCCGAGCAGCGTGAACGCCGCCTGCACCGGCAGGCTGAACTGCACATGTTCGATATTTTCGGGCTTGTACGCGTTGGCGTTGGCATTGCCGACCACGACGCTGAACGCCGGATGGATGCGCGCTTCGACCCGTTCGATCTCGTCCACCCGCGCCGCGAAGGGCCGCAGCGCGTCGATATAGGCATGGGTACAATAGCAGGCGCAATAGGCCTTGAGCCACACCGTCGAAATCTCGAACGGCTGGTCCAGCGTGAAGCGGTCCTCCGCTTTCTCTCCGGGCCCGCGCTGGACGAAGGTCCGGAAAAAGCCCTTGTTGCCGCTCAGGAATGCGCGCGGACCGGTGATGCCGAAGGACGCCATGTCGGCCGACGCCATGCCGTTGCGCGTGCCGATCCCGGCATGGACGCGTTTGATCGAACCGCCCGTCGACGTATATTCGGTCGTGCCCGACGCATGGCTGAGCGCGATGGCGAGCGCGTGCAGCGTGGTTTCCGCGTCGAAGCCGCGCAGCTTGGCCGCGACGGCGGCGGCGCCGAAATTGGACAGCACCGCATGGGGCTGATAGCCATGGTGGAGCAGTTCGGGCGCGGCCAGAACGCCGATGCGGGCATAGACTTCATACCCCGCCACCATGGCGGTGATCACTTCTTCCAGCGTCGAGCCCAGTTCCTCGCCGATCGCGAGCGCGGCGGGAATGACGCAACTTCCCGGATGGCTGGCGCTGGGGCCGTGCGCGTCGTCATATTCGAAGCCATGGCCGTATGCGCCGTTGACGAAGGCGGCGTCGAGCGCTCCCATGGTCGCGGGGCTGGCCGCCACATGGCTCTTGCCCGGACGCTGCTGGGCCGTCGCATAGGCCAGCACCTGTTTGGACCAGGGCATTTGCGACGTGCCGATCTGCAAGGCCAACTGGTCGCGCATCAACCGGCCGATGCCCGCATGGGCCGCCTCGTCTATGTCCTTGTAGGTCAGTTTCTGAATGAACTGGACCACCGCCTGTTCCAGGGGCGGACAGTTGGCGGGCACGCCGGGATCTTGGTTGGGGGAAGCCAAATCATGTCTCCTTATAAACTTTCGTCGTCCGCTGACGGCCGGGCTTGCCGAAGCGGCCCGGCCCGCATCCTTATCCTTCCGGCGTCAGCGGAGCCAGAAGGACTTGTTCCACATCCTCGACGCGGTCGAGGTGAAGCACATTGCCGATCAGCGTGTCGATCACCTCGTCGCTGAGCGGAATGATGCTGTAGGGCGCGCAGCGTTTCATCTTGTCGATGAAATCCTGCTCGCCGAACGGGTTCTGGGGGTGTCCCTTGACATGGACATAGTCGCCCTCCAGCACCCGGCCGTCGCGCAGCGTCACCCTGATCCGGCATCCCCAGTCGGCAACGCCGCCATCCTCCTCCGCGGTGATGCGGGTCATCAGTTCGCGCACTTCGGGGCGGCTACGCGCTTCCTCGGTATAGGACTCCAGGAACAGCCTGTCGTCAAAGGCCGCCGTCGCCACGGCATAGGCGAGGCTGAACTGGCATTCGGGCACGGTGCACGGATTCCACGCTTTTTCCGGCGGATCGCAGACGGCGCGCCAGGCCGGGGTCGAGACGGACAGGTGGATGCCCTCTATATCGGCGGCCCCGAAGCCGTGGCGGCGCATCTGGTCGCGGATGCCGTCGACCGAGGAATGGGAGAAATAGCAGGCGCTGTAGCCCTTGGTGATGATGTTCGCCATCTCCCAATGTTGCCCCAGATCGCGCGTGATGAAGTCGGGATCGGTTTCCCACCGGGCGCTGGCAAGGAAGCCCTTGGGGCCGGTCAGGACCTGCTCCCTGGGTCCGGTGATTCCGCGCGCCGCCAACTGGCAGGCGGTGATCGCGGACTGGCAGACGAGACCGTGATGGACGCGCACCATCAGCGTCGCGGGCGCGTAGATCGCCATGCTGTGCGGCTGGGTCATGGTGCGCGCGATGCCTTGCGCGTTTTCGAGTTGTTCCTGCGTCAGGCCCATCAGCCTGCCGATGGCCGCCACCGCGCCGAAGATATAGTGCCCGCCGCAATCGCCTGATTTGATCGCCCGGCTGATGACCTTGTAGGCCGTGCCGATGCGGACGAGGATTTCCTGCCCGGCGACCAGCGCGGCCAGAAATTCCTTGCCGGACACCGGGCCGACAAGGCCGGTCGCGGCAAGCAGGCTGGCGACGATATATTCGCTGACATGTCCCGCCTCTTCATGCAGGTCGCCGCAGTCCATCGCCCGCGGCATCGGTCCGATGGCGAGCGCCGCTTCCGACGCGGGCACACGGCCGCCATAAAAGGGCAGCAGCGTTTCGGGCTTTCCGCCCCTGTCCTTCACCAGACCGACGATCGCGGGGACGCCCTCCATCCCGGAGCCCCCGATGGTGACCGCCATCGCGTCCAGCAGCGTCATCCGGGCGTGATGACGGATGGCGGCGGGCAGATCGTCATAGCGAAGGTCCAAAGCCATCCGGCACAGCCCGCTCATCGGATCTTCCCCGGCACGGCTGAACATGGAGGCCATGATCTTCTCCTTCAATGCTGCCTTGGCGGGATCGCGGCTGGGTGGGACGATAGATCGTTCAGTCGGCTGACCGTTAGATTTCCTCCGAATAGGGAGAAAGGATGTCATATGCAAGCGGATGAGCGACGGCCTCGATGGACCTATCTCGCGGCCGCGCCTTTTCTGTCCCCGCTTTTGCCCGCCGTCCGCAGCAGCGCATAGCCTGCCAGCGCGGACAGGACCGATCCGCCCAGCACGCCGATCTTCACCTCATCCATCAACAGCGGATCGGGAAAGGCCAGTCCGCCGATGAACAGGCTCATGGTGAAGCCGATGCCGCATAATATGCATACGCCGTAGATCTGCGCCCAGCTTGCGCCGCCCGGCTTGCTCGCCAGACCGGAGCGGACGCACAGCCAGAGAGCGGAAAAGACGCCCGCCTGCTTGCCCAGAAACAGTCCTGCCGCGACACCCAGGGGCAGGGGCGCCATCATGTCGTCAAGGCCAAGGCCCGCAAAGGAAACGCCCGCATTGGCGAAACCGAACAGAGGGACGACGCCATAGGCGACCCAGGGGTGCAGCCCATGCTCCAGCCGGTGAAGCGGCGAATCCCCGGCGTCCGGAGCGCCCGGCGTGGCGCGTATGGGAATGAACGACGCGGCGAGCACTCCCGCGATGGTGGAATGAACGCCCGACAGCAGCACCGCCAGCCACAACAGCAGCGCCAGCACCAGATAAGGCCAGAGCTGCTTCACGCCTGCCCGGCCCAGAATGAACATGATCCCCATCACGACGCCCGCCGCCAGCAGCGCCGGACCGCTGATTCCGCTGCTATAGGCCAATGCGATGATAGCCACGGCGCCCATGTCGTCGACGATGGCGACGGTGGTCAGGAACAGCTTGAGCGATGTGGGGACGCGCGGGCCGAGCAAGGCCATGACGCCGATGGCGAAGGCGATGTCGGTCGCGGCCGGGATGGCCCAGCCCTTCGCCAGCCCCGGTGTCGATCCGGCGAACAGGAGGAAGACCAGCGCGGGCACGGCCATGCCGCTGGCCGCCGCGATGGCGGGAAGCGCCCGGTCGGCCCAGCTTGCCAGATGCCCGTCGACGAATTCCCGTTTGATCTCCAGCCCGACGAGCAGGAAGAAAAGCGCCATCAGCCCGTCATTGATCCAGTGCAGCACGGACAGCGGGCCGATCTTCGCGTGCAGGCCCAGAAAATAACCGTCGGCAAGCAGACTGTTTGCGACGATCATCGCCGCCGCCGCCGCCGCCATCAGGATGATGCCGCCAGCGGCTTCGCTCCGAAGGAACTCGCGCAGCGTCGACGGGCGTGGGGCCATCATGGGCGGGACGCGGACATGACCGCTTCTGGACGTGGTTTTTTCTGCATGCTTCTATGCCCTAACCTGCTCCAGCGGAGAGGGAAAGGTCTGGATGTCCTCAGACTCTGGCGCGGCATGTCGATCAACAGGTGACACGCAGCGCATTTCAAGGCGCAGGATTTTGCTGCGATGTCAGCGCCCGAGCAGTTTCTCCACCAGAGCGACCGCCGCCATCGTCACATCGCTCCACGTCACGTCGAAGCCCGCCGCGTCGCCGAAATAGGGATCGGTCACATTCGTCCCTTCGCGCCCCGGAACCAGGTCCATCAGCAGGCCCAGATGCGCCGTCCCGCTCGCTGGACGGATGCGCCGCAGGTCGCGCAGATTCTCGCCGTCCAGCGCGAAGATATGCCCGAAGCGATGGAAATCCTCCGCCCGCACCTGCCGCCCGCGATAGCCGCTGATGTCGATCCCGTGGCGCATCGCCACCGCCTGCGCGCGCGGATCGGGCGGGGAGCCGACATGCCAGTCGCCCGTGCCTGCCGAATCCGCCTGCGCCGCCAGCCGCGCCCGTTCCGCCTGTTCACGGAACGCCGCTTCCGCCAAGGGCGAGCGGCAGATATTGCCGAGGCACACGAAAAGGACGGACGGCGCGTTCATCCCTCCGCCGCTGCCGTCGAAAGGCCAAGCTGCGGCACGCCGATGGAGCGCCGCCCGCCGAAATCGGTGCGCGCCACGATCACGCCGATCTTCTCCATATAGTCGATCAGCCGCCGCACCCGCCCCGGCGAGCTGGTGCCGTAGGCCCGCGCCAACTCCGCATCGTCCGGACAGGGCAGGCCCTGCATCGCCGCCCGCGCGATCAAGAGGAAGGGCGCGAGCATATCCTCCGGCAGAGGCTCCGCCGCCCGCAGCGCATCCTCCCAGCGCGGATCGGCGGCGTCGGCCATCCCCGCCTGCGCCATGGCGAAACGCTTGCGGAAGGCAGGCAGGTCGATGGGCGCGCGCTTCAAGCCCTTCATCCGACAGCGCACGGTGAAATCCTGATAAAGGGTCGATACGCTGGGCTGCGCTTCGCCAAGATCGGCGACGATCTCCTCCAGCACCTCGACGATCACGCCGTCGGATTCGCCCATGTCGAACTCCGGCTCCACCGGCCTGGCCGAAGGTGTGGCGGCGAGCGCGCGCATCACTTCCTCGGCGGGGAGCGGCGCGGGTTCGGGCCGGGGCGGCGGCGGGGGGAGGGCGCTGTCTTCCTCCACCTGCGCGAACAGCAGTTCCTGCAAATCCTCCGTCGCCGCGACGGGAGGAGGCATCAGCTTGTGCGTGCCGCCGCGCGTGCTGGTCTTGACCGTCCCGATCTTCACCGCGACCGGGCGGCGGCAGATCGCCGGACCCAGCGCCAGGAAGCGCCCGCGCTCCAGATCGCGGATCTGTTCCGCCTGCCGCCGCTCCATGCCCAGCAAATCCGCCGCGCGCGCCATGTCGATGTCGAGGAAGGTGCGCCCCATCAGGAAGTTCGACGCTTCCGCCGCCACATTCTTGGCGAGCTTCGCCAGCCGTTGCGTCGCGATCACGCCCGCAAGGCCGCGCTTGCGCCCCCGGCACATGAGGTTGGTCATGGCCGCCAGCGACAGCCGCCGCGCCTCGTCCGACACGTCGCCTGCCGCCACCGGCGCGAACATCTGCGCCTCGTCCACCACCACCAGCGCGGGATACCAATGATCGCGCGGCGCATCGAACAGGGTCGAGAGGAAGGTCGCGGCGCATTTCATCTGCGCCTCCAGCTCCAGCGATTCAAGGCTCAGCACGACCGACGCGCGATGCTCGCGAATCCGCGCCGCCATCTTGACGATCTCGCGCTCATTATAGTCGCCCGCGTCGATCACCACATGACCATATTCATCGGCCAGCGTGACGAAATCACCCTCCGGGTCGATCACCACCTGCTGCACCAGCGCGGCGCTTTCCTCCAGCAACCGGCGCAGGAGGTGCGACTTGCCCGATCCCGAATTGCCCTGAACGAGCAGGCGGGTGGCGAGCAATTCCTCCACATCGACCAGCACGGGATTGCCGTTGCTGTCGCTTCCTATGCTGATACTGGCAGTCACGCCTCGTCCTTTGGCCCAGCCTGTATCCCCCTTGCAAGCCCAAGCTCCCCCTTGACCGGGAATTTGGTGCGATGCAGCATCGCGTTCATGGCGACTCTTGCACCCCCCGCGATCACGCAGAACCCCGACATCCGCTATCTCGGCCGCCTGTTGGGCGACGTGATCCGCGCCTATGGCGGGGACAAGCTCTACAAGCAGACGGAATATATCCGCTCCGCCTCGGTCGACCGGGCGCGCGGGATTCAGGGGGCGGACGTCACCGATACCGGCCTCGATGCGCTGAGCCTCGACGACACGCTGAGCTTCGTGCGCGGCTTCATGCTCTTCTCGATGCTCGCCAATCTGGCCGAGGACCGGCAGGGCGTCGCCGCCGAGCCGGGCGCGGACGTCGCATCCGCCATCGAGCGGCTGGAGAGCGAAGGCATCGGCCGCGACGCGGTGATGGCGCTGCTGGACAAGGCGCTGATCGTCCCCGTGCTCACCGCCCATCCGACCGAGGTGCGGCGCAAGAGCATGATCGACCACCGCAACCGCATCGCCGACCTCATGCGCCTGCGCGACACGGGCCGCACGGAAACCGACGATGGCGAGAATCTGGAAGAAGCGATCTTCCGCCAGATCGCGCTCCTGTGGCAGACGCGCCCGCTGCGCCGTGAAAAGCTGTTCGTCGCGGACGAGATCGAGAATGTTCTCACCACTTTGCGCGACATCCTGTTGCCGACGCTCCCCGCGCTCTATGCCCGGTGGGAGCGGGTGCTGGAAGCGCGCCCGCACAGCTTCCTGCGCGTGGGATCGTGGATCGGCGGCGATCGCGACGGCAATCCCTTCGTTCAGGCGCCGCAGCTTCGCTTCGCCCTGTCGCGCGCCTGCCAGTCGGTGCTGGGCCATTATCTCGAAGCGGTGCACGCGCTGGGCGCGGAACTGTCGCTCTCGACCGAACTCGCCCATGTGCCCCAGCCGGTGCTGGATCTGGCGCAAGCCAGCGGCGACGCTTCGCCCAGCCGTCAGGACGAACCCTATCGCCGCGCCATTTCCGGCATCTATGCCCGCCTCGCAGCCACCTATGCCGCGCGCACCGGACAGGAGCCGCCGCGTCCCTCCGCATTGCGGGGCCAGCCCTATGACAATCCCGCCGATTTCCGCCGCGATCTCGTCACCGTGGCGCAGGGCCTTGCGAGCGAAGGCGACGGCGCGCTCGCGACCGGGGGAGCGCTCGGCCGCCTGATCCGCGCGGTGGAGACGTTCGGCTTTCATCTCGCCACGCTCGACATGCGGCAGAACAGCGATGTGCATCAGCGCGTCGTCGCCGAATTGCTCAAGGTCGCGGGCGTCGAGGAGGATTATGCGAGCCTCGACGAATATGCCCGCATCGCGCTCCTTCGTCGCGAACTGGCGAGCAACCGGCCCTTGGGCGCGCGCTTCTCGGACTATTCGGAGGAGACCGCTTCCGAACTTGCCATCGTCGAGGCGGCGGCGGAGGCGCATCGCGTCTACGGCCCGCAATGCATCACCCATTATATCATCTCCAAGGCGGAGAGCGTCTCCGATCTCCTTGAAGTCAACATCCTCCTCAAGGAAGCGGGCCTCTGGCGCGCGGGCGCGGACGGCGCGCCGCCACAGGCCGCGATCATGGCGGTGCCGCTGTTCGAAACCATCGCCGATCTCGAAGCTGCGCCCAAGATCATGTCCGCCTATTTCGGCCTGCCGGAGATTTCAGGCGTGGTGCAGGCGCGCGGCCATCAGGAAGTGATGATCGGCTATTCCGACAGCAACAAGGACGGCGGCTACATCACCTCCACCTGGGGCCTCTACAAGGCGAGCAAGGCGCTGGAGCCGGTCTTCGCGGAGGCGGGCACGGCGATGCAGCTCTTCCACGGGCGCGGCGGCGCGGTGGGCCGGGGCGGCGGTTCCTCCTTCGCGGCGATCCAGGCCCAGCCCAAGGGCACGGTGCAGGGCCGCATCCGCATCACCGAACAGGGCGAGGTGATCGCCGCCAAATATGGCACGCGCGACGTCGCCATGGCCAATCTGGAGGCGATGACGAGCGCCACCCTGCTCGCCAGCCTGGAGCCGGAGGGCATTTCCCAGCGCGACGCCGCGCGCTTTTCCGCAGCGATGGACGAATTGTCGCAGAGCGCCTTCGCCGCCTATCGCGGCCTCGTCTACGAGACGGAGGGGTTCAGGGAGTTCTTCCGCGAGCTGACGCCGATTCAGGAAATCTCCGGCCTCAAGATCGGTTCCCGCCCCGCCAGCCGCACGAAAAGCACAAGGATCGAGGATCTGCGCGCGATTCCATGGGTCTTCAGTTGGTCGCAGGCCCGCGTGATGTTGCCCGGCTGGTATGGCGTCGGTCATGCGCTGGCGGCGTTCGAGGACAAGGCGCTGCTCGCCGACATGGCGCAAAGCTGGTCCTTCCTGTCTTCCGCGCTCGCCAATCTGGAGATGGTGCTGGCGAAGTCGGACCTCGGCATCGCTGCCCGCTATCTGCCGCTGGTGGAGGATCAGGCGCGCGCCGCCGACATCTTCGCCCGCATCCGCGACGGCTGGGCGATGACGCATGACGGCCTGCTCGCGGCCACCGGCCAGTCGCGGCTGCTGGAGAAGAATCCGAAGCTCGACGAATCCATCCGCCTGCGCCTGCCTTATATCGAGCCGCTGAACCTGCTTCAGGTGGAGCTTTTGAAACGCCACCGCTCGGGTGAGGACGATCCGCGCATCAAGGAAGGCATCGAATTGTCGATCAACGCCATCGCCACGGCGCTGAGGAACAGCGGCTAGGGGCCGAACGGGAAGACAGAGAACTGAAATCGAAGAGGACGAACCAGCCCGCAGTCCATTGGCTGATCCGTCCTCGACTCCTCCGGGGAGGAAGGGATGGGGCGGGCACAAGTAATGCCCGCCCAAATCCTATACGCTGTTCAGGCCGTCAAAATTTCGCGACCACGCCCGCCATCGGACGGATGGAACGGAAATTGCCCAGCGTGTCGGCCTGAAAACGAAGGCGGACCGGGCTGCTCGCCGCCGAACCGCCCATGTCCGCCGCCGACAGCTCCACGCCCGCGCCATAGGTGGTGCCATGGAAGTCCGGGCTGTCAGGCCCCAGCGCGTCGAAATTGACCCAGCGATAGCCGACCTTGCCGAAGATCAGGCTGTCCTTGCCCGCCTTCACGCCCGCGCGGCCCGCCACGCCATATTCCCAGTCGACGTCGCCGCTGACGCCTTTCGATGCCGTGCCTTCGACGCCGACCACGATCGGCCCTGCCACATTATAATTCACGCCCGCCACGCCTTCGGCGATGCGGCCTTTGTAACCGACGGGCGGAATCCCTTCCTTGCCGGTTTCGCTGTCATAATTGTCCACGCCGCCCATCACGCCGACATAGGGTTCGATCCGGCGGGTGGAGTTCGCATCGCCCTGCGCCATGGCGGCGGCGGGAATGAAGGACGCAGCGGCAACCGCCGCGAAAAGCAGTTTGTTCATGGGTGACCCTTTATTGTTGTTGAAAAAATCGCCTCCGGGGTGTGGACCCCCGGCTTATGTCCGGCGCTCAAAGCGGCTTCAGGACATGGAGGAAAAATCCGTCTGCCAGCTTGAAAGTTTCCTGAACGAACGTGAAAATCTGCCGATCCGTCCGAATTGCGGCACGAATACAACGGTTTCTGTCAGCCCGATGAACGAAGGGCGGCTTATCTGAATATTGGATAAACGGCTTCTTCATCTTCCGGCCATTCACAACCAATTCAACCGGCGGGCGTTACCAAGGGGCAATCTATCTTTGAGGAGAAAGGCGATGGCCTTGTTCAAACGGCCCTTGCTCGCGGTGATCGGACTTGCTGGCGCGCTGGCGGTGGCGGGTTGCGCCTATGATGACGGTTATTATGGCGGCGTCAGCGTCGGCAGCGGCTATTATGGCGGTGGCGGCTGGTATGATGATTATTATCCGGGCTACGGCTATGGCTGGTATGACGGCTATTATTATCCCGGCAGCGGCTATTATGTGTATGATCGCGGCGGCAGGCGTCATCGCTGGAACGACGGGCAGCGCCGTTATTGGGAAAGCCGCCGGGCCGATCGCCGCGACGACCGCTGGCGCGGAGGGGATCGCGACCGCTGGCGGGGCAATGACAGGAATCGCTGGCGCGACCGCAATGGCGACGGGCAGCGCGGGGGCAACTGGTCGCGTCCGCAGCAACCCTCGCAGCCGGGCGGCAATGTCACTCGGCCCCAGCGTCCGTCCCAACCCGACGGCAATCGGGGATGGGGCCGTTGGCGTGGCGGACAGGATGGCGTAACGTCTCCCCGCCCACAGGCCCGCCCTGAAGCGCGTCCGCCCCGCTCCGATGGCGGTCAGCGTCAGCCGCGCATGGGCAGGCGGCAGAATTCGAACTGAACGATCATGAAGGAAGACAGGCAGGCTGATGGGATGGCAAAAGGGAACGGTTCTTCTTCTGGGTGTTATGGCGTTGGCCGCCTGCGACGGGCGTGAAGAAAGCGCGATCGACAATCTGGCGAACGGGGCCAATGCGGCGCAGGTGGGAAATGACCTGAAGGCCGAAGCACAGGCCCTGATGGAGCCGCTGGCTCCGCCCGCTCCCGGAACGCCCGGCGGCCTTCCCGCAACGGCGGAGCCTCCCATCGATGAGGATGCCATCGATCCCGACAGTGCGCAGGGCGCGGCGCAGGTGGTTCAGGGCTATTATGGCCTGCTCGAAGAAAAGCGATATGACGACGCGCAGGACCTCTGGAATGAAAAAGGCGCCATCGGGTCCGAAGAGGATGTGATCTTCGCCGCTCGATTCCGGGGATTCAGCGAAATCCACGCCAATGTCGGCGCGCCCGGCGAAGTGGAGGGCGCGGCGGGCTCCCTCTATGTGACCGTGCCGGTGCAAGTCTATGGCCGCATCGCCGCCACCGGCAAGCCCTGGTATATGCTGCGGCAGGTGACGCTGCGCCGCGTCAATAACGTGCCCGGATCGTCCGAGTCTGATCGCCGCTGGCACATCGAATCGATCGGGGCCTATGTTCCGCCCGAACAACCGGCGGAGGAGACGGCGGTGAATGCCATCTCTCCCACCGACGGCATGGTCAGGAAACCGTAGCCTTCACGATCTTGCCGGGCGTGGCCGGCGGTTCGCCCTTGGGCAGGGCGTCGACATGTTCCATGCCGGACGTGACTTCGCCCCAGACGGTATATTGCCCGTCGAGGAAGGTTGCGTCGTCGAAGCAGATGAAGAACTGGCTGTTCGCGCTGTTCGGGTTCATCGCGCGGGCCATGGAGCAGACGCCGCGCACATGCGGCTCGCGGCTGAACTCCGCCTTGATGTCGGGCAGCTTCGATCCGCCCATGCCGGTGCCGGTCGGGTCGCCACCCTGCGCCATGAAGCCGGGGATGACGCGGTGGAACACCACGCCGTCATAGAAACCGTCCTTGGCGAGCGTGGTGATGCGCTCCACATGGCCGGGGGCCAGATCGGGACGCAGCTTGATGACGACGTCGCCGCCGCTGTCGAGGGTGAGGGTAAGCGTTTCGTCGGCCATGATGTCCTCTTGATGGGGGAAGGGTCGATGGCCGTCATATAGAGGCTCGGGGGAAGGATGGAAGCATTTAGGGATATGATGCGCCGTTCCTCGCCCGAACCCCATTGCAATTCGATTTCGCATGAGCGAAAGCGGCCGAATGTTACAGGAACCGGACAGTAGGGGACGCGATGAGCGAGCACGGCGATTGGGCCGAACCCCGGCCGGACGAACAG
Source organism: Sphingobium sp. (assembly GCA_049841255.1). Taxonomy (GTDB): domain Bacteria; phylum Pseudomonadota; class Alphaproteobacteria; order Sphingomonadales; family Sphingomonadaceae; genus Sphingobium. The sequence goes on from JASGDV010000082.1 coordinate 18,067, forward strand.
CCTTTTGACGAAGCGGTCGATCAGGCGGAGGATTCCCGTCATGACGAGGACGACCGGCTGAAAACCGACTTCGTCTCCGCCGTGCTGGACGCGGTGGAGGAAGGCGACAGGGAACGCGCGCGCGAACTCGTCTCGCCGCTGCACCCCGCCGACATCGCCGATCTTCTGGAACTCACCCCGTCCGACCGGCGCGGCGAAGTCGCCGCCGCGCTCGGCGATCTGGTGGGGGCGGAGGTGCTCTCCGAACTCAACGATTATGTGCGCGACGACCTGCTCGACTCGCTCGCGCCGGAACAGGTGGCGGAGTTCGCTTCCGAACTCGACACCGACGACGCCGTCGCCATCATCGAGGATATGGAGGAGGCCGACCAGCAGGCCGTCCTCGACGCGCTCGACCCCGAAGACCGCGCCGCCATCGAAAGCGCGCTTTCCTACCCGGAGGAGTCCGCGGGCCGCCTGATGCAGCGCGACCTGATCGCGGTGCCCGAACATATGACCGTCGGGCAGGTGATCGACTATCTGCGGGACAATAACGACCTCACCACCGATTTCTGGGAAATCTTCGTGGTGGATGAGCAGCACAAGCCCATCGGCACCTGCCAGCTTTCCTGGATTCTCACCTGTCCCCGCGCCGTCGCCATGTCCGACCTCATGAAGCGGGAACAGACGCTGATCCCGGTCGACATGGATCAGGAAGAGGTCGCCCTGCGCTTTCAGAAATATGCGCTGATCTCCGCCGCCGTGGTCGACGGCAGCGGGCGGCTGGTCGGCATGATCACCGTCGACGACATCGTCCACATCATTTCGGAAGAAGCGGGCGAGGACATCCTCCGCCTGTCGGGCGCGGGCGGCGAAGGCGACATCAACGAACCGGTTATGGACAGCTATCGCGCCCGTGTGCGCTGGCTGCTCACCAATTTGCTGACGGCGCTGGTCGCCTCCTCCATCATCGGTTTCTTCGAAGGCACGATCGAGAAGATGGTGGCGCTCGCCACGCTGATGCCAATCGTCGCGGGCGTGGGCGGCAATGCGGGCAGCCAGACCATGGCCGTCACCGTCCGTGCGCTCGCCACCAACCAGATCACCGGCACCAACACGCGGCGCACCATATTGCGCGAGATCCGCGTGGCGCTGCTCAACGGCGCGACCGTGGCGCTGGTGCTGGGCATCGGGGTCTCGCTGGTGTTCCACAACGGCCATCTGGGCGCGGTGATCGCGGCGGCAATGATGACCAACATCCTGACGGCGGGCCTGGCCGGAGCGGCGGTGCCGCTAGCCTTCGACCGGATGAATCTCGACCCGGCCGTCGCATCCTCCATCTTCGTCACCATGATCACGGATTCGATGGGTTTCTTCGCTTTCCTCGGCCTTGCGACGGCGGCAGGATTGACGGGCTGAGATTTCCGCCCATCTTGATGCCATGCCCCTGCACCTCACCAAGATAGCCTTCGGCGCGGAAAGCCCCGCCACCCTGCGCGCCTGGCTGGAAAGCCATGCGGAGGAAGCGCGCACCAGCACCCGCTATATGCCCAAGCGTTTCGAGGAGTTGGCGGGCGGTTCCCTCTACTGGATACACAGCAGCCAGATCGTCGGCCGCAGCCCGCTATTGGGGTTCGAGGAAACCGGGCAGGGCCGTTTCTGGATCAGGCTCGCCCCCCGGCTCATCCCCGTGCGCGCCATGCCGAAACGTCCCCATCAGGGCTGGCGCTATCTGGAGGAAAAGGACGCTCCGCCCGATCTCGGCTCCGGCGAAGCCGGCGACCTCGACGCCATGCCGCCCGCGCTGCTGGGGGAATTGTCGAAGCTGGGACTGGTCTGAACCGTCCGGCCGGATCACCGCTCATGGGCGGCTCCGGCCTTCGGTTTCCTGTTTATGCGGTGCAGCCACCGTCCACGATCAGATCGGTCCCCACTACATAGGAGGCTTCGTCGGACGCCAGGAATACGCAGGCATTGCCGATTTCCTCCGGCTTGCCGAAGCGGCCCAGCGGAATTCTCGCCCTCATTCCGCCCAGCACGCCTTCGGCCTCTTCCGGGGTGCAGGACTGCACCGCCCGTTCGAGGAGCGGCGTTTCGATGACGCCGGGGCAGACGCAGTTGACGCGGATATTATAGCCGTTGCGCGCGCAATGGATGGCGGTGGAGCGGGTAAGCATCCGCATCGCGCCCTTGGTGGAGGTATAGGCGGGCAGATATGGTTCGCCGATGATGCCGTCGATGGAACTCATGTTGATGATCGAACCGCCCCCGGCGTCCTTCATATGGGCGATGGCGTATTTCGTGCCGAGATAAGTGCCTTGCAGATTGACGGCGACCGTCCTCTGGAAGTCCGAGAGCGATTCATGCTCGATGTCGCGCAATTCGCAGATGCCCGCGACATTGACCAGCACGTTGAAGCCGCCCAGCGTCTTGACGGTATCTTCGATCACGCTTTTCCAGTCAGCTTCGGACGCCACGTCCAATTTCACAAAGGAAGCCGGTTTTCCGGCCGCTTTCAAGGCCGACGCCTCCTTTTCGCCTGCTTCCGCATTGATGTCGGCAAGGACGACCTGCGCGCCCGCATCGAGAAATCGTTTCGCGACCCCCAGGCCGATGCCGCTGGCGCCGCCGGTCACGATGGCGATTTTTCCTTTCAAACGGTCCGTCATGCTTCTCTCCTTCATGGCTGCTGTTCGAACTATATTTCAGCGGATATGGCGTCAGGCCATAAGCAGGGATGGATGACAATCCGACTTCGGGTGGAACGGGCCATCCCGGTTTTCAGAGGGAATGGGTTTTCCGCCTGAATCTGTGCTCAAAATAATGTAATCACATGAGTCCGGCGGGTCAAGGATTGGACCAGTCTTTCGCGCAAAGCGAATCTACAGCGCACTCCGGCTCTGTCCTCAATTTATGCGTTAAGGAAGTCACTGATTTTCAAAGGAATATGCAATTCATAAAGGCGACGCGCACAGGGTCGGGCGATGTCGAATATCCAGTCTCACATCCTTGAATCCTAGCCTAAATGGCTGAGAATCCTGGCTGGCGTGAGGTGGCAGATGACTCTTTCGGCCTTTGACTGGAGCAGAATCCCGCTCTCCCTCACGCCAGCGAATTGACGTTTTTCTCTTAAAAGTCCGATGAAACGGCAAGTTTTCGCGTCAAAGGAAAAGGAGCTTTGCCGTGAAAGTCGTGCCGTATGGCCCCATTCCTCATCATTATCTTGTTATAACATCAAAATCTTTGCCGCGCGTCGCGCGGCGCGCGTCTGGCGCGTTCAGCCGAAGACGGCGTGATAAATGACTGCCACCGGAATCCACATCAGCGCCCCGATCAGGCTGGCGGCCCAGAGTTGCAGCACGTTGCGCCGGAACCGCAGCGCCAGCCCGCCATGCGACAGCCCGCCCTGTTCGATCGTCTGCCAGCGCCGCTCCAGTCGCCGCGCCGCCACGGCAAAGCCGCCGATGGCGACGATGATGCCCAGGTGCAGGACCAGCGATCCGCCCATTTTCGCGACGATGAAGATCTGAAGCAGGCAGAAGACCACAAGGGCGGCGGCAAGGTGCGAACTGATCCGCCTGGCGAAGGAGGCGTTGTGGCGGCCCTCGCTCGCGTGATTGTTCCATATGGTCGCCAACCCTGTCCTCCATTGCATCGGCCCATGGGCAGAAAATCACGAAGCGCCGCGCCGATCAACCGCAAAGAGAGAGGGAAAGGCCGGAAAATTCGCCTGGCTTGTCCAGCCGGAAGGAGCCATCCGGCCGCCCCGCTTCGTCCCCGTCCTGGCCGTTTGCGCGCCGGATAGCCGGAATGGGGCGGCTTTAGGGTTGAATTTGCGCGACTCTGCTGGTAGGGCGCGCCCCACACGGCGCAGGGCGACCTGCGGCGACTCATGGATTTTATTTCGGGAGGCCCGCCGGGAATGGGGTTTTCATTCCTGGCGGACCGCCCGTTTTCGATTGGAGATTGACTGGCTTATGCAAATCATCGTTCGCGATAACAATGTGGATCAGGCTCTTCGCGCTCTCAAGAAGAAGCTGCAGCGGGAAGGCGTCTATCGCGAGATGAAGCTGCGCCGTCACTATGAAAAGCCCTCGGAAAAGCGCGCCCGCGAAAAGGCCGCCGCTGTCCGCCGCGCCCGCAAGCTGGAACGCAAGCGCGCCGAGCGCGACGGCGTCCGTTAAGCATGCCTGACGGGCGGCCGCGTGGTCGCCCCTCTTTTCCTTAAAGTCTTCATCCCACCGCAAGGCGCGCGCCCATGTCCACGACGGCTGTCCCTCTCCACCCCATCGCCAAGGGGTCGCTGACGCGGCTCTGGATCGGTGTCGCGGCGATCGCGCTGGCGGCAGGCGGGCTTGCCTGGGCCGGGCAACGCAATCTGGAACCGTCGCCCGCGACCTTCCTGACGCAGAACGCCCACGCCGACGGCGTCGAGACGACCGAGTCCGGCCTCCAGTTCAAGGTGCTGGAAGAAGGCGCCGGTCCCAGCCCGACGGCCGAGGATGTGGCGCTGGTCGGCTATAAGGGCACGCTGCTCGACGGCACGGTGTTCGATGAGAATCCGCAGACGGCCATGCCGGTCGACGGGGTCGTGCCGGGCTTTTCCGAAGGTCTCCGGAAGATGAAGAAGGGCGGAAAATACCGCCTCTGGATTCCGCCGCAGCTTGGCTATGGCGAACAGGCCGCGGGTCCGATCCCGGCCAATTCGGTTCTGGTCTTCGACGTCCAGCTCCATGACTTCAAGTCGCGCGCGGACATCATGAAGATGCAGCAGATGATGCAACAGGGCGCGGCCCCGCCGCCGCTGCCCGGCAACTGACCGCCGCTGTCATCGCAGGATCAAGGAAGAGGCCCCGTTGCGGGCCTCTTTTTTTATTGGGAAGCGGCTTTTGGGTGGATTGGCGGTCCGCTTGGATTCTGCATGGCGCGCTTCGATTTGGGTGGGTTCCAGACATCCGTCATCCCAGCGAAAGCTGGGATCTCTTTGGTGCATGGCTGTGCCACAAGAAGGGAGATCCCAGCTTTCGCTGGGATGCCGAGGGTTGGATGTCCGCTTCTGGCTGAAAACAGCCACGCCAAACGATATCTTCCCCCTCAGGACGCCGCCTGAAGAATGGCGCCCTCCACCCGGTCCGCTTCCAGCGTTCTGGACCGTTCCTCCAGATAGACCTTGATCATCGCCACGATCGGATCGGCCAGGAACAGCCCCATGATGCCGAACAGCGCGCCGAACAGGATCTGCGCCGCCAGCACCAGCGCGGGGGCGAGATCCGTCGCGCGCTTGGCGACCATCGGCACGATCAGATAGCCGTCCACGATCTGCACGATCAGATAGACGCCAAAGGCATAAAGTCCCGCATTCACCCCTGCGGAAAAGCCCACCAGCACGATCAGGACGCCCGATATGATCGACCCGATATTGGGCAGGAAAGCGAACAGGCCGGTCAATATGCCGAGCAGCCCCGCCATCGGCACGCCGCCGGCCCAGAGCAGCAGCCATGTCCCCACGCCCTCCACTGTCATGCCGATCAGCCGCCCGAACATCAGCCGCCGCAGCGTCCATCCCATCTTGTCGGCGATCCGGTAGAAATGCGCGCGCCTGTCCATCGGCAGCATCCACGCGACGCCGCGTTCATAGAGTTTCGGCTCGACCGCGATGAAGATGGCGAGGACCAGCATCATGACCCCGCTCGTGACCGCGCCTACCGCCGTGCCGACCGCCGCCGTGACGCGGCCCAGCGAACTCATGGCCTGGCTGGCGAGGCTCTTGAAATCCTCCGGCGTGGTCGTGACGCCCAGTTGCTGCATCCAGCCGCCGATCCGCGTCACCTGCGTTTCGACGATGGTCCGCATCGCCTGCGCCTGCGCGGCAAGGCTCGATCCGGTGAGATAGAAGGTGTAGATCAGGAAGGCGAGCGCCGCGATCAGCACGATGGCCAGCCGCCAGCCGCGCGCGATGGGCAGCACCCGCCCCAGCAGCCGCGTGCCGCCGTCCATCATCGTCGTCAGCACCAGCGCGCCCATGATCAGCATGATCGGCTGGGCCAGCAGCACGACCAGCGCGACCGCGATGCCCATGGCGATCCACACGCCCGCGCGCTTCATCTCATGCTGGACAAGGGGGCTGCGATATTCGCTGGGACCGGGTTCCTCGATATGGACCTGCCTGTCGCTCAAACCCGTTCCCCCCTCGATCGTCTATTGCGGCGGTGTAACGCTCCGTGGGCGCAGGCTGTTCCCGGCGCGTCCGCTCCGCAGCGCATGGAACCAGCTCAGCGGGTTCCAGGTGGAATCCCCGTCCAGCGAGAAGGTGATGAACTCCGCGCGGCCCCCAATGGCTTCCCAGGGCACCGGACCGCCCAGTCCGTTCTCCTCCAGCGGCGCGCGGCTGTCGGCGCTGTTGTCGCGATTGTCGCCCATCAAAAAGACATGATCGCGCGGCACGCGGACCGGCCCATACCAGTCGAGCGCGCTTGGCCCCATGTCGATGGTGACATAGGTCTTGCCGTTGGGCAGCACTTCCTGCTTCACCGGCAGTTCGCAATAGCCTTTGCCGTCGGCGGCGGTCCGCCGCGCGCCGGGGAATTGCAGCGGCGGGCAGGGGGCGTTGCCGTCGATGGGGATGCGGACGGGCTGCAGCGTCCTTTGCGGCACGGGCCTGCCGTTCAGGATGACCTGGCCGCTTCGCACCTCCACGATGTCGCCCGGCAGGCCGATCACCCGCTTGATATAATCTTCCCGCCGGTTCTGCGGCGAAACGATCACGATGTCGCCGCGCTCGGGCATATGGCCGAAGACGCGCCCTTTCAGAAAGGGCAGCGGATGGAAGCTGGGCGACACATAGGACCAGCCATAGGGGAATTTGCTGACCACCAGCCGGTCGCCCTTCAACAGCACCGGCATCATCGATTCCGACGGGATGTAGAAGGGCTTGGCCACGAAGCTGTGAAAAGCCAGCACCGCCAGGATCAGCAGCCCGATGCTCCGCACCTCATGCCACCAGTTGACCGGGGTCGAGGCGGTGTCTTCCTCCGGCGTTTCGCCGCCTTGCTCGGGCGGCGGGCTGTTTTCGGTCATGTCGGATGCCGTCATGGATGGGGGCGGGCCTCTGGCGCCGCATGATCCAGCGGCAGGATTTCGATGATGACGAACGCCTGCGCCCATGGATGATCGTCCGTGAGCGTCAGGTGAACCACCGGCTTGTAGCCCGCCGGAACCAGAGATTGAAGCCGGTCGAGCGCCCCGCCCGTCAACGCCAGCGTCGGCGCGCCGCCGGGGCCGTTGACGACGCCGATGTCCTTCATGAACACGCCCCGCCTGAAGCCGGTGCCGACCGCCTTGGAAAAGGCTTCCTTGGCGGCGAAGCGTTTGGCGAGCGTTCCCGCTCTGGTGAAGGGGCGGCGATTGGCCTTGGCGCGCTCCACATCGGTGAAGACCCGCTGCTCGAACCGTTCGCCGAAGCGGTCGAGTGAGCTTTGGATGCGCTCGATGTTGCAGAGGTCGGAGCCGAGGCCGACGATCAACGCACCAGATCCATCTGCCGCCGCATTTCGCGAATGGCGCTTTCCAGCCCGCCGAAGATCGCCTCGCCGATCAGGAAATGGCCGATATTGAGTTCCGCGACCTGCGGAATGGCGGCGACCGGCCCCACATTGTCGAAGGTGAGGCCATGGCCCGCATGGGGCTCGATGCCGTTCTTCGCCGCCAGCGCCGCCGCGTCGGACAGCCGCCGCAATTCCTGCGCCCGCTCCGCGCCGCTGAGTTCGGCATAGCGGCCCGTATGCAACTCCACCACCGGCGCGCCGAGCCTGATCGCCGCCTCGATCTGCGCCGGATCGGGCTCGATGAACAGGCTGACGCGCACGCCTGCATCGCCCAGCGCCGCGACGATGGGACGCAGGGCTTCGATCTGCCTGGCCGCGTCCAGCCCGCCTTCGGTCGTCCGCTCCTCCCGCTTTTCCGGCACGATGCAGGCGGCGTGGGGTTTGTGCTTCAGCGCGATGCCGAGCATCTCCTGCGTCGCCGCCATTTCCAGATTCAACGGCACGGCAAGCGCCGCGATCAGCGTGGCGATGTCCTCGTCCCGGATATGGCGGCGATCTTCGCGCAGATGGGCGGTGATGCCGTCCGCCCCGGCCTTCACCGCCAGAAGGGCGGCCTTGACCGGATCGGGATGCGCTCCCCCGCGCGCGTTGCGGATGGTCGCCACATGGTCGATATTGACGCCGAGGCGGAGATGCGCGGGAGAGGATGTCATGGCTACTGCTTCCGGCTGCCCGGCTTTTCGGCGGGGATGGCCGCCAGTTCGGGCGGCACCTCATCCGCTTCATAGACGGGGAAGTTGATGCTGACGAGCGGATAGAAGGGCACGCCCAGATCGGCTTCGCCCGCCGATCGGTCCACCAGCGCCGCTTCCGCGATCACGATGCCGCCTTCCGCCGTCACGGCGTCGATCGCCTGGCGCGAGGACAGGCCGGTCGTGACCACATCCTCGACCATCAGCACCTTCTGCCCCGGCGCGATGGCGAAGCCGCGCCGCAGTTCGAAACTGCCTTCGGGCCGTTCGAGGAAGATGGCGTCGCGATCCAGCGCGCGGCCCATCTCATGCCCGATGATGAGGCCGCCCATCGCCGGGGACACCACCAGATCGATCTCCTGCCGCAATTCGCGCGGCAGTTGCTGCGCCATCGCGCGGGCCAGCCGTCCGGCCCTCTCCGCATTCATCAGCACGCGCGCGCATTGCAGATAATTGCCGCTGCGCCGTCCCGATGACAGGATGAAATGCCCTTCGAGCAGCGCGCCCGCCGCCCGGAATTCCGCCAATACTTCCTCGTCGGTCATTCTATTCAGATCCATTCGCGCGCCGGTCGCGGGGTCTGCTCCCGCCCGTCCCGCTCCTTGTTTGAGGGCGTGTCGCGCCCCGTGAAACAGCGCCCCTGTGCGCGGGAGCGGAATAGGCGGGCAAGGGAGGCGTTGCAACAGAGAAGAAAATCTGCTCCGGATGCTTGAGGCTGAAAAAAACCGCGCCTATAAGCCGCGGCAGACCGACCGGGCGGGGACGGAGCGCATGTGCGCGCGTCTTCGCCGCAGGGGCGCGAAGGGGTTACGGGGTAAGAAGACGCTATGAATAAGGTGAAATCGCTCATTCTCGCCGGGATGCTGGCCTTTGCGCCGGCTTTGGCGATGGGCAGTCCGGCGCTGGCGCAGGACAATGCGGCCGTTGCGGCGCCCGCCGTTGAAAATGCCGCCGCGCCGGCCGAATCGGCCGCCAACGCCACGGAAGCGGCGTCCGCCGCCAAGGTCGCCGCGCCGCCGCGCATGAAGCCGACGGAAGGCATCGGCATGCCCCGTCCGGGCGAAATCACCCTTCAACAGCAATTCACCCCCAACGGGCATACCGCCCGCTGGCTGCACGACCAGATGCTGCTGCCGATCATCACGGTCATCTGCATCTTCGTGGCGGGGCTGATGCTTTATGTGATGGTCCGTTTCCGCCGCGCCGCGAACCCGGCCCCGTCCAAGACGTCGCACAACACGCTGGTCGAAGTGATCTGGACCGTGGTCCCGGTCATGATCCTGCTGGTGATCGCGGTGCCCTCCATCGGCCTGCTCGCCGACCAGTACAAGCCCGCCCCCAAGGATGCGGTCACCGTCAAGGTGACGGGCTATCAATGGTATTGGGGCTATGAATATCCCGACAACGAAATCCCCGAATTCGTGTCGAACATGCTGACCAGGGAAAAGGCGGCTGAAAATGGCGAGCCTTATCTGCTGGCTGCCGACAATCGCCTGGTCCTGCCGGTGGGCCGTCCGATCAAGCTCATCATCACCGGCGCCGACGTGATCCACAGCTTCGCCGTGCCTTCGCTCTGGGTGAAGATGGACGCCGTGCCGGGCCGCCTGAACGAAAAGAGCCTCACCATCGAGAAGCCGGGCGTCTATTACGGCCAGTGTTCGGAACTGTGCGGCGCGCGCCACGGCTTCATGCCGATCGCGATCGAGGCTCTGCCTCCCGCCCAGTTCGACCAGTGGGTGCTGTCGCAGGGCGGCAAGCTGAAGGCCGAGGGCGCCGCCACGGCGGAAGCGCCCAAGCCCGCCGCCGCTCCGGCCAAGATTTGATGTAAGGGCAGATACGCCATGACCACCATTACCGCAGACCACCACGGCGATCACGCTCACGAGCATCACGACGCCGATCACAAGCCCGCCTTCTTCCAGCGCTGGTTCATGTCCACGAACCACAAGGACATCGGCACCCTTTACCTGATCTTCGCGATCATCGCCGGCATCATCGGCGGCGGCATTTCGGGCCTGATGCGCGCCGAGCTGGCGGAGCCGGGGATCCAGTATCTTCAGGCATGGGCGCAATTCAGCGACGGCCCCTCGGCCACGCTGGATCAGGCCTATCACCTCTGGAACGTGCTCATCACCGCGCACGGCCTCATCATGGTCTTCTTCATGGTGATGCCTGCCATGATCGGCGGGTTCGGCAACTGGTTCGTGCCGATCATGATCGGCGCGCCGGACATGGCCTTCCCGCGCATGAACAATATCAGCTTCTGGCTGCTGATCCCCGCTTTCGCGCTGCTGCTCGGCTCGACCTTCGTCCCCGGCGGCACCGGCAACGGCGCGGGCACCGGCTGGACCGTCTATGCGCCGCTGTCGACCAGCGGTTCGGCGGGCCCGGCGGTGGACATGGCGATCCTGTCGCTCCACATCGCGGGCGCCAGCTCGATCCTGGGCGCGATCAACTTCATCACCACCATCCTCAACATGCGCGCGCCGGGCATGACCCTGCACAAGATGCCGCTGTTCGTATGGTCGGTGCTGGTCACCGCCTTCCTGCTGCTGCTCGCCCTGCCGGTTCTGGCCGCCGCGATCACCATGCTGCTGACGGACCGCAATTTCGGCACCACCTTCTACGATGCGGCTGGCGGCGGCGATCCGGAACTCTATCAGCATCTGTTCTGGTTCTTCGGCCATCCCGAAGTGTATATCATGATCCTGCCGGGCTTCGGCATGATCAGCCAGATCGTGTCGACCTTCAGCCGCAAGCCCGTCTTCGGTTATCTCGGCATGGCCTATGCCATGGTCGCGATCGGCGTCGTTGGCTTCATCGTCTGGGCGCACCACATGTTCACCACCGGCATGTCGGTCAATGTGAAGATGTATTTCACCGCCGCGACGATGGTCATCGCCGTTCCCACGGGCATCAAGATCTTCTCGTGGATCGCGACGATCTGGGGCGGCTCGATCAGCTACAAGACCCCGATGGTCTGGGCGCTGGGCTTCATCTTCCTGTTCACCGTGGGCGGCGTCACCGGCGTCGTGCTGGCGAACGGCGGCGTCGACGACGTGCTGCACGACACCTATTATGTGGTGGCGCACTTCCACTATGTGCTGTCGCTGGGCGCCGTGTTCGGCCTGTTCGCGGGCTTCTACTACTGGTTCCCGAAGATGTCGGGGAAGATGTACAACGAGTTCCTCGGCCACCTGCACTTCTGGGTGTTCTTCGTGGGCGTGAACATGCTGTTCTTCCCGATGCACTTCCTGGGCCTGTCGGGCATGCCCCGCCGCTATCCCGACTATCCGGAAGCCTTCGCCTACTGGAACAAGATCGCGAGCCACGGCTATGAGATCATGGCGGCCGGCATGGTGATATTCTTCATCAACCTGATCTGGTCGCTGGCCGCGGGCAAGAAGGCCGCCGCCAACCCGTGGGGCGAAGGCGCGACGACGCTGGAATGGACGCTGTCCAGCCCGCCGCCCTACCACCAGTTCGAAACGCTGCCGGTCATCGACTGACCGCCGGGGAACAGTTTCGGCTTTCCCCGGATCAGACCCGGCGCCGCATCGGTGCCGGGCTGACGCATGAGGAGATTATGGCAAGTTCGCCGATCATGTCCGGGTCGCTTTCGCCCGTTTTGCCCGCCCATTGGCGGGATTTCGTGGCGTTGACCAAGCCCAGGGTGATGACGCTGGTGGTCTTCACCGGCCTTTGCGGCCTGCTGGCGGCGCCCGGCCATATCCACCCCGTGCTCGCCTTCACGGCGATCCTGTGCATCGCGCTGGGCGCGGGCGCGGCGGCGGCGCTCAACCAGTGGTATGAGCGGGACATAGACGGCCTGATGAAGCGCACCGCCAGCCGTCCGCTTCCGGCCGGCCGGATGGACCCGCAATCGGCGCTGCATTTCGGCGTCGGCCTTTCCTTCTTCTCCGTGCTCCTGATGGGCGTCGCGACCAATTGGCTCGCGGCGGCGGTGCTGGCGGTCTCGATCCTTTTCTACGTCCTCGTCTACACCATCTGGCTCAAGCCGCGGACGGCGCAGAATATCGTCATCGGCGGCGCGGCCGGGGCTTTCCCGCCGGTGATCGGCTGGGCGGCGGTGACGGGGGACATTTCCGCCTTGCCCGTGGCGTTGTTCATGCTGATCTTCTTCTGGACGCCGCCGCATTTCTGGGCGCTGGCCCTGTTCGTGAGGACCGACTATGCCGCCGCGGGCATTCCCATGCTGCCGGTCGTGTCGGGCGAGGTCGCGACCCGCCGCCAGATATGGTTCTACACCGCCATCATGGCCGTTGCCGCCATGGCGCCGGTGCTGTTGCGCCTGACCGGCCTTGTCTACGGCGTCACCGCCCTGCTGGGCACGGCGCTTTTCGCGGTCTTCGCCTTCGAGGTCTACCGCCACCGCGAAACCGATCCGGCCCGGATGAAGCCGGAGCGGCGACTCTTCAAATATTCCATCCTCTATCTGTTCCTCCTGTTCGGCGCGGTCGTGGCCGACCGTTGGTGGCTGGCATGACGCCCGAGGAGGACAGGCAGGTGCGCGCGCGGCAGAAGTCCCGCGCCATCGTCACCGGCGTGCTGCTGGGGGGGCTGGTCATCCTCTTTTACGTCATCGCCATTGCGAAGATGGGCGCAGGCCATTGATGGCGACCCTTCCTCCCTCTCCCTTCGACAGCGCGCGCCGTAACCGGCGGACGCTGATCATGACGGTCATCGTCGGCCTCGCCATGCTGGGGCTGGGCTTCGCGTCCGTGCCGCTTTACCGCATCTTCTGCGAGCAGACGGGCTTTGGCGGCACGACCCAGCGCGCTTCGGTGGACGTCCGGGTGAAGGAAGCGACCGGCCACATCATGTCCATCCGCTTCGATTCCAACGTGCAGCCGGGCATGCCGTGGAAATTCCATCCCGAACATCCGACCCAGTCGGTGACGGTGGGCGCGCGCAACATGGCCATCTTCGTGGCGAAGAACATGTCGGACAAACCCGTCACCGGGACCGCCAGCTTCAACGTCACCCCGACCCAGGCAGGCGCTTTTTTCACCAAGATCCAGTGCTTCTGCTTCACCCAGCAGACGCTGAAGCCTGGCGAGGAAGTGCGGATGCCGGTGCTCTATTATATCGATCCGAAAATCCTGTCCGACCCGGACAACAAGGACACGCAGGAAATAACGCTCAGCTACACCTTCTATCCTGTTGAGCAGGACAGGAAGCCAAGCTAAGGCAACAGACAATAACGCGAACAGGGAAGATCAGGTCATGGCAGGCGCCAAGAATCACGATTATCACATTCTCCCGCCCAGCATCTGGCCGATGTTCGGCTCGCTGTCGGCGCTGGTCATGGCGTTCGGCGGGATCATGTGGATGCATCCCGACGCATTGCCCGCTGGCGGCGGCTGGGTTTTCCTCATCGGTCTGGCGGGCGTATTGTTCACCATGTTCAGCTGGTGGAGCGACGTGATCCACGAAGCGCGCGCGGGCGATCATACGCCGGTCGTGCAGTTGCATCTGCGTTACGGCATGATCCTGTTCATCGCGTCGGAAGTGATGTTCTTCGTCGGCTGGTTCTGGGCCTTTTTCGACTTCTCCCTGTTCCCCAGCACGCTCGCGCCGATCGAAGGCCTGTTCCCGTCCAAGGGCATCGAAGTGATGAACGCGTTCGAGCTTCCGCTGCTCAACACGCTGATCCTGCTCTGCTCGGGCACCACCGTCACCTGGGCGCATCACGCGCTGATCCATGGCGACCGCGAAGCGCTGAAGAAGGCCCTGTGGTGCACCATCATCCTGGGCCTGCTCTTCTCGTCGATCCAGGCCTATGAATATGCCCATGCGCCTTTCCCGTTCGGCGGCAGCCCCTATAGCTCAGCCTTCTACATGGCGACCGGCTTCCACGGTTTCCACGTTCTGGTCGGCACGATCTTCCTGATCATCTGCCTCAAGCGCGCCTACAACGGCGATTTCACGCCGCGCCAGCACTTCGGC
>JASGDV010000083.1:0-22529 GCA_049841255.1 Sphingobium sp.
CGCCCAGCTTTCCGATGAAGCCTTGATATTGCCATCCTCATCCGGCTGCCAGGCAGCCTCCTCGGAAGAAGAGCCGGAACAACCCGCAACGAACAGAAGAGCGGCGGGGAGCAGGAAATGAATATGCATATCGGCCATGGGCATTCGCCTCACGATGGGAGGATGATGATTTCGACGCGGCGATTTCGCTGCCGTCCTTCGGGATCGTCGCTTCCGTCGGGATGGACGTTGGGCGCGACCGGCTTTCTTTTTCCAAAGCCCTGAACGGTGGCGGCGCGTCCGGTCTGCCCCTTGAGCCATGCGGCAACGGCGTCTGCCCGACGCGTGGATAATGCATCATTATAGGCGTCGTCGCCCCTGGCGTCTGTGTGCCCGGCCACGGCGATCGGCGCATCGGGATAGTTCGCGATCAGATGCGCCGCTTTCTGAAGGCTTGCTGCGGCGTCGGGACGCAACGTCGCCTTGTCGAAATCGAACAATATATCGGCGGGCAGGTCGAACCGGATCGAGCGATCCTCCGCCTGTCGCGCCTGCAATTCGCTGAGCAGCGCCCGCGTCTCCTCGACCTTCCCATCCGCGACCTCGCTTTCGCGAAACAGCGATTGTTCCCCCGCTGCCTGAAGGCCGCTCTCCGGCGCGCCGCCCTCTATTCCGCTCCCCGGTTCCAGAACGCGCATGTGCGTCTCGGCGACATCGGTTCGCACGGACATGTGCGATTCCATGTCCTTGAGGCTGCGCGGCGCGGGCCGCTGGTCGCAGCCCCCGGCGATGAGTGCCGTCATGAGCGCGGCCGGAAGAAGGCCTGACTTGCCCTTCATGACGCCTAATTCGCCGCGCCATCCAGATGGAGCGGTATCGAAAGGCCCGGCGCAGTCACTGAATCGCCAGGATTATTGTTGTTGATGACAAGGGTGAGCGTCTTTGTTCCGGGTGCCACGGCGCCCAGGAATACGAGTTGGCCATCCATCTGCTGACCCCGAATGATATGCATCCAGGGATTTTCGGATGGCTGCTTGAGCATCAGTTTGTTGCCCTGTTCGTCCTGCAAATAGGTAGGGTCCGACGCGAGCGGCACATTGTTGGTGTCCGTTCCGCCATAGGAAGCGCTGACCGTCAGGATCGTCGCGTCGGTTCCAAGCTCGATGCCCTTGACGCGGACCGTCAACCCGATCGGCGCGACGCCTTGCGCGCTTAGCGCCATGGTGCGGGCCTTGTCGGGAATTGCGGGCTGTGCCGGCGAGGCACCGGGCGATGCCGGAGCATTCGCATTTTGCGTCGATGGCGACGGGTCGGACGAATTGGATGCCTGTTGTGACGAACAACCCAGAAGCAGAAGCGGATACACCAGAAGTCCGACGCTATGGATGTTCCGCACCTTAAATCCTCCCCTGTCGTTACGCTCAGATCGAAACGGAGGAAACAGGATCATCGTTCCGTGCCCTCAATGAATCCATCTTCATTTCAGGGCGTTTCATCGACAGCGCATCTTGGCGGCGTACCCGTCGGAAATGATTGTAAAAGCCATTCAGCTTATTGCGCCGAGCCGACAGGAGGCTTACCCTGCGAACCGCAACGGACTGATGCCTGCCGGCCTGTGGCGGGAATCCTGGTGGCGGTTCGCCATTTTCAGGAACGTAGAAATGGAAGAGGACATCTCATGGCAACCATGATCGAAAAATTCGCCCATCTGGCGAAGGAAACCCGCTTTACCGACCTTCCGGAAGAAGCAGTAAGCGAATCCTGCCGGATCATGCTCGATTCCATCGGCGTGGCGGTTGCCGCTATCGGCGAGTTGAAGGGCAAAGCGGGCATCGATTACGGACGGCTGATGGGCGGTCCCGTCGGCCATGGCGACGCCACGATCATGGGCACCGGCGACCGGGTTTCGGTCTTCGGCGCGGCTTTCGCCAATGGCGAGTTGATCAATACGCTGGACATGGATGCGGTCATGCCTCCCGGCCACATCACGCCTTATGTCTTGCCGGGCATCATGGCGCTTGGGGAATCGATGGCTCATGACGGCAAGTCGGTCATCGAGGCGATTGCCGTATCGCATGAGATTTCGAGCCGCATCGGCATGGGCATGGACTATCTGCGCGACACGAAGGACGGCGAGGTCGATCCTCCCCCCGTGTTCGGCTATGCTGAGACGATCTTCGGCGCGACCGCCGCCATCGGCATGCTGCGGGATCATTCGGAGGAAACGCTTGCCAACGGTCTTGGCGTCGCCGGTTCGATATCGCCCGTCAACTCGCAGGTCGCATGGTTCCAGCATGCGCCCAGTTCGACGATCAAATATCTGCATGCGGGCGTCCTGATTCAGTCCGCCTTCACGGCCGCTTTTGCCGCCGAATTCGGCCATCGCGGCGACCTGCGCATCCTTGACGACGAAGAATATGGCTATCGTCGTTTCATCGGCACCCGGCGCTGGTTCGCTGACAAGATGGTGGAAAATCTGGGCAGCGAATGGCGCTTCCCGGCGCTTTCGACCTTCAAGCCCTATCCGCATTGCCGCATCCTTCACGCCCTGATCGATGAGATGACGGAAATCCTCGATGACAACGCGATCGGCGTCGAGGAAATCGAAGGCATCAAGGTCTATGTCGAGGGCATGGTCGAACAGCCGGTCTGGCTCAATCGCGAGATATTGCTGCCCCATGACGCGCAATTCTCGATCGCGCACGGCATCGCGGTGGGCGCTCACCGGGTGCCGCCGGGCCGTGCATGGATGGACCCGGAACTGGTCTTTGGCCCATCGGTCATGAACCTGATGGAAAAGGTCACGCATGAAGTGCATCCGGACTATGTCAAATTGCTGACCGGCAATGCCGCCAGCCGCCCCGCCAAGCTGGAGATCATTGCGCGCGGCCAGACCTTCGCGGGCGAGCGCCGCTATCCCAAGGGATCCAAATCGCCCGATCCAGCCAGCTTCATGACCGACGAGGA
Organism: Sphingobium sp.; assembly: GCA_049841255.1. Taxonomy (GTDB): domain Bacteria; phylum Pseudomonadota; class Alphaproteobacteria; order Sphingomonadales; family Sphingomonadaceae; genus Sphingobium. The sequence goes on from JASGDV010000083.1 coordinate 2,947, forward strand.
ACTGATCCAGAAGTTCCTGAACAATGCGGATGGCATATTGCCCCGGGCCAATGCCGAACGCATCGTGGAACTGACAATGGATCTGGCGAAGGTAAACGACGTAGGCGAAATCATGCGCCTCACCGCTCCACAGGCGGAAGTCGCCAAAGCCGCTTGAATTGCGGATGGGCCATGCGACGATCGCTATTCCAGCGGCTTCGCATGGCCTGGTTGCTTGGAAGCGCCCTTCCTGACGCCGGAAGGTCGATCCGATCAGCGATGTTCCTGTGTCTTCTGCTTTGCCTGCTATCTCCGGTCGCGCAAGCCTTCTCGCTTAAACATTCCGCATCAAAGCGATGGAGGAAATGGAGCACGCCAGCCTTGAAATTGCCTTGGACGGGCCAGCAATCACCCTGCATAGGCCGAACGGGCATCCTGCCATATGGCAAGCTAGATTGTGGGCGATCAGGCTCATTATACCGTTAGCCATTCACGAAATTCGCGTGAACAACTGAAAATCAGCATTCGCAGCTTCATGCTATGCCGACCGCAGCATGCAGCCAGAATAACGCTTGCGGTCATCTCTTTTAGAGAATGGCGCGCCCGGAACGATTCGAACGTCCGACCCTCAGATTCGTAGTCTGATGCTCTATCCAGCTGAGCTACGGGCGCGTTGTGGAGCGGCAGATAGAGGGGGCTTGATGATTGGGCAACCCCCTTTTTTCCTTTTTTTCGCTCCTTCCTTCCCACGGGCCGCCCAAGCAACTTTCCGGGGCCGGAATCGTTCTATCTCGACAGAAAGGAACTTCCATGTCCTTTACCTTGAACCAGATCGCCTTGCTTGCCATCGCCCTGATCGCCGGGCTGATATTGGGGCTCATGATCAGCGGCCGGGGCAAATATAAAAGGCTTTGGCGCGATGAACAGATCGGCCACAGACATACTATTCAGGATAGCGATCAGCGGCTTCAGGCCGCCAACGAACGGATCGCCGAACTCGAAAGACAATCAGGCCCCATAGGCCCCGGAACCGCCTCTGCCGTGGCTGGCGCGGTTTATGGCCGGGACGACCTCACCATGATCGGCGGCGTGACGTTGCAGGATGAAATCTCACTGAATGAAGCGGGTTATCATCGCTACTCGCAGATCGCGGACCTTTCGGACGAGCAACAGGCGACATTGGAAGGTCGTCTTGGACGGTCCCCCGGAACCATTCATCGCGAAGAATGGCCCGAACAGGCCCGGTTGCTGCAAGATGGCAAATTGGACGAACATGCCCGCCGTTATGATCGCCCGGTAACCTCCCGATAATGCGCCAATAAAAAAGGGCGGGGATCACCCGCCCTTTTTTTTCCTCAAGCCTTCCGGGCCAATGCCGCCTGCGCGGCGGCCAAGCGGGCGATGGGTACGCGATAAGGCGAGGCCGAGACATAATCGAGGCCCGTCTGCTCACAAAAAGCGATGGAGGCGGGATCGCCGCCATGCTCGCCGCAGATACCGAGCTTGATGCCCGGACGGGTCGCGCGACCGCGCTCGGCAGCCAGTTCGATGAGTTGACCAACACCCTCTACATCGATGCTGACGAACGGATCGCGGGCAAAGATGCCCTTGTCGACATATTGCGTCAGGAATCGGCCTGCATCGTCACGGCTGATGCCTATGGTGGTCTGCGTGAGGTCATTGGTGCCGAAGGAGAAGAATTCGCCCACCTCGGCGATCTCACCTGCCTTGAGCGCGGCGCGGGGCAGTTCGATCATGGTGCCGACCAGATAGTCGACAGTCGCCCCCTGTTCCGCGAAGACTTCGCTGGCGACGCGATCGACAATCGCCTTCATCAGTTCCAGCTCCTTCTTCGTCGCCACCAGCGGAATCATGATTTCCGGGATCGGCGCTTCGCCGCTACGCTGCTTGATGAGCAATGCGGCCTCGAAGATCGCGCGGGCCTGCATCTCGTAAATCTCAGGATAGGTGACGCCCAGGCGGCAACCGCGATGACCGAGCATCGGATTGAACTCATGCAGTTCAGCGGCGCGGCGCTTGAGCGCGTCGACGCCCACGCCCGCGGCCTTGGCCACTTCCTCGAACTCCGCTTCACCATGGGGCAGGAATTCATGCAGCGGCGGATCGAGCAGGCGGATAGTGACGGGCAGGCCCGCCATCACCATGAAGATTTGCGCGAAATCGTCCCGCTGTTCCGGCAGCAGCTTGTCGAGCGCGATGCGGCGGCCCTTTTCCGTGTCGGCGAGTATCATCTCGCGAACGGCGGTGATACGCGCCGCGTCGAAGAACATATGCTCCGTGCGGCACAGCCCCACGCCTTCCGCGCCGAAATCGCGCGCGGTCTGGCAGTCGAGCGGCGTTTCCGCATTGGCGCGGACCTTGAGGCGACGGACCTTGTCCGCCCAGCCCATCAGCGTGCCGAAATCGCCCGCCAGTTCGGGCTGCACGGTCGGCACTTCACCCACCATCACCTCGCCGGTCGCACCGTCGATGGTAAGGATGTCGCCTTCCCTCAATTCGCGGCTGCCGATACGCAGAACCTTGCTGGCATTGTCGATGGACAGGCTGCCCGCGCCGGACACGCAGGGACGGCCCATGCCGCGCGCCACCACGGCGGCGTGGCTGGTCATGCCGCCGCGCGCGGTCAGAATGCCCTTGGCCGCATGCATGCCGTGAATGTCTTCAGGACTGGTTTCGACGCGGACGAGGATGACCGCATCGCCCAGTTCATTGCGGCGCTCGGCGGTGTCGGCGTCGAACACGATCGCGCCCGAAGCGGCGCCCGGCGAAGCGGGCAGACCCTTCGTCAGCACGTCGCGCGGCGCCTTGGGGTCGAGTGTCGGGTGGAGAAGCTGGTCGAGCGCGGCGGGATCGACGCGGGCGACGGCTTCCTCCTCGGAAATCAGCCCTTCGCGCGCCATGTCCACCGCGATCTTGAGCGCGGCCTTGGCCGTCCGCTTGCCCGAGCGAGTCTGGAGCATCCAGAGCTTGCCCTGCTGCACCGTGAACTCGATGTCCTGCATGTCGCGATAGTGCTTTTCCAGTATCTCGAACACGCGGGCCAGTTCGGCATAGGTTTCGGGCATCGCCTCTTCCATCGAAAGCGGCTTGGCCCCTGCCCGCTCGCGGGCCTGTTTCGTCAGATATTGCGGAGTGCGGATGCCTGCCACCACATCCTCACCCTGTGCGTTGATCAGATATTCGCCATAATAGGCGTTCTCGCCAGTAGCGGGGTCGCGGGTGAAGGCGACGCCGGTCGCCGAAGTGTCGCCCATATTGCCGAAGACCATCGCCTGCACGTTGACGGCGGTGCCCCAATCGTGCGGGATCGAGTTCAGGCGGCGATAGACCTTCGCGCGGTCGGCCTGCCACGATCCGAACACGGCGCTGATCGCGCCCCAAAGCTGATCGTTCACATCCTGCGGGAAAGGCTTGCCCCAGAGCTTTGAAACAAGGCCCTTATATTCCGCGACGAGCGCCTTCCAATCATCGGCATTCATTTCGGTGTCGAGCGTATAGCCCTGATCTTCCTTGGCGATCTCAAGGGCTTCCTCGAACGCGCCATGGTCGAGTTCCAGCACCACGTCCGAATACATCTGGATGAAGCGGCGATAGCTGTCCCAGGCGAAACGCTCGTCCCCCGACACGGCGGCAAGACCCTGCACGGTTTCATCATTGAGGCCCAGATTCAACACGGTGTCCATCATGCCAGGCATCGAAATGCGCGCACCGGAGCGAACGGAAACCAGCAGAGGATCGGAAGCATCGCCGAACTTCTTGCCTGTGACCGACTCAATATGGGCGATACCGTTCGCGACTTCAGCCTTCAGGCTTTCAGGATAGACGCCGCCATCCTGATAATAGCGGGTGCACATCTCGGTCGTGATGGTGAAGCCGGGAGGCACGGGCAGGCCGATGGCGGCCATGCCGTCCAGATTCGCGCCCTTGCCGCCGAGGAGATTCTTGTCTCCCTTGCCGCCATCATCGACGCCGCCGCCGAAACGATAGACATAACGAGTGGCCGTAGTGCTCATGCTGTTCTCTTCCATCGTCAACATTGCGCGGCTCCCTTTGAGAAAAGTGACGGCCGCATCTTTGTGCGTTGCAACAAGCCCTAAACAATATGCAGGCGATAAATGCACCTGCTTTTACGATATTTTCTGCTCAGAGTCGCAAAACTGTCACGCGATACGCCATTTTGTAACGCTATCCCGTAATTTTCGAAAAGTCGGCCACCGCATGGACGGCCCCGCGAACCCGCGCAAGCAGGGCGAGACGCGCCATGCGTTTGGCCGGATCGGCGTCATTGACCGTGACGCTTTCGAAAAAGGCATCGATAGGCGCGCGGAGAGTCGCCAGCGCAGCCATCGCGCGTTCGAAATCCTCCGCCTCCACCGCCTGCCGCGCCTGAGGCTCCGCCGCATCGAGCGCCGCGATCAGGTCCGCCTCCGCCTTTTCGGGCGTATAGGCCGGGGAAACCCATTCCGCCTGCTCCACGCCTTCTTTCTTGAGGATGTTGGCCGCGCGCTTGTAACCAGCGAGCAGGTTCGCGCCGTCATCCGTATCGATAAAGGATTGCAGCGCCTTCACGCGGGCCAGCAGACGGACGAGATCGTCCTCGCCACCCAGCGCGAACACCGCATCGATGAGGTCATGGCGGACGCCTGCCTCGCGCTGCTGGACCTTGAGGCGGTCGGCAAAGAAGTCGACGATTTGCCGCCGCACCTGCACCGGAGATTCCATCCAGACGACACTTTCAGAAGCAACGCGGATTTCTCCGGTAGCCGGATCGGTTAGTTTCACGTCATCATGCTTCAGGAAACCGATGCGTTCATCCTGCACTACGAATTCCTCATCCGTAAGGTCAGCTCGGCCCGTGCGTTTAGTGAGGACGGCGGTATGTCCGTCATTGGATAGAGAACGGATCAGTGCCGCCAACGCGAAAGCCGAAGCCTTGTCGATAGGCAGGCGAAGAGAATGATTGACCGCTACTTCCAGGATGCCAAGGGTTGCTCTCCGTAAAGCGAAAGGATCGCGCGATCCGGTGGGACGTTCATCAATCGCGAAAAACGCCGCCAGCGTATCCAACTTGTCTGCAAGCGACACCGCCACCGTCACCGGCGCGATCAGCACCTCATCGCCCTGCCCCACCGGCTTGTAATGGTCGCGGATGGCGTCCGCCACGGCGTCGGGCAAGCCTTCGGCGCGGGCGTAGTAGCCGCCCATGACGCCTTGCAGTTCGGGGAATTCACCCACCATCTCGGTGACGAGATCGGCCTTGGCGAGACGGGCGGCCTGTTCGGCCTGTTCGGCGTCCGCGCCCTTGACGATCCCCTCCTCCACCAGCCAGCGGGCGAGCTTCGCAACGCGTTCCACCTTGTCGGCGACGGTGCCGAGCTTTTCGTGGAAGGTGATGCGTTCCAGCTTCTTCGCATGGTCTTCAAGGCTGGTCTTGCGGTCCTGCTCCCAAAAGAAGCGGGCGTCGGACAGGCGGGCGGCCAGCACCTTGCGATTGCCCGCGATAATCGCCGCGCCGCCATCCTTCGCTTCGATATTGGCGGTGCAGATGAAGGCGGGGGCGAGCTTGCCCGCCGCATCACGCAGGACGAAATATTTCTGGTTGATACGGAGGGTTAGCTGAATGACTTCAGGCGGTACCTCAAGGAAGGCTGGATCGAAATCGCCCAGCAATGGCACCGGCCATTCAGTGAGGCCCGCATTCTCCGCGACGAGACCCTTGTCCTCGATAACGCTATAGCCATGCGCGGCGGCGGCTTCCCTGGCTTTCGCCTCTATGATGGACTGCCGTTCCCGATGGCTGGCGATCACATGGCAGGCGCGCAGCTTCTCGACATAGTCGTGAGCGCCGCCGATGGTGATCTCGCCGGGATGATGGAAGCGGTGGCCGAGCGTGGTGTAGCCGCTCCTGACGCCTTCGATCTCGATGTCGACGAGGTCTTCGCCCAGGATCGCGACGATCCCTTGCAGCGGGCGGACCCAGCGAAGGCTTTCGGTCGTCCTCGACGCCGCGCCCCAGCGCATCGATTTGGGCCATGGGAAAGCACGGATGATCGCGGGGACAGCTTCCGCCAGAACCTCCGCCGTAGCGCGGCCGGGTTTGTTGACGACCGCGAACCAGACACCGTCGCGGTCTTCAAGCTGCTCCTGAGTCAGGCCAGTCTTGCGCAGAAAGCCTTCCAACGCCTGCGCGGGGGCGCTGGTGCGGGGGCCTTTGAATTCCTCGCTCACCGCCGCGGTCTCCAGCGGCAGGCCACGCGCGATCAGCGCGATGCGGCGCGGCGTCACGAAGCTGTCGATGCTCGCCGGCTTCAACCCGGCCTTGCCCAGCTCCTCGGTGAAGAGACGGGCGAGGTCTTCGGAAGCCTTCAACTGCATCCGCGCCGGAATTTCCTCGCAACGCAGTTCGAGAAGGAAATCGGTCATTACGCGGCCCACCCGTTCACTTCCATCCATGCCTCGCAGCTTCCCTTGGCGAGGTCGCGGACGCGGCCGATATAGCTGGCGCGCTCCTGCACGGAGATGACGCCGCGCGCTTGCAGCAGGTTGAAGACATGGCTCGCCTTGATCGCCTGATCATAGGCAGCGAGCGGGACGCCCGCTTCGATGCACGCCTTGCATTCGGCTTCGGCGTCGCGGAACCAGCGGAACAGCTTTTCGGTATCGGCGATCTCGAAATTCCATTTCGACATCTGCCGCTCATTGGCGAGGAAAACGTCGCCATAGGTGACGCCCGCATCGTTGAACTTGAGGTCGTAGACGCTGTCGACGCCCTGAATATACATGGCCAGGCGTTCGAGCCCGTAGGTGATCTCGCCCGCGACCGGCTTGCAGTCGAAGCCGCCCATCTGCTGAAAATAGGTGAACTGGGTGACTTCCATTCCGTCGCACCAGACTTCCCAGCCAAGCCCCCATGCACCCAGCGTAGGGCTTTCCCAGTCATCCTCCACGAAGCGGATGTCATGGACCAGAGGATCGATGCCGATTTCCCTGAGGCTGCCCAGATAGAGGTCCTGAAGGTTCGCCGGGGACGGCTTCATGATGACCTGATATTGGTAATAATGCTGGAGACGGTTGGGATTCTCGCCATAGCGGCCGTCGGTCGGGCGGCGGCTGGGCTGAACATAGGCGGCGTTCCATGTGTCCGGGCCGAGGCTGCGGAGCGTGGTCGCGGGGTGGAAGGTGCCCGCGCCGACCTCCATGTCATAGGGTTGCAGGATGACGCAGCCCTGCTTCCCCCAATAGGCATGGAGGGTCAGGATCAGATCCTGAAAGGATAGCGCTTTGCCGTCGGCCACTGATGATCCCCGAAACAACTTCGTGTTTGCCGCGCGCATTGGCGCAGGCGGGACGCACGGTCAAGGGAAAGAGGGGACGATGAGGGTTAATCCCCTTGCCCTGCCGCCCTCGCGCCCGCATGGATGGGGAAATGGATCACGGGATACTCGATTGAGATGAAATTGGCTTTTTCGCGGCTGCTGGCCGCCGCGCTTTTGCTGTTTGGCGGATCGCTTGCGGAACATCCCGAGGCGCTGGCCCGGACCAAGGCGCATCAGACCCTTGCCACCCCCGCCCTCTGGGAAGTGAAGGATGCAGACACGACCATCTATCTGTTCGGGACGGTCCATGTGCTGAAACCCGGCGTGGACTGGTTCAAGGGCGGGATCAGGCGCGCTTTCAATCAATCCGATGAGCTGGTGCTGGAGATCATAGAGCCGGACGATCCGAAGGAAATGGCTTCGATCATGGGCGGCCTGGCGGTGGCGCGGGACGGCACGGCGCTTTCCCAGCGGATGGAACCGCTGGCGCGGGAGAAATATCAGGCGGCGATGACCGCCAACAGCCTGCCGTGGCAGGCGTTCGAGATTTTCAATCCGTGGATGGCGGGCCTTGCCCTGTCCGTCGCCCCTCTCGAAAAGCTGGGCTATGCAGCCGATCAGGGCGTGGAAAAGGCATTGAGCGCCGCCGCCAGGACCGCAGGGAAAAAGGTCAGCGCGCTGGAAACGCCGGAGCAGCAGATCGGCTTTTTCGCGGCGCTGCCGATGACGCAGCAAGTGGCTTTCCTCAACGCGACGGTCGATGGCCTGGACGACATGGAAGCGCAGTTCGCCGCTCTGGTCCAGCACTGGCAGGCGGGTGAGCCGGAAAAGCTGGCCGAGGAGATGAACGCATCTCTGGAAGCAACACCCGAACTGGCCGACGTGCTGCTGTTCCAGCGCAACGCCCGCTGGGCGGAGTGGATCAAGGCGCGGATGAAGCAGCCGGGGACAGTCTTCATCGCGGTGGGTGCGGGACATCTGGCGGGCAGGAACAGCGTTCAGGAGCAGTTGAAGACGCTGGGCATCGTGTCCGCGCGGGTCGGGGAATAGGCCGTTGATGCAGGCCCTCGCCCGGTTTCTGGCGTTCCTTGCGCTCGCCTTCGTCGCGGCCTGCGGACCGGAGCCTTCCACGCCGGAGCCGGAACAGGGGCCGGCCATCTGGCGGGTGCAGCGCGGAGAACTGGACGGGTGGATCTTCGGCACCATCCATGTGCTGCCCAAGGGGATTTCATGGCAGACCCGCGCCTTCAAGGACATCATCGGCAAGGCGGACCGGCTGGTTCTGGAAGCCGCTGACCTCCAGAATCCGCAAAAGACGCTGGCGCTGTTCGAGCAGATGGGGCGCAGTCCCGGCCTGCCGCCGCTGGAGGCACGGGTGCCTTCGGCCGACCGCGAGGCACTGGAGCGGATCGTCGCGGGCGGCGGCACCAGCACGCAGGCTCTGGCGGGCTATGAAAGCTGGGCCGCGGCGATGTTGCTGTCGGCGGCGACTCAGGAATCCCTGCATGTCAGTCAGGACAATGGCGTCGAACCGGCGCTGATCGCGGCCTTCAAGGCGGCGGACAAGCCCATTGGCGGCCTCGAGACCGTGGAGCGGCAGTTCGCGGCCTTCGACACCCTGCCCGAAGCGTCGCAGCGCCGCCTGCTGGTGCAGACGGTACATGAGGCGAAGGACATGCGCGCGCTTTATGACCGCATCCTGAACGCATGGATGAAAGGCGACATGGCCGCCATCGCGAAGGAGGATCAGATCGGCGAGCAGCCCGATCCGCTGGTGGAGGAAGCTGTCCTGACCGCCCGGAACCGCGACTGGGTGAAGGCCATCGAACCGATGAAGGGACGCCCCTTCATCGCGGTCGGCGCGGGGCATCTGACCGGCCCGGACAATCTGATCGACTTGCTCAAGGCCAGGGGCTTTTCGGTCACGCGCGTGCAATAAGTTGAGCGCAGCCTTGCCTTATGGCGCTTTTCTGCTACAGGGCCGCCTTCCCATGATGGTCATCCCTGGAGGCGTCATGGGTCGAACCGCAATATCTATGCTTTTGGAGACATGCACATGAGCGAGCAGCTTACGCTGTCGGCCGAGGCACGCGATCGGGCAGGCAAGGGAGCCTCCCGCGCTCTCCGCCGCGAGGGCCGCGTTCCCGCCGTCATCTATGGTAACAATGAAGAACCCGTGTCGATCCACGTCGAGGAAAAGCTCCTCAACAAACTGCTGGGCACCGGCCACTTCTTCAATTCGGTCGTCATGGTCGAGGTGAACGGCAAGGCCGTCCGCACCCTGCCCAAGGACGTGGCTTTCCACCCCGTCACCGACCGTCCGCTGCACGCCGATTTCCTGCGTGTTTCCGAACATGCCCAGGTGCACGTCAATGTGCCCGTCCGCTTCGAGAATGAAGATGCCTCGCCCGGCCTCAAGAAGGGCGGCGTTCTGAACGTCGTCCGTCACGAGGTCGAACTGATCGTCGACGCCTCCGCCATCCCCGACGATGTCGTCGTGGACCTCAAGGGCTTCGAAGTGGGCGATTCGATCCACATCAGCTCGGTGACGCTGCCCAAGGGCGCGAAGACCGCCATCGAAGACCGCGACTTCACCATCGCGACCATCGTCGCGCCGTCCGCTCTCAAGAGCGCCGAGGGCGACAACGAAACGCTGGCCGCGGAAGGCGAATAAGCCTTTCCGTCGTCCTGACGCTTTGCTCACCCCGTTCGGGCTGAGCTTGTCGAAGCCCTGCTTTTTCCTTCAAAGAGGAATAACGGCGCCCCGACAGGCTCAGGGCGAACGGGGTTTTGCTTTTTCGGAGACGTTCGATGCAGATCTGGGCGGGCCTCGGCAATCCCGGTCCCCAATATGCGATGCACCGGCATAATGTCGGCTTCATGGCGGTGGACGTGATCGCGGACCTGCATCGCTTCTCCCCGGCCAGGAAGCAATTTCAGGGTTGGGTGCAGGAAGGGCGGATCGGCAATGAGAAGATCATCCTGCTGAAGCCAGCCACCTTCATGAACGAAAGCGGGCGGTCCATCGGGGAGGCCATGCGCTTCTACAAGCTGACGCCGCAGGACGTGACCGTCTTCCACGATGAACTGGACCTTGCGCCGATGCGGGTGAAGGTGAAGCGCGGCGGCGGCAATGCCGGGCATAATGGCCTGCGATCGACCGACGCGCATATCGGGCCGGATTTCCGCCGGGTGCGGATCGGCATCGGCCATCCGGGGCATAAGGACCGGGTGCATGGCTATGTGCTGGGCAATTATCACAAGAGCGAGATGGATGCGCTGGCCGATATGCTGGGCGTGATCGGCGCGGAGGCGGAGTGGCTGGCGAAGGGCGAGGACGCTTATTTCATGAATGAGATAGCGAAGCGAACGGCATAGAGCGGCGACCGGACTTCCTACAGCGCCGGAACGGGATCGTTTTGCATTGCACAATGACGATGCGCCGGGCCATAAGGCTTTTGTTTCCAACAGGCTGAGAGGTTTTTGGGTGATACAGGTCCGGTCCACCATCCCCTTCGACGACCAGAAACCGGGCACTTCGGGCCTCCGCAAGAAGGTCCGCATTTTCCAACAACCCCATTATGCGGAAAATTTCATCCAGTCGGTGTTCGACAGCCTGGAAGGCTATGCGGGCATGACGCTGGTGGTCGGCGGCGACGGGCGGTTCCTTAATCGGGAAGTGATCCAGATCGTGCTGAAGATGGCGGCGGCCAACGGCTTCGGGCGGGTTCTGGTGGGACGGGGCGGCATCCTGTCGACCCCGGCGGCTTCGCACCTGATCCGCTCTTCAGGGGCCTTTGGCGGGCTGGTGCTATCGGCCAGCCATAATCCCGGCGGACCCGATGAGGATTTCGGGATCAAATATAATGTCTCCAACGGCGGTCCCGCGCCGGAGAAAGTGACCGACGCCATCCATGCGCGGACGCTGACCATCGACAGCTACAGGATCCTCGACGCCGGAGATGTGGACATCGACAGGCTCGGGACGAGCCAGTTGGGCGATATGACCGTCGAGATCGTCGATCCGGTCGCGGGCTATGCCGGGCTGATGGAGAGCCTGTTCGATTTCGGCGCGATCCGGGCGATGATCGCAGACGGCTTCACCCTGTCCTTCGACGCGATGAGCGCCGTGACCGGACCCTATGCCGTGGAGATTTTCGAGAAGCGGCTGGGCGCCCCCCAGGGCACGGTTCGGAACGCCACGCCTCTGCCCGACTTCGGGCACCATCATCCCGATCCCAATCTGGTCCACGCGAAGGAACTTTACGACCGGATGATGGGAGAAGACGCGCCCGATTTCGGCGCAGCTTCGGACGGCGACGGCGACCGCAACCTCATCATCGGAAGGCATTGCTATGTGACGCCTTCGGATTCGCTCGCGGTGCTGGCGGCGAACGCGCATCTGGCGCCCGGCTATGCGTTGGGCCTCAAGGGCATCGCGCGGTCCATGCCCACCAGCGGCGCGGCGGACCGGGTGGCGGAGAAGCTGGGCATCCCGCTTTATGAGACGCCGACCGGCTGGAAATTCTTCGGCAATCTGCTGGACGCCGGGATGGCGACCATCTGCGGCGAGGAAAGCGCGGGCACCGGGTCCGACCATGTGCGCGAAAAGGACGGCATCTGGGCCGTGCTGCTCTGGCTCAACATCCTCGCGGCGCGGCGGCAAAGCGTGGCGCAGATCATGGCGGAGCATTGGGCCACCTATGGCCGCAACTATTATGCGCGCCATGATTATGAAGGCATCACCAAGGACAGGGCGGATGCGCTGATGGAAGCCTTGCAGGCGAAGCTCCCTGCCCTGCCCGGCGCCACCAACAGCGGCGGCACGGTGAAGAGCGCGGACGATTTCGCCTATATCGATCCGACCGACGGGTCCGTCAGCCGCAACCAGGGCATCCGCATCCTGTTCGAGGATGGATCGCGCGTGGTGTTCCGCCTGTCGGGAACCGGGACCGAAGGCGCGACACTGCGCGTCTATATCGAGCGTTATGTCGCCAGCGGCGGCGACCTCGGCATGGCGACGGCGGATGCTCTCGCGCCGCTGGTGAAGGCTGCGCAGGAGGTGGCGGATATTTCCGGCTTCACGGGAATGGAGAGGCCGAGCGTCATCACCTGACGGGTCAGCTTTTGGGCGGTTCCCCCTTGCCGTGCAGTTTGGCCCAGAGGTCCGCCGTTCCCGCTTCCTGCGCCTTGTTGGTATATTGCGCGGCGACCAGCCAACCCTTGATCGGGCGCATCGGCAGCACGGTCGTCAGGATCAGCACCGGCACGCCCACCGCCAGATGGACCCAGAGGCCGGGCCGCGCGATGATTTCCAGCATGATAATGAAGATCACGCCCGGCACGCAGGCGAACAGTTGAACGAACACGGCCGGACCGTCCGCCGGATCGGCGAAGGAATAATCGAGGCCGCAAAACTCGCAATGATCCTTTATCGTCAGGAAGCCGCTGAAAATATGCCCCTTCCCGCAGCGAGGGCAGCGGTTGAAAGGCCCCGTTTCATGGGCGGGCAGTTTCGGCCAGCGCTCCCCGACTTCATCCGCTGACATCTGCTGATCGTTCTGGGTCATTGCCGCCTCCTGAAAGCTCGCGCCCCTTTCGGTTGCACGGCAGATATTGCAATTGGTCCTTTTGTCCACCCCCCGTTCCAGCAGGCTGGCCAAGCGGCGGGGAAAAGGCTATCGGCGCGGCCATCATCTGAAGACATGAAGGCAATTCCATGGGTTTTCGTTGCGGTATCGTCGGGCTTCCCAATGTGGGGAAATCCACCCTGTTCAACGCGCTGACCGAAACGCAGGCGGCGCAGGCGGCGAACTATCCCTTCTGCACCATCGAGCCGAATGTCGGACAGGTCGCCGTGCCGGACGAACGGTTGCAGACCATCGCGAAGATCGGCGGATCGGCCAAGATCATCGAAACGCAGCTTGCCTTCGTCGACATCGCCGGGCTGGTGCGCGGCGCGTCCAAGGGCGAAGGGCTTGGCAACCAGTTCCTTGCCAACATCCGCGAAGTGGACGCCATCATCCATGTGCTGCGCTGTTTCGAGGATGACGACATCACCCATGTCGAAGGCAAGATCGATCCCATCGCGGACGCGGAGACGGTGGAGACCGAGCTGATGCTCGCCGATCTGGAGAGCCTGGAAAAGCGGGTGCCCAACTTCGCCAAGAAAGCGGCGCAGGGCGACAAGGAGGCGAAGGCGGCCGCATCCGTGCTGGGGCAGGCGCTCGACCTGCTGCGCGAGGGAAAGCCCGCCCGCCTGACGCAGCCCCGCGATGACGAGGAGGAACGTCTTTTCCGTCAGGCGCAACTGCTGACGGCCAAGCCCGTCCTCTATGTCTGCAATGTCGAGGAAGACGCCGCAGCGGAAGGCAACGCCCATAGCGCGCGCGTGTTCGAGAAAGCCGCGGCCGAGGGGGCCAAGGCCGTGATCGTGTCCGCCGCGATCGAAGCGGAACTCATCACCATGCCGGTCGAGGAACGCGCGGAATATCTGGAGGCGCTGGGTCTCACCGAAGCGGGTCTCGCGCGGATCATCCGGGCAGGCTACGAGCTGCTGGGCCTCATCACCTTCTTCACCGTGGGGCCGAAGGAAGCGCGGGCATGGACCGTGACCAAGGGGTCGAAAGCCCCGCAGGCGGCAGGCGCGATCCACTCCGATTTCGAAAAAGGCTTCATCCGCGCCGAGACGATGGCCTATGCCGATTACGTCCAGTTCAACGGCGAGGCCGGGGCGAAGGAAGCGGGCAAATGGCGGTCCGAAGGCAAGGATTATGTGACGCAGGATGGCGACATCATGCTGTTCAGATTCAACGTCTGACAGGAGCAAGGCGCTCGGCGCATCGTCAGGCGAGGTGGGCGCTTTTCAACGAGGGCCGGGCGCCTCGGGAAAATCCGGTTCTGCGGGATCTGCCGTCACGTCGGGTTGCGTTTCGTCGTCGACAGGACTTTCATGGATGAAGTCCTCATCCGCAGCCTTCCTTCCGAAAAGGCCCTTCAGCCAACGCCCAGCGACGCCGAAGATCAAGATGATGGGGAGAAGCAGCTTCTTGCCAAATGCAAGGATGACGGCCAGCAGACCCAGCTTCTTGACTGCGGCGACACCCGCTCCCGCCGCGATCAAACCGCCGATGCCATATTCCGCGGCCTTATCCACATTGGGCACATAATCGGCATAGCGCGCCCCTTGGTCGAAGTTCACCGATGCGCCGAACTTGCGCGCCGCGGCCTTCACATCGGCCAGATGCGACATGCCCGATACCATGTTGAGGCTGAGCACGCCATAACGTCCCAGCAGGCGGACGTCATAGTTGAGCGATCCTTCGGCCGTTCCGGCGAAACGCAGGTCACGCGCCCAAATGACGCTATGATGATCGCGGTCATAGATCGGCCGTTCGGCCCATCCCGCCAGATGGACGGGCCGATAGCCCGCCTCCGTCCGTGCCTTGTTCCGATCTTCCTCGCCCGCCTGCATGTCAGTCATCAACGCATCATAATCGGTCGAGGCGGCGTCATCGTCCTTCACATAGCCGCTCTGCTCATAGGTGATGACGGCGCCCCACGCGTCCTCATCCACGAAGCTCTTGCGGGCAGGAAAAACCAAACCCAGCACATCCTTGGCCTGTTCGGGTGGATTGCCCCAGAAATCGACGATCACCTCTCGCGCATCTTCGGCATCGAGAAAATAATAATCCTTGCCCAGGTGCAACGTAGCTTTCGCTTCGGGAATAGAAATATCGCCAGTCTGGCGCTTTTGCCGGGCCAGCACTTCATTGACCTTGGCTTCATAGGCTCGCTGCTGTTCCGCCGAAGGCTGTTGCGCCGATGCCGACACGCCAAGGCAGAGCAAAAACGCTATCGCCAGCGCCCGAAAATAATGCAGCATCGAACACCCCCCATTCCCAGACATGAAGTAGAAACATTTACAATCATCGCAATAACAAAATGGATCATATGGAACGCCAGCAACGGAAATGGGCCTTTCCGCCCAGCGTGGATGAGAGGACGAGGGTGCTGATCCTCGGCAGCCTGCCCGGAGAAGCGTCGATCCGGCAGGGGGAATATTATGCCCATCGCGGCAATGCCTTCTGGTCGTTGATCGGCGATGTGCTGGACGAGGATTTGCGCGGCCTGCCCTATGCGATGCGGCTCAAGAGGCTGCGCGCGCGGGGCGTCGGCCTGTGGGACGTGATCGAAAGCGCGGATCGGGAGGGCAGTCTGGACAGCGCGATCCGGGGCGCGGAATTGCGCGATTTTTCCGCCTTCGCGGCGCGGCTGCCCCTGCTGCGCGCGATCGCCTTCAACGGCAGGACAGCGGCGCTCCACGGGCGGCGGCAGATCGGGAAAGGCGAGGGACTGACGCTCATCGACCTGCCCTCGTCCAGCGGAGCCTATGCGTCCATGCCGCGCGAGAGGAAAGCGGAGGCGTGGCGGGCATTGCGGAACTGGGTGGATTAAACCGGGCGACACTTGCTTGACGTGAACGTAAAGCGTCCCTACTTCCGCTTTCGTTGCGGAAGAAAACGGAATCAGGCATGGGCGAACCGATCTACTTCGAAGATGTGAAACTGGGCGACCGCATCGGCTTCGGGCCGCTGACCGTGGATCGCGAGGAAGTGATCGCCTTCGCGCGGCAATATGATTTCCAGCCTTTCCACCTGTCCGACGAGGCGGCGGCCGAAACCCATTTCGGCAGTCTCGCGGCGAGCGGATGGCACACGCTGGCGCTTTATATGAAGATGTTCCTGACCGAAGTGCAGAAACAGGGCTGGCAGGAAGCGAGCCTGGGCGGCATCGGCATCGACGACCTGCGCTGGCTAAGGCCCGTGCGCCCCGGCGACACGCTGCGCGGCACGGCGGAAGTCGTCGAAACATCGGCTTCGCGCAGCCGCCCGGAAATGGGCATCGTGAAGTCCAAGGTCACGCTGTTCAATCAGCGGGATGAAGCGGTGCTGACCATGGTCCCGATCACCATGACTCGGACGCGGCCCGTCGCCTAGAAACCGTCCTTCGGCCGGGGCATTGGCTGGTTCGCCAGCGCGTCGGCGGCCATGAGGCGGATTTCCCGCCCCGGCGCACCGGCGATCTGGACGAGGTGCGCGCCTTCCTTCAGGTCGAACCAGACGATCTTGCGGATGCCGGAGCAGTCCGGGCCATGACTGTGATCCACCGACGCAATGGCCGTCCGGTCATCGACCACATCGACCCGGGCGGCGTCGGACAGCGCGATGCCGATGCGCGCCGGCACCCGGAGCGACAGGGTGAAAAGGCCGCCATGCCCTTGATCCGCGCCTTTGCCGGGTGTCGCGGCATATTGCACATATTGCATTGGCCGCAGGGTCGCCGTGACGGGCTTGCCAAGGATCAGGCGGGGCGCATTGAGGCTGTCGCCGCCCGCGATGGCGGTGCCGCTCTGCGTCCAGCTCGTCCATGGTTCGGCAAGCCGGGCGGGCGCTTCGCAGGCGGGCTGTCCCTCTTCCGCCGCGAAGGTGGGAGCGGACAGGGAAGCGATACCGAGCGCCAGGATGGAGAGAAAAGGCTTCATCCTCATTTCCTTCCGAACAGCTTTTCGATGTCGCCATGGCCCAGCTTCACCCAGGTCGGGCGGCCGTGATTGCACTGGCCACTGCGGGGCGTGACTTCCATCTCGCGCAGCAGGGCGTTCATCTCCGCGACGCTCAGCACCCGGCCCGCGCGCACCGATCCATGGCAGGCCATGGTGGCAGCGACGAGATCGATCCGCTCCTTGAGTGAGAGCGCGCTGTCATAGGCCGCGAGATCGTCGGCAAGGTCGGTGACGAGGCCCTGCACGTCCGCCTGCCCCAATATCGCGGGCACGGCGCGCACCAGCATGGCCGAGGGACCGAAACGCTCCAGTTCCAGACCGAATTCGCGCAGTTCCTCCGCGCGGGTTTCCAGCCGGTCGCAGGCGGTTTCGTCCAGTTCGACGACTTCGGGAAGGAGAAGCGCCTGCGAGGCCACCCCCTGCCCTTCCATCGCGCGGCGCATCCGTTCGAGCGTCAGCCGCTCATGCGCGGCATGCTGGTCGACGATGACGAGACCGTCCTCCGCTTCCGCCACGATATAGGTGCGCGCCACCTGCCCGCGCGCGACGCCCAGGGGGAAATCCCGCGCTTCCGGGGCGGGCGCGGCGGCGGTTTCGGCGCGTGCCTGCGGGGGAGGCGTGAAAAAACCGGGGCGGCGGTCCGCGAACATCGCGGGAGAGGTAGAGGCAGCCTCGAAAATCGGCATGGCGCCGATCGGCGTGGGAGAGACGGGCTCGCTTTTCCACGCGGAGAGCGCCGCCGGGTCGGCATGCTGGACCGCGCGGAAGCCTTCCGCATCCAGCGCGCGACGCAGGCCGGACACGATCATGCCCCGGATCATCGCCGGATCGCGGAAGCGCACCTCCGTCTTGGCGGGATGGACGTTCACATCGACCTCCAGCGGCGGCATGTCGATGAAGAGGGCGACGACGGGATGCCGGTCGCGCGCCAGCATATCGGCATAGGCGCCCCGCACCGCTCCCACCAGCAGCCGGTCGCGCACCGGGCGGCCGTTCACGAACAGGAACTGGTGATCGCCCACGCCGCGATGATAGGTCGGGATCGACGCCACGCCGGACAGGCGCACCCCTTCCCGCTCCAGCGAGACGATGACATGATTGTCCGCCAGCGCGCGATCCGTCAGCGCGGCCACGCGGTCTTCCCGCGATTCCCCTTCCTGCACGTTCAAGATACGGCGTCCGTCATGCTCCAGGCTGAAGGCGACGGCGGGATGCGCCATCGCCAGACGGCGGACGACATCCATGCAGGCGGCATATTCCGATTTGGGAGAGCGCAGGAATTTGCGGCGCGCGGGCACCCGGGCGAAAAGCTGCTCCATGACGACGCGCGTTCCGGGCGGCAGGGCGGCAGGCCCTTCGCTGACCAGCGCGCCGTTATCCATCGTGCGATTCCAACCGTCCGTCCCGCGCGGACGGCTGTCTATCGACAGGCGGGCGACGCTGGCGATGGAGGGAAGCGCCTCTCCCCGGAAGCCGAGCGTCGTCACCTGCTCGATGGCGTCGTCGGGCAGCTTGGAGGTGGCGTGACGCTCCAGCGCCAGCGCGATCTCCCCGGAATCCATACCGCAGCCGTCGTCGCTGACCTCCACCCGGTCCAGCCCGCCATTGGACAGGCGGATGGCGATCCGCCCCGCTCCGGCATCCAGAGCGTTTTCAACGATTTCCTTGAGCGCGCTGGCAGGCCTTTCGACCACTTCGCCCGCGGCGATGCGATTGACCAGATGTTCGGGCAGGCGGCGTATTGACATTAACCAATGACTAGCCCAAGCGAGCGCTTTCCGCGACCCACAGCCCCAGCTTTTTTTCGTCGGTCAAGGGCAGGCTGAACAGGATAAGGCATGTCGATCTTTTCGCGTCTCTTCAAATTCTCCTCGCAAGATATGGCCATCGACCTCGGCACCGCCAATACGGTGGTGTATGTGCGCGGTCGCGGCATCGTGCTGAACGAGCCTTCCGTGGTGGCGGTCGAGACGCTGAACGGCGTCAAGCGGGTCAAGGCCGTGGGCGACGACGCGAAGCTGATGATGGGCAAGACGCCCGATTCGATTGAAGCCATCCGGCCGCTGCGCGACGGCGTCATCGCCGACATCGACGTCGCCGAGCAGATGATCAAGCACTTCATCACGAAAGTGCATGGCGGCAAGCAGCGCCCATGGCGCTTCCCCGAAATCGTGATCTGCGTGCCCAGCGGATCGACCAGCGTCGAGCGCCGCGCCATCCGCGACGCCGCCAGCAATGCCGGCGCAAGCCAGGTGTTCCTGATCGAGGAACCCATGGCCGCCGCCATCGGCGCGGACATGCCGGTGACCGAGCCCATCGGCTCCATGGTCGTGGATATCGGCGGCGGCACGACGGAAGTCGCGGTGCTGTCGCTGCGCGGTCTGGCCTACACCACTTCCGTGCGCGTGGGCGGGGACAAGATGGACGAAGCCATCGTCTCCTTCGTGCGCCGCCACCACAATCTGCTGATCGGCGAAGCCACCGCCGAGCGCATCAAGAAGCAGTTCGGCGTCGCCCAGCCCCCCGAGGACGGCGTGGGCGAGACGATCCATATCAAGGGCCGCGACCTGGTGAACGGCGTCCCCAAGGAAATCAGCATCAATCAGGGCCAGATCGCCGACGCGCTGGCCGAGCCGATCAGCACCATCGTCGAAGGCGTGCGGATCGCTCTGGAAAACACCGCGCCCGAACTGGCGGCCGAC
>JASGDV010000084.1:0-15704 GCA_049841255.1 Sphingobium sp.
ACCGCTGCGCGGCGGTCCCCCTCCCCTGACAGGGGAGGAATGAGGAGAGGATCAGAAATCGTAGCTGAGGGTCAGGCGGCTCAGCGTGTCGAAATCCCGCGCGGACAGCAGGGTTTCCGATTCATATTGGACATTATAGGAAAATGCCGCCGACCAGCGGTTCGTCACCTTGGTTTCCAGCGCCGTCAGGGAATTGAGCGTGAAGACATTGCTTTCCGCATAGCCCGACGCCGTCTGTTTGAAGGTTAGGGTGGGGGTGATGCGCCAAGCCAGGTCCATGGAGGCGCGGCCCCCGACCTTGGTCTCCCGTGCACCGATCACATATTTGGCGTGACGGACGGCGGGACCCGCATCGACGGTCAGGTCCACCTTTTCGCTGACGATCAGCTTGTAACCGATACCGGCCGAGGCGGTGTAACGCTCGTCATAGCCGATGGACGTGTCCCGCTCGAACTGGACGAGGCCGTAGGCGAAGCCGCGGGGATCGAACTGGTAGCGCGGCTCGTAGCTGGCGAAATAGCGTTCGCGCGATGTGACGCCGTTGGCGCGGCGATAGTCGGCGCTGGCGGTCAGCTTGTGCGACCATTCGATCCCGCTCCGGGTCGCCGTCGCGCTGGCGCTGATGCCGATTTCGCTGGTCGATCCGGTGGAACGGAAGCCGCCCGCCTCGACCCGGCCGGTCCACAGTTCCGTGAAGCGGGCTTCGCGAATCACGGCGTCATGGGTGGCTTTGGTGCGGTCCTTCCAACTGGCGACCATGCGCTGGATTTCGTCGGCGGAGGCGGGATTGGTCTGCCGCGCGATCTTGGCGACGGTGACGATCTCCGTCTCATTGCCGTTGGCGATGGCGGCTTCCAGCATTTCGCGGACGGCGGGCGGCAGAAGGGGCGGCTCCTCCGCGCGGGCGATGGACGTGACGAAAAAGGGCAGCAGAAACAGGCAGTGACGCATCGCGCCCTCATAGCCGCTCGTCCGCGAAATATAACCCCGATGGGATGAACCGACTCAGATCAGCGACCGGAATTCCTGCACGATGTCCCGGTAGAGCTTGCGCTTGAAGGGAACGATCAGGTCCGGCAGCGTTTCGGGCGCGGTCCATTTCCATTCGCGGAATTCCGGGTGCGGCGTCGCGATGTCGATGTCGCTATCCTGCCCCAGGAAGCGGGCCAGAAACCATTGTTGCCGCTGGCCGCGATATTTGCCGCCCCACATCTTGCCGATCAGTTCGGGGGGCAGGTCATAGAAATGCTCGTCGCGCGCCTTGGCGATGATTTTGACATGGCCGGGGACGATGCCGGTTTCCTCGCCCAGTTCGCGCAGCGCGGCGGCGTTGGCGTCCTCGCCCTTGTCGATGCCGCCCTGGGGCATCTGCCAGGCTTCCTCCCGGTTGTCGATTCTCTGGCCCACGAAGACCAGCCCGTCCATATTGACGAGCATCACCCCGACGCAGGGGCGGTAACCAAGTTCTTCAGCCTTTGGCATGGACGTCGTGAATCCCTATATCCCTTGTCCCGGCCAAAGGCGCGAGAGCGTCATTTTATGATCGGGACATGAAATAGGCATGGCAAGGGCGCGCGTCCATGGAGCGAATCGGATTTCATGCGGCATTGCGGGCCGGACCGGCTTGAGGCAGAGACAGACGTCATGAATGCGATCGATCCCCGGCGGAAAAAGGCGGCGTTGAGCCTTCGGCGTCCTCCTGCCCATGGACCCGCCAGCTTGCTGGCGCGGATGGTGGGGCCGCGCTTTCACAGGCTGCTCGACCGGATCGACGCGGGGCTGGAGGCAGGCGCGCTGGAGGCGCTGCTGCCGGACGGGACGCGGCGGATATTGGGCGGGCGCGCTCCGGGGCCGGTGTGCGAGGTGCATGTGGTGCACTGGCGCGCTCTGCTGCGGCTGGCGACGGGCGGATCGGCGGGATGGTATAGGGCATGGGCCGCGGGGGAATGGACCAGCCCCGATCCGGTGCCGCTCTTCGCGCTGTTCATGGAAAATGCGGTGGCGCTCGGCAATGTGGCGCGGCCCAGCGGTCCGGCGCGATGGGCCGGGCGGATGCTGCATTGGGCGCGGCGGAACAGCCGTGTCGGATCGCGCCGGAACATCGCCTATCATTATGATCTGGGGAATGATTTCTACGCGCTGTGGCTGGACGCGGACATGCATTATTCCAGTGCGTTGTTCGCCGATCCTGATGATCGTTCGGAAGTGCTGGAGGACGCGCAGCGACGCAAGGCCGACGCGATCCTCGACCGGCTGGACCTGCGGCAGGGGGCGGCTCTGCTGGAGATCGGCTGCGGCTGGGGCGGGCTTGGCGAGCGGGCGATGGAGCGGTGGGGCGTGCGTTATGACGGCCTGACGCTTTCGACCGAGCAGGCCGATTATGCGCGCGACCGGCTGGGATCGGGGGCGAATATCCTGCTGACCGACTATCGCGACGCGGTGGGGCAATATGACGCCATCGCCAGCGTGGAGATGGTGGAGGCGGTGGGGCAGCGTTACTGGCCCGATTATCTGGCCGCGATCCATCGGCTGTTGAAGCCGGGAGGCCGGGCGGCGATCCAGTATATCCTGATCGACGACGCGATCTTCGACAGCTATGCGCGCGGCGCGGATTTCATCCAGACCTATGTCTTTCCGGGCGGGATGCTGATTTCGGAGAGCCGGTTCCGCGCTCTGGCAGAACAGCAGGGGCTGGAATGGCGGGACGTTTCCCGCTTCGGGCTGCACTATGCGGAGACGCTGCGGCGCTGGCGCGAGACGTTCGAGCAGGTGGTCGACGCGGGGCGGCTGCCCGCCAGTTTCGACCAGTATTTCGTGGACTTGTGGCGCTATTATCTCATGTATTGTGAAGGTGGTTTCCGGGGCGGCACCATCGACGTGGCGCAGGTGACGCTGGTGAAGCCCGCCTGAATTAGCCGACCCGCATGCGGTGGCCGGTGGGCGTGTCCGCCGCGATGATGTCCACGATGGCGTCGGCGACGATTTCCGGCCCCTTGAGCGTCGCGGGGTCTTCGCCGGGGAAGGCGCGGGCGCGCATCGCCGTGCGGGTCGCGCCCGGATCGACGATATGGGTGCGGATGGCGGAGATGTTCTTCACTTCCTCGCCATAGGTGCCGACCAGCGTCTCCAGCGCCGCCTTGGACGCGCCATAGGCGCCCCAATAGGCGCGTGGCGCGGTCGCCCGCGAGGATGTCAGCGCCACCAGGCGGGCATCCTTGCTGGCGCGGAGCATCGGGTCGAAAGCGGCGATCAGGGCTTGCGGCGCGGCGACGTTGAGCGTCAGCAGGCGCGCGAATTCCTTGGCGTCGATGGCGGGGACGGCGGCAAGCGAACCCAGAGTGGCGGCATTGAGGACAAGGATGTCGAGCGCCTGCCAGCGCCCTCCGATGGCCTGCGCCAGCCGACCGATGCTTTCGCCGTCGATCAGGTCGAGCGGGGCGATGGTCGCATGGCCGCCTGCCTCATGGATGCGCTCCTCCACTTCCTCCAGCCCGCCGCTGGTGCGGGCGGTGAGGATGACATGCGCGCCCGCCGCCGCCAGCGCCTCGGCCGTGGCGGCGCCGATGCCCCGGCTGGCGCCGGTCACGAGCGCGAGCTTGCCGGAAAGGGGAAGGGTGTCGGTCATGATCGGATTTCCATTCGTCTCCGCGCAAGGCGAGGCGATTCGCAAGGCATGGGAAGGCGGGGGAAGGAGCGGCCCGAAGGCTCAGACCACTCTTTCCGCCAGCATTTCGAACTGGTTCTGGACCACGGCGTCATCCTGATCGGTGAGCGTGGTGGGATAGTCGCCGGTGAAACAGGCGTCGCAATATTGCGGACGGATGTCGGCCCGCTTCGCTTCGCCCAATGCCTTGTAGAGGCCGTCGATGGACACGAAGGACAGGCTGTCGGCGTGGATGAATTCCTGCATCCCGTGGATGTCCAAGCGGTGCGCGAGCAGCTTGGCGCGTTCGGGCGTGTCGACGCCGTAGAAGCAGCTATGCCGCGTTGGCGGGCTGGCGATGCGCATATGGACTTCCGCCGCGCCCGCTTCGCGCATCATCTGCACGATCTTGAGGCTGGTGGTGCCGCGCACGATGGAATCGTCGATGAGGACGATCTTCTTGCCGTCGATCAGGGCGCGGTTGGCGTTATGCTTCAGCTTCACGCCCAGATGGCGGACCTTGTCGCCCGGCTGGATGAAGGTGCGGCCGATATAGTGCGAGCGGATGATGCCAAGCTCGAACGGGATGCCCGATTGCTGGGCATAGCCGATGGCGGCCGGGACGCCGCTGTCGGGGACGGGGATCACCAGATCGGCGTCCACCGGATTCTCGATGGCGAGCTGCGCGCCGATCGCCTTGCGGACGGAATAGACGCTGGAGCCGTCCACGATCGAATCGGGGCGGCTGAAATAGACATGCTCGAAAATGCAGGGGCGGGGATGGTTGTCGCCGAAGGGGCGGTGGCTGCGGACCTCGCCGTCATGGGTGACGATGACCAGTTCGCCCGGATCGATGGAGCGGATATAGTCGCCGCCTACCACGTCGAAAGCCACGGTTTCCGAAGCGAAGACCGTCGCGTCGCCCAGCTTCCCCATCACCAGCGGCCGGATGCCCAGCGGATCGCGGCAGGCGATCATGCCTTCGGGCGTCATGACGATGAGGGAATAGGCGCCTTCCACCTGTTTCAGCGCGTCGATGAACTTGTCGAGCAGCGTCCGGTAGGTCGATGTGGCGACCAGATGGATGATGACTTCGGTGTCGGAGGTGGACTGGAAGATGGAGCCGCGGCGGATGAGTTCGCGGCGCAGCTTCATCGCGTTGGAGATATTGCCGTTATGGGCGACGGCGAAACCGCCTGAATTGAGTTCGGCATAAAGCGGCTGGACGTTGCGGAGCGAGGTTTCGCCCGTGGTCGAATAACGCACATGGCCGCAGGCATAATGGCCCGGCAGACCGCGAATCACTTCGTCGCGGTCGAAATTGCCGGCGACATGACCCATGGCGCGATGGGTGTGGAAATCATGGCCGTCCCAGCTCGTGATGCCCGCGGCCTCCTGACCGCGATGCTGCAGGGCGTGGAGGCCGAGCGCCACGATGGCCGATGCGGTTTCAGCGTTGGAAACGCCGAAAATGCCACATTCCTCGCGCAGCTTGTCGTCGTCGAACGGATGTGTAGTCAACATGGGTGTGAGCGGGTCCATAGCCGATCCTGTCCGCCCCAGCGGGCGCCGATGCCGCGCATATAGTCGCTCGCGCGTCATTTGTCGCCTGCCTGTCACAAAAAACTGCGGCGGTTTGCTGATCCGACAATGTTGTATCAGGAAAAGCCCCACTGGCGTTGTGCGAAAGGCGCGTCTAAGACACTGCGCGATGCATCGTTTCGCCAATCCTGCCCGCTTTCTGAAGATCGCACGGCCGTTGACTGGCTGGCTGTTCTGGCCGGGCCTGCTGCTGGTGCTGGCGGGATGCTTCTGCGGCCTTTTCATCACGCCTGCCGATTATCTGCAGGGGGAAACGGTCCGCATCCTCTATATTCACGTGCCCGCCGCCTGGCTGGGCATGGCGGGATGGACGGGAATCGCCATCGCCGCGCTCATGCAACTGGTGTGGAAGCATCCGCTGGCGGCTATCGCGGGACGCGCCATCGCTGCGCCGGGGGCGCTGTTCACCGCGATCTGCCTTGCCACCGGCTCCATATGGGGACGGCCCACCTGGGGGACATGGTGGGAATGGGACGGGCGGATGACGTCCATGCTGGTGCTGTTTTTCCTGTATCTGGGCTATATCGCGCTTGCCAATGCCAGCGCGCGGCAGGGGCAGGGTGGCGTCAGTCCCGTGACGGCGATCTTCGGGCTGGTCGGCGCGATCAACATTCCGATCATCAACCGCTCGGTCGTGTGGTGGAACAGCCTGCATCAGGGGCCCAGCATCACCCTGCGCGGGTCGAGCATCGACGGGTCGCTGCTCTGGCCGCTGGGGCTGACGGTGCTGGGATTCAGCCTGCTGTTCGGCGCGATCGTGCTGATGCGGATGCGGACGCTGCTGGCGCGCAACAGGATAGAGGCGCGGATGCAGCGCCTGGCGCGGGGATAATGCGATGAATCAATGGGCTTTCGTGGCGGCGGCCTATGCGCTTGCCTTTGTCGCGACCGCGGCGGTCGTCATCCTGAGCTGGCGCGCCATGCGGGCCGCTGAGCGACAGGCGGAGGACAGGACGCGGCCATGAAGGCGAAGCATCAACGGCTGATCCTGGCGCTGGCTGCGCTGGCTGCGCTGATCGGCGCGGGCCTGCTGGCGGCGTCGGCGCTGAAGGATCAGGCGGCCTATTTCTATACGCCTCAGGACGTGAAGACGAAGGGCGTGGAGCCGGGCAAGGCGATACGCCTCGGCGGCATGGTCGTCGGTGGCAGCCTGAAGCGGGCGGCGGACGGCGTGACCATCCATTTCGACGTGACGGACGGCAAGGCGACCGTGCCCGCGCAGTTCAGCGGCATCGCGCCGGACCTGTTCCGCGAAGGGTCGGGCGTGGTCGCGGAGGGCGCTTTCGACGCGAAGGGCACGTTCCTTGCCACCAACCTGCTCGCTAAGCATGACGAACGCTATATGCCGCGCGCGCTGGAGGGGATTCAATATGACGAGAAAACCCACCAGATGAAGGCCAAGCCATGATCGCCGAAGCCGGATTGGCCGCGCTCTGGCTGGCCGGGGCGCTTGCCCTGCTGCAACTCGCGCTGGTCGCGATGGGGCTGGCCGGGGGCAAGAGCGAGTTGCTGGGCGCTGTGCGGCCCGTCGCGGTGTCGCAGGGCGTGCTGACGGCGCTGGCCTTCGTGCTGCTGATCCTGTTGTTCCTGCGGTCGGACATGTCGGTGATGCTGGTCGTCACCAACAGTCATTCGATGAAGCCATGGCTTTATAAATTCGCCGGGACATGGGGCAATCATGAAGGGTCGATGCTCCTCTGGGTGACGGTGATGGGCGTCGCGGGAAGCGCGGTCGCGCTGTTCGAGCGGGCGTTGAGGCGTGAAACCCATATGGCGACGCTGGGCGCGCAGGCGGCGATCAGCCTCGGCTTCTATGCGTTCCTGCTCTTCTCCTCCAATCCCTTCGCGCGGATCGATCCGCCGCCGCCGGACGGGCAGGGGCTCAATCCCTTGTTGCAGGACCCCGGCCTCGCCTTTCACCCGCCGACGCTTTATCTCGGCTATGTGGGGCTGTCGGTGGCCTTTTCCTTTGCGGTGGGAGCATTGCTGACGCGGCAGGTGGACGCATCCTTCGCGCGGGCGATGCGGCCATGGGTGCTGGCGGCGTGGGTGATGCTGACGCTGGGGATCACGGCGGGCAGCTATTGGGCCTATTATGAGCTGGGCTGGGGCGGCTGGTGGTTCTGGGACCCGGTGGAGAATGCCTCGCTGATGCCGTGGCTGGCGGCGACGGCGCTGCTGCATAGTGTGACGGTGCTGGCGACGCGGGACGCCTTGCGGGCGTGGACGGTGATGCTGGCCGTGATCGCCTTTTCCATGTCGATGGTCGGCACCTTCCTCGTCCGGTCGGGCATTTTGACGAGCGTCCACGCCTTCGCCGTCGATCCGGAGAGGGGCAGTTTCATCCTTGCGCTGCTGGCCATCTATATCGGCGGGGCGTTCGCGCTGTTCGGCTGGCGGATCGGGGCGGTGCGGGAAGGCGCGCCCTTTGAACTGGTGAGCCGCGAGACGATGCTGGTGGTCAACAACCTGCTGCTGTCGGTCATATTGGGGCTGGTGCTGATCGGGACGCTCTATCCGCTGCTGACGGAGGCGTTCGGGCACAAGGTTTCGGTGGGCGCGCCCTATTTCGACCGGATCGCGGGGCCGATCGCGCTGATCCTGCTGATCGCCATGGCGGCGGGACCGCTCACGCGCTGGCGACGGGACCGTTTCCGCGCCGTGGCGGGGCGATTGCTGGTGCCGGGGATTGTCGCGCTCGTGACATTGGCGCTTGTCGTGGCGCTGGCCTGGGGGCGGATCGGCATATTGCCTCTGCTCGGCCTTGTGGTCGCGACGGGCGTGGGCGTGGGAAGCCTTGCGCCGCTGTGGAAGCGCAACCTGCGCCGGACGCCGCTCTTCACCTGGGGCATGGTGATCGCGCATCTGGGCTGCGCGGTGAGCCTTGGCGGCATGGCGTCCGATTCCGCCTTCACGGTGGAGAAACTGGTGGCCGCGCGGCCCGGCGACACCATCGAGACGGCGGGCTGGAAGCTGCACTTCGACAAGATCATGCCGATTGCAGGCGACAACTGGACGGCCTTGCAGGCGGACATGAGCGCGAGCCGGGGCGGCGGCGCTGCGGTCGATATTCATCCCCAATCGCGTTTCTTCGCTTCGCCGCCGACCACCACGACCGAAGCGGCGCTGCTGACCCGCTGGAATGGGCAGCTTTATGTCGTGCTGGGGCAGGAGACGGAGGATGGCCGCTGGCAGGTCCGCATCTGGTGGAAGCCGTTCGTCACCTTCATCTGGCTGGGCGGTTTCATGATCGCGCTGGGCGGCCTGCTGGCGCTGATCGGGCGTGAGCGGCGCGGATGGCTGATGAAATGGCGCGCGAGGGCGGCGGCATGAGGAAGGCGCTGATCTGGCTGCCGCTGGTCCTGTTCCTCGGCTTTTTCGGCCTGTTCGCGAGCGGGCTGCTCAAGCCCGACGACCGCCTCATCACGTCCAAGATGGTGGGCAAGCCCTTGCCCGGCTTCACCCTTCCGGCGGCGGCGAGCGACCGGCCCGCGCTGGCGAGCGCGCAACTGGCGACGGGCAAGCCGCGCCTGCTCAACATCTTCGCAAGCTGGTGCGTTCCCTGCGCGGCGGAAGCGCCGCAACTGATGGCGCTCAAGCAGGCGGGCGTGGAGATCGACGCCATCGCGATTCGCGACGCGCGGGCGGATGTGGACCGCTTCCTCGCCCGCTACGGCAATCCTTATGCCCGCATCGGGCTGGATGCCCGCAGTGCCGTGCAGATCGCGATGGGATCGTCAGGCGTGCCGGAGACGTTCGTGATCGATGGCAAGGGGCAAATCGCCTATCAGCATATCGGCGACATCCGGGCGGATGACGTGCCGATGATCCTCGACCGGCTGAGGAGCGCGCAATGAGGGTGCTGCTCGCCCTTCTGCTGATGCTGGCGAGCGCGCCGGTGCTGGCGCAATCAGCCTTGCCGCCCGCGCCCTATGCGGATCGGCAGATCGACGACCCGGCGCTGGAGAAGAAGGCGCGGGCGCTGATGGAGACGATCCGCTGCCTCACCTGCCAGAGCCAGTCCATCGCCGACAGCAACGCCAGCATGGCGGGCGACATGCGGTCGGAAATCCGCCAGCGGATCATGGCGGGCGAGCAGCCGGAGCATATCCGCGCCTGGCTGATCGAGCGTTATGGCGACTGGGTCAGCTATGAGCCGACCGCCGCGCCGATCCTGTGGCCGCTCTGGGGTGCGCCGGTGGTGTTGCTGGTGCTGGGGCTGCTGCTGCTGCGCGGGCGAATCAAGCGGAGGAAACGGCCATGATGGGGTGGGTGATCGCCGCGAGCCTTGCGCTGCTGGTGCTGGTGGTTCTGTTTTATGCCGTGTCCATCCCCCGGACCGCGCGGGAGATCACGGCCGCCGCCCTGCTGGTCGGGCTGGCGGGCTATGCGTGGCAGGGTAATCCGGGCCTCGCGGGAGCGCCCCGCAAGGCCGCCGGAACGCAGGCGGACTCTTTCGACGAGGGGCTGGTGGAGCAGCGGCGGGGTCTGGCCGAACGCTATGGTCCCGCGGGGCAATGGCTGGTGATGTCGGACGGGCTGGGCCGTCAGGGCAAGAGCAAGGAAGCCGCCAATGTGCTGCTGTCCGGCCTGCGCCAGACGCCGGACGATCCCAATCTCTGGCTGGGCCTTGGCAATGCGCTGGTCGTCCATGCCGATGGCGTGGTGTCGCCCGGTGCGGAATTCGCCTATCGCCGCGCCATGGCCATCGATGAAAAGGCCATCGCGCCGCGCTTCTTCTATGGCCTCGCGCTGGCGAGAAGCGGCCAGTTGCGGCCTGCGCGCGAGCTTTGGGCGCCGCTGGAGCAGGCTTTGCCCGAAGGCAGCAAGCTCAAGGCGGAGCTGAAGGCCAATATCGGGCGTATCGACGCTTTGCTGGCATCGGAAGGCCCGAGTCCCGAATAGGAGCGGCGAAGCGCAGGCGCATTGCGCGGGGGAAAGAGGCATGATAGGGGCCACAGCCGTTTGCAGGGCAGAAGAGCTTCGCCCCTTGCGCAGGTGTCGAAAAGCATGACCATTCGGCGTTTCCTTCATGGCTGAACACACGGGCGACGGCACAGCCATTGCAGCGGATGAAGAAGAGCATGGCCACGGCCATGTCCGGCAGAAGGCGACCGCGAAACTGGTCGTCGGCGCCATCGGCATCGTCTTCGGCGACATCGGCACCAGCCCGCTCTATGCCTTCCGCGAAACCTTCGCGGGGCACCATCATCTCGATCTCGACGCCGATCATATATTGGGCGTCATCAGCCTGATGTTCTGGTCGATGATGCTGGTCGTGACGCTCAAATATGTCTCGATCATCATGCGGGCCGACAATAAGGGCGAGGGCGGCAGCCTGGCGCTGCTGGCGCTGATCAACGGGCAGACGAAGACGCCGCGCTGGTCGGGCGGCATCATCCTGCTGGGCGTGTTCGCGACGTCCCTTTTCTATGGCGATTCCATGATCACCCCGGCGGTGTCCGTGCTGTCGGCGGTGGAAGGCCTTGCCGTCTATAATCCCGGATTCGCTCCCGCGA
Source organism: Sphingobium sp. (assembly GCA_049841255.1). Taxonomy (GTDB): domain Bacteria; phylum Pseudomonadota; class Alphaproteobacteria; order Sphingomonadales; family Sphingomonadaceae; genus Sphingobium. The sequence goes on from JASGDV010000084.1 coordinate 10,765, forward strand.
TCCTGCCCGTGGCGGTGATGATCCTCTTCGCCCTGTTCTGGATTCAGGGATGGGGGACCAGCCGGGTCGCGTCGCTTTTCGGCCCGATCATGCTGCTCTATTTCGTGACGATCGCGGCATTGGGCGTCATCAGCATCGTGAAGACGCCGGGGATCGTCTTCGCGCTCAATCCCTATTGGGCGTTCATGTTCTTCGTGACCGATCCGCTCCCGGCCTTCCTGGCCCTTGGAGCTGTGGTTCTGGCGGTGACGGGCGCGGAGGCGCTCTATGCCGATATGGGGCATTTCGGGCGCAGTCCGATCCGGGTGTCGTGGCTGGCCTTCGTCCTGCCCGCGCTGATGCTGAATTATATGGGGCAGGGCGCGCTGTTGTTCCGGGAAGGCGCCGCGGCGCTGCACAGTCCCTTCTATCACCTTGCGCCGCAATGGGCGCAACTGCCTCTGGTGGGGCTGGCCACCATGGCGGCGGTCATCGCCAGCCAGGCGGTGATTTCCGGCGCTTTCTCCGTGACGCAGCAGGCGATACAGCTCGGCTTCATGCCGCGCCTGCGGATCGCGCATACCAGCGCGTCCACGGCGGGGCAGATTTACATCCCCCTCGTCAACTGGGGGCTGATGACGATGGTCATCCTGCTGGTGCTGGTGTTCCAGACATCGTCCAACCTGACGGCGGCCTATGGCATCGCGGTGACGGGGGCGATGTTCATCGACAATCTGCTGCTGACGGTGGTGCTTTACCGGCTATGGCATTGGCGCTGGTATTATGCCGCGCCGCTGCTGGCGGTGTTCTTCGTGGTGGATGGGGCCTATCTGGCGGCGAACCTGACCAAGGTGCCGGACGGCGGCTGGTTCCCGCTGCTGATCGGCTTCGTGGTGTTCACGCTGCTCACCACATGGTCGCGTGGGCGCAAGCTGATGCAGGACCGGCTGCGGGAAGCCGCCATGCCGATCCCGGTGTTCGTGGCTTCAGCCGCCAACAGCGCGGTGCGGGTGCCGGGGACGGCGGTGTTCATGACCTCGACGCCCGACGGCGTGCCCCATGCGCTGCTCCATAACCTCAAGCACAACAAGGTGCTGCATGAGCGGGTCATCCTGCTGACGGTCAAGATCAAGGATGTGCCGGTCGTCGAGGATGACGGGCGGTGCAAGCTGGAGGATCTGGGCCGGGGTTTCTTCCGGCTGCTGCTGCAATATGGCTTCATGCAGGAGCCGGACGTTCCCGCCGCACTCAAGAACGTCACCGGTTGCGGGCATGCGTTCAAGATGATGGACACCAGCTTCTTCCTGGCGCGGCAGACGCTGCTGCCTTCCGCCAAGCCGGGAATGCCTTTGTGGCGGGAGAAGATCTTCGCCTGGATGCTGCGGAACGCGGAAAGCGCGATGGAATTCTTCCGCCTGCCCACCAACCGGGTGGTCGAACTGGGGAGTCAGGTGGAGATTTGAGCGGTGCGGTGACCTGCGAATGGCGGGTTTCCGGCCAGAAGGAGCCGTCCAACCTTCGTCATCCCAGCGGAAGCTGGGATTTCTTTGGGATCAAGTAGAGCGATGCCAGCTTTCGCTGGCATGACGGGCAAGGAATGTTCTTTCCCACACAAATTGAAGCACGGCCGATTCTAAGCGGACGGACTGCTGACCACTCGTAGCGGAACCCTCCCTTCAGAGCGAATCCGCCTTCAGCATCCTTCCGCCATGCCCTCCAGCCTGTCGGCGTCGAGGATGCATACGCCGCGGCGCCCGGTCAGGGCGATGACGCCGCGCCGCTTGAGGTCGCTCATCTGACGGGACACCGTTTCGATGGTCAGGCCGAGGATGTCGGCGATTTGCTGACGGGAAAGGGGAAGCTCGATCATGCCTTCGCCATCGGCAGGCAACCGCCTCGCCATGTCGAGGAGGAAAGTCGCTACTTTCTCGCGCGCGCTCTTGCGGCCGAGCAGCAGCATCCAGGCCCTCGTGCGGTCCAGATCGTTGAGCGTGCGCTGGAGCAGCCGATGTTCGAGCCGCGAATGGCCGCGCGCGAAATTGTCGAAGGCGGCACGGGGGTAAAGGCAAAGCCGGGCGTCGGTCAGCGCCGTGACGCTGTGGGGCGTCCGCGCGCCGAAAGGGCGGCCGATGAAGTCCGACGCGTAAACCACGCCCACGATCTGCTCGCGCCCGTCCCCGGTATGGGTGGACAGTTTCAGCGTGCCTTCGATGACGTTGGCCACCAGCGTGGAACTGTCGCCTTCCCACATGACCGTCTGCCCGGCCTGAAGCTGGACGCGGCGTCCGATGCGGCTCAGCGCCGCGCGCTCGTCCCGATCCAGATCGGCGCAGATGGCCTGATCGCGCACATGGCAGCGGTCGCAGCTATGGGTGCCGCATCCACGCGCGGGCATGGCCATGGTCATGATGGTTTCGGCGTCGCCTTGCGCGTTTTGCGCTCGATCAAATTGCAGGGTCATACGCGCTGCATGGCGGTCCGGTTGCCGCAGACCTATCCGTAATGATCCTTATGCCGGATCGATCGCGCCGTGCCTTTACTCCAGCCCCGCATGGAAGGCGATGCGAAGCGCCTCGGCAAGGCTCTTCACGTCCAGCTTCTGCATCAGGTTGGCGCGGTGGATCTCCACGGTGCGTGGGCTGATGCCCAGATCGAAGGCGATGGTCTTGTTCGGCAGCCCTTCGACCAGCCCGTTCAGCACGTCGCGTTCCCGGTCGGTCAGGACATTGAGGCGCGACCGGGCTTCCTGCGCGCGGGCGTTCGCGCCGCGATCCGCGACGGATTGCTGCCGCGCGGATTCGATGCAACGGATCAGCACCGCCTTTTCAAAGGGCTTTTCGATGAAATCGCTCGCGCCCGCCTTCATCGCCTGCACCGCCATGTCGATGTCGCCATGGCCGGTCATGATGACGACCGGCAGCATGACGCCTCGCGCGCGCAGTTCCGCCTGCACCTCCAGCCCGTCCATGCCGGGCATCCGCACGTCCAGCAGAACGCATCCCGGAGCGAGCGCGTCCGCTTCCTTCAGGAAGGACAGGCCGCCGTCGAAAAGATGGACGGCATAACCGCTGGTCCTGAGCATGAAGGACAATGACCGCCGGATCGCTTCGTCATCGTCCACGATATAGATGGGATAGGGTTCGCTCATCGGCTTCGTCCGTTCAGTCCGCGCTGTCCAATGTGAAGTGAAAGGCCGTTCCCCCCCATTGGGAAGGCGTGGCCCATATCCGTCCGCCATGCCCTTCGACGATGGTCTGGCTGATCGAGAGGCCAAGGCCCATGCCCGACGCCTTGCTCGTGGTGAAGGGGGTGAAGAGCGTACGCGACATGTCCGGCTCCAGCCCCGGCCCGCTGTCCGCGATCACCACCTCGACATGCCGGTCGCCCGCCGGGGCGGCGGACAGGCGCAGGATGCGGACGGGCGAATCCGCCATCGCCTCCACCGCATTCTTGACCAGGTTGATGATGACCTGTTGCATCTGCACCCGGTTGATGAAGACCTTGTCCACGCTCCTGTCGACGCTGATGTCCATGTCGATGCCGCGGCTGTCGATGCCGATGAAGGCCAGCGCCGCCCCTTCGGCCAGAAGGCCGCGCAAAGGTTCAGGCTGACGCATGGTTTCGCCGCGCTTGATGAATTCGCGCAGGGACCGGATGATCTCGCCCGCGCGCAGCGCCTGCGCCGCGCTTTCGGCCATCGCCTCGCGCAGCATCTCGCGGTCCACTGGCCCATCGCCGTCCAGCAGGTCGCGCCCGGCCTCCAGATAATTGGCGATGGCGGTCAGCGGCTGGTTGAGTTCATGGGCGAGGGCGGAGGCCAGCGTGCCCATCGCCGTGACGCGCGAGGCATGGGCAAGCTCCGCCTGCAGATCCGCCACGCGCCGCTCGGTCTGCTGCCGCTCGGTAAGATCGCGGATGAAGCCGGTGAACAGCTGCCGCCTGCCGTCATGGACTTCGCCCACCGACAATTCGATGGGGAAGGTCGATCCGTCCCGCCGCCGCGCGCTGGTCAGGCGGCCGATGCCGATGATGCGCTTTTCGCCGGTCTTCAGATAATGGTCGATATAGCCGTCATGCCGTTCCCGGTCGGGCGAGGGCATGAGCATGGAGATATTCTCGCCCAGCACGTCGCTTTCGGCATATTGGAACATGCGCTGGGCCGCCGCGCTGAAGGACACGATGCGTCCGGCCATGTCGATCACGATCAGCGCGTCGGGCACCGTCGCCAGGATCGACCCCAGCAGCGCCTGCTCCAGACTGTGATCGCGCGCGATCAGGCCTTCGGTTTCTTCGTCGGTGACGCCCATCATGCCCTCATGCCGTTTCCTGCCCATGCCAGCAAGACCGGCAAATGCCGTTCCCGCCCTATGATCGCATGGGGAAGGCGGCCATCCGGGATAGTCCTTATAGTCTTTTCCGTCCGGGAATCCGATGGAAGACGGAATGACCTGGACGACGATACGCCTCGAACTTGCCCGCACGCCCGCTTTTCCAAAGGGTTCCGCCGCCCGCAGCTATGTGCTGCGCCTGCCGCTCGCGAAGGATGGCACGGTGGACGAGAAGGAATATCGCAGCCATCCCGAACTCGCGACCGTGCGGCGCTTCTGGCCCAATGAACCGGACAAGCATGGCTGTCTGCTCCGGACGGCCGAAGGTTGGGCGCTGTCCTACGAGCCGGGGGAGGAAGACGATGAACGCTTTTTTCGGCTCGACACGCATCCGATCCTGCCGGGCAGCTATCTGACGCTGATGGAGACGGACGGAGAGCCACTTCCCTTCATGGTGAAAGCCCTGGCCGCGATGTGAAATCATGTCCGGTTGGGCGAGAGGGGTTGCAGGCGGTTGAGGGTGGTTAGCAGCCCTTTTGCTTTTATCCAGCCGTGCTCCTGCGAAGGTAGGAGGCCAGATCGGGCGACGGAACTGGACCCCTGCCTTCGCAGGAGCACCGTGCACTTCAATTC
>JASGDV010000085.1:0-3042 GCA_049841255.1 Sphingobium sp.
CATATCCAGTATCCGGCGCAGGGTGCGCGGCGAAAGGCCGCCACTCACGGGCGGCGGGGGGGGGGGATTTCCGGCCAGAATGTGCGGATCAGGTGGACGGTCAATGCCTCTGCCAGCACCTCGCTCATCACATTGCCGCCGCGCCGCGCGAACGCCAATTCCGTGTCGAGAAGCCCCGCGAAGCACAGCGCCGCATCGTCCTTCATGCCGACCACGGAGGCCATTTCCGCGATGCATTCGCGCTCGAACGCCTCCACTGCCACGCGCTCCGCGAAGCTATTTTCCAGCGCAATCACAAGGATATCCGGGTTGGGTTCCCATGCCTGCCAGAAGGGCCGATTACCCGAATTGACGTGCATCATGCCCGGTTCGATGACCTCGCTGTGCAAGCGATCCTCGCCCGGAAGGCGGTATTCCATGACGAACGGATCGCCCATATGGACGGTCAGGACCAACTGGCTCGCTCCCAAAAGGACACCCGGATTGGGCGGCAATATGCACCGCGCCACTGTCACCGCGTTGCGGGTCGCGGCATGGTCCCACCGGATCGCCGGTTCCCGAACCGGAGACGCGAAATCCAGTATGTGGGCGCAAATCTTCGGTGGCTCGCTCCTCCTCATCTCCTCTGCCTCGCGCCCATTTCTCGTTGTCACAGCGAGGATGGGACACTTGGGAAAGCGGGATTTTAAGCGCCGTCACGGCGAACCGCCGCCGCTGTCGGTTGCGGCGACAGGGCGTTTTCGCTAAGCGATTGAGAATGTCTCGCAGAATGAAGCGCGGTGTTTGAATCACTTCGGACGCGGGGATGGGTCGTCTGAGGTGGTCGAATGTGAAGCATGAGCGAGTTGCCTTGCATCTCTATGAAACGCAACGCGCTTCGCTCGTCGGCTATGCCGCGCGCCTGCTTGGCGACCGTTCGAGGGCCGAGGATATCGTTCAGGACGCATGGCTGATCTTCGATCAGCTTCCCGACCAGCAGGCCGTGCGCGATCCTGTCGCCTATCTGCGCCGGACCGTCCGCAACCTGTCGCTCAACGCGCTTCGCAGGCTCGGCCAATATCAGCAGATTGCCGGGGCGGACGTCGATGACGCGCGGCTGATAGTCGATCAGACGCCTTCCGCCGAGGATCAGGCGATTGCCAGACAATCGCTGAACCGCTTCATGGAACGGCTGGCGATGCTGCCCGAACGGCAGCGGACCGCGATCAGGATGCATCGGCTGGAAGGGCGCAAGATGCGCGAAATCGCGGACCTGTTCGGCGTCTCCATTCCAATGGTCCATAATCTGATTTCAGATGGCCTCGTCAAATGCGCCGACCCGGCCGACGCTGATCCGGCCGACAGGGATAATTGATGGCTGTGCCCCCGTGCGTGGTTAAAAATGCACCGCCCCGATTGTCTCTTGTGCGTGGAGCAAACGAACGGACCCGGATCGGCCGCACGCCTGTGGCGCCATCTTCGCCTTGTCGGCGGGACGGAGGCGGCGATGGCCGCTGATCCGCGCCAGGCCGACCGCGAGGCGGCGGACTGGTTCCTCCTGCTGAACGAAGAGCCGGACGATTCCGCGCTTCAAGAGCGGTTCGAGCAATGGCTGGATGCCGATCCGGCGCATGTCGATGCCTGGGCGCGCATATCCGATACCGGGGCCGCGCTCGCGTCCGCATCGCTTGAGGAATGGAACATCGCGGCCCCGGTCCACGCCGCGCCCGCGCCACGGCGAAAGCATGGCGCGCGGCGTTGGACAAGGTTGCCGCGCCGCCGGTTCGTTATCGGCACGGCGGCAGCGGCGGCGGTCGCCTTCGCCGCTTTTCCCTCGATCAGCCTCTATCTGCAAGCCGACCACATGACGGACACCGCGCAAGTGGAAAGCGTCCGCCTTGCCGATGGCAGCACCGTAAGACTGGGACCGGACAGCGCCATCGCCGTCGAATACGAAAGCGGGAAAAGACAGGTCCGCCTTCTGGCGGGGCGGGCATGGTTCGAGGTCGAACCCGATCCGGCGCGGCCTTTCCGCGTCACGGCGGGCCATGTCGGCGCGACCGTTCTCGGCACCGGGTTCGAGGTCCGCCGCGCCGGGGCCGCAACCTCCGTCGCGGTGGGGCATGGCCGGGTGCGGGTGAGCGATGACAGCCTGTCGCCCGCCAGGCAGCGGGAATTGACGGCGGGCCAGTGGGTGGATGTCGGCCCGGATCACGCCATGCACTACGGAACGGATCGCCCCGACACGCTGGGGGCGTGGCGGCAAGGCCGCCTGATGGTCCGCAACCGCGCCATTGCCGATGTGATCGAGGATGTCCGCCCATGGTACAGAGGCCGGATCGTGCTGACGGACCGCAGCTTCGGCCAGCGCCGGGTCACGGGCTTTTATGATCTGCGCGATCCCTCCGTGACCATCGAAAGCCTGATCCATCCCGCTGGCGGAAAGGTCACGCATATCACGCCATGGCTGATGATCGTCAGCGGATCGTAAGCGCCGATAATGTCCTGTCATTTTTTGCGCGTGCGAATTTTTTTGCGCGGCGCGCTTAAAAAGCAGTGTCCCCATGTGTCTCATCTCCGACAGGTAGTTGAGACGCATTAGCATCTGACTGCCTTCCATCGGTGTTCAAGGAGGCATAAGGCATGACGTCAGGGGGTAAGACATTCGGTAAGCGCGCCAGCCGGACCGCAGGCAGCCGCGCGGCAATCGGCGCGGTTCTGCTTGCGGGAACGGCGCTCGCGGGGCTTGCATCGCCAGCCTCGGCGCAAACCGCCGAGACGGCGGCGCAACGCACGTTCAATATCCCCTCGCAGCCGCTTGCCGATGCGATCATGGACTATGGCGCGCAATCGGGCGTTCAGGTGACGGCGGGGGCGGACCTTGTCGCGGGCCGCACCAGCAGCGCGGTGTCCGGCAGCTTCGCGCCAGCGGAAGCACTGAGCCGGATGCTGGCCGGAACCGGCCTCACGTTCCGGTTCATCCGCGCCAATGTGGTCACGCTCGAACCCATTCCGCAAACGGCCGGGGGCGACGGCGCGATCCAGCTTGGGCCGGTTCGGGTC
>JASGDV010000086.1:0-14994 GCA_049841255.1 Sphingobium sp.
AGGTCGACGGTGCGGGCATAGTTGGGACGCGATGTCCCGTCCATGATGCCCTTGTCCGCGGCGAACTGGTCGCGCACGTCCTTCACCACGTCGCCTGCAGCGCGGCCCACGGCGGTCATGCCCATCGCGCCGAACAGATAGGGGAGCAGCGCCCCCAGCAGCAGGCCGACGATGACATAGGGGTTGGAGAGGCTGAAATCGACTGGCTCGGTCAGGCCGAGCGCGCTGTTGTAGAATTTCAGATCCTCCGTATAGGCCCCGAACAGCACCAGCGCGGCAAGGCCCGCCGAACCGATGGCATAGCCCTTGGTCACCGCCTTGGTCGTGTTGCCCACGGCGTCGAGCGCGTCGGTCTTGACCCGGACGCTATCGTCGAGATGCGACATTTCCGCGATCCCGCCCGCATTGTCCGTCACCGGACCATAGGCGTCGAGCGCGACCACCATCCCGGCCAGCGCCAGCATGGCCGTGGCGGCGAAGGCGATGCCGATCAGGCCCGCAAGCTGATAAGCGACGATGATGCCCACGACGATCACCAGCGTCGGCAGGGCGGTCGCTTCGAGCGAGACGGCCAGACCCTGAATGACGTTGGTGCCATGGCCCGTTTCCGACGCCCGCGCGATGGAGCGGACCGGGCGGTAATTGGTGCCGGTATAATATTCGGTGATCCACACGATCAGGCCCGTGACGGCCAGGCCCACCATCATCGACCAGAACAGCGCCATGCCGGTATAGCCGCCATTGCCGTCCAGATCGGTGCCGAAGGGCGTGTTGAGATCGCCCAGCGTATATTGCGTGACGAAGAAAAGCGCCGGAATCGACAGGATCGCGGTCGTCCAGAAACCCTTGTAAAGTGCCCCCATGATGGACTGGCTGGAACCGAGCCGCACCATATAGGTGCCGATGATGGAGGTGATGATGCACACGCCCCCGACGATCAGCGGCAGAGACATTAGCTTGTGGAGGAAGGCGTTGTCGACGCCGCTCACCAGCAGCGCGGTCAGCACCATGGTCGCGCCCACCGTCACCACATAGGTTTCGAACAGGTCCGCCGCCATGCCCGCGCAGTCGCCCACATTGTCGCCCACATTGTCCGCGATCACGGCGGGATTGCGTGGATCGTCCTCCGGGATGCCTGCCTCGACCTTTCCGACAAGGTCCGCGCCCACGTCCGCCGCCTTGGTGAAGATGCCGCCGCCCAGACGCGCGAAGATGGAGATGAGCGACGCGCCAAAGGCAAGCGCCACCAGAGAGTCGATCACCAGCCGGTCGTCGGGCGCATGGCCCGCCGGTCCCGTCAGATACCAGTAGAAGACGCTGATCGCCAGAAGGGCAAGGCCCGCCACCAGCATCCCGGTGATGGCCCCCGCGCGGAAAGCGACGGTCAATCCCTGCTGCAAGGTGCCGCGCGCGGCTTCAGCGGTGCGGACATTGGCGCGAACGGATATGTTCATGCCGATGAAGCCCGCCGCGCCCGACAGGATCGCGCCGATGACGAAGCCGATGGCCGATGTCAGCCCAAGGAAGACGCCCACGAGCACGGCCACGACGATGCCGACCAGCGCGATGGTCGTATATTGACGGCCGAGATAGGCTTTCGCGCCTTCCTGGATCGCGCCCGCGATCGCCTGCATGGTGTCATTGCCGGGCGATGCGGCCAATACCTGACGACTGGTGAAAATGCCGTAGAGCAAGGCCAACAGGCCGCACCCTATGGCGATATAGACAATCTGCATGGATGTTCCTCTCCCCCATTATAGAATTCATCGGCCGCTCCGCAGGGAAGACGGGCGGGCGAAGAACGTAAGGGCGGGCGGCCGGAAACAGGCATGTCCGGCATCGGGCACCGCATCACTCAGCATCAGGGTCGCGCGCATCAGGCAGTCCAACCGGGCTGAAAACAGGATCGTGCGAAGCTACAGAGCAGAAAGGCTGCGTCAACCCGTTATGACGAGCGGGAAATCACGCGGCGTTCAGCCATGCTCCCAACCAAGACTTTCGGGGAGCGGCACCACCGCTCCGTCGATCTTTAGCGTCAGGCCCGCGCCCGCCGAAAAGCGGCCTACCGGAATCGCGCGCACGGGCGGCTTCACCGCGGCGGGCAAGGCGAAGAGCAGTTCATAATCGTCTCCCGCCCGCGCGGCGGCGATCTGCGTCGCGGTGCTGCCGCCCCGCACAGCCTCCAGCGCGGGGGAAAGCGGAATATGGTCGATGGTCACGGCCAGCCCGCTGGCGGCAGCCATGCGCAAAGCGTCCAGCAGCAGACCATCCGACACATCCATCATCGCATGAACATGGGGGGCCAGCAGCGCCCCCTCGGCCAGACGCGGACGCGGACGGCGATAGGCATCCACCAGCGGCCCGGCAGCGCCGGACGACGCCCGCGCGAGTTCCAGCCCCACGCCCGCGTCCCCGACCGGGCCGGTGACATAGAGGCGGTCGCCCGCCCGCGCGCCGCTCCGGGCGGGAACGGGACCGGCCGCCTCCCCGATAGCGGTCAGGCTGTAACTGCGCGGCGCGCGGGACGGCATCTTCACCGTGTCGCCGCCCAGCAGCGGCATGGCGTAATAATTCAGAGCCTCGTTCAGCCCTTCGAGAAAGGCCGCGTCCCAGCTTTCGTCTTCCGACAACGCATAGCCCAGCAGGCAAGCGGCGGGCTTTGCCCCTTTGGCGGCGAGATCGGAGAGGTTCACCGCCGCCAGCTTCCACCCTATGTCGGCAGGCGGATCGGCGGAAAGATAGTGAACTCCCTCCACCATCGTGTCGCTGGTGAGGATCAGGCGAGCGCCGCCGATCTCCAGCAGCGCCACGTCATCGGAAAGGCCCCGCGCGGCGGGATCGGTCGCGATGGCGCGCAACAGTGTCAGAAAACGGGATTCAGCGGACATAGGTGCGACCGGCTCCCTTCGCGACAAAATCCGTTCGCGCTCCTATTTCCGCACATCCTTCGCCACAGCGTCGAGCAGGCCGTTGACGAAGCCAGCCTCGCGCTTGTCGTAGAAAGCGTGGGCGACATCGACATATTCGCTGATGACGGTGCCGGTCGCCACATCCTTGCGCGCCAGCAGCTCATAGACGCCCGCGCGCAGGATCTGCCGCATCGGCTTGTCGAGGCGCTCAAGGCTCCAGCCCTTGCTGAGCCGCCCGGCGATCAGGCCGTCGATTTCGTCCCGCCGCTTGTCCACGCCCGCCACGACATCGTCGAAAAATGCCTCCTCTGCCTGCGCGTAGGTGACATCCTCGATGGTGGCGCCGAGGCGGTGCTGATGGAATTCATGCAGCAGCGCGGCGAGCGGCGTGCCTTCCATCTCGATCTGGTAGAGCGCCTGGACCGCGGCAAGGCGCGCGGCGGAGCGGGATCTGGAGCGTTCGTTCATTTGTCTTTCCATAGCCGTTCGGGCGAACGGCAGCTAGAGCATGATCCGGTCTGACTAAATCGGATCACAGGCCGGGAGTCCTTTATTTTCCGCATTTTCCGAGCCAGCAGATGAAATCATCTGCTTTGAAAATGCTCTATTGCAATCGCAGCGCCACCGAAGCGGCATGGGCGGGCAGCCCCTCCGCCCGCGCCAGCGCGACGGCGGCGGGACCGATGGCGTGGACCGCGCCCTGGTCGAGGCTGAGGAAGCTGGTGCGCTTCATGAAGTCGAGCACCGACAGGCCGGACGAGAAGCGCGCCCGGCGTCCGGTCGGCAGCACATGGTTCGGCCCCGCGACATAGTCGCCCACCGCTTCGGGGGTCATCCGGCCGAGGAAGACGGACCCGGCATGGCGCACCCGCGCGAACAGCGCGTCGGGATCGTCCACCGCCAGTTCCAGATGCTCCGGCGCGAGGCGGTCGACCAGCGGCATCGCCTCATCGAAATCGCGCACGAGGATGATCGCGCCATTGGCGGCCCAGCTCGCCGCCGCCACGGCGTGGGTCGAAAGCTGCGGAATCTGCCGTTCCACCTCCGCCGCCACGGCATCGGCGAAGGCCGCATCGTCGGTGAAGAGGATCGACTGGCTGGTCGGATCATGCTCCGACTGGCTCAAAAGGTCGGCGGCGATCCATTCGGGATCGTTCTTCGCATCGGCGACCACCACGATCTCGGACGGCCCCGCCACCATGTCGATGCCGACCACGCCGTAAAGCTGCCGCTTGGCTTCCGCTACCCAGGCATTGCCGGGGCCGGTGATGACGTCGACCGGCGCGATCCGCTCCGTGCCATAGGCGAGCGCGGCGACGGCCTGAGCCCCGCCCACGCGCCAGATTTCCTCGATCCCCGCTATCTGCGCGGCGGCGAGGACCAGCGGGTTGATCTCTCCGTTTGGTGTCGGCGTCACCATCGCGATGCGCGAGACGCCCGCGACCTTGGCGGGGATGACGTTCATGAGCAGCGAACTGGGATAGGCCGCGCGCCCGCCCGGAACATAGAGTCCCGCCGCATCGACGGCGCTCCACCGCGCGCCGAGGCGCACCCCCGCGCTGTCCACGCCATCGCTATCCTGCGGCTTCTGCTTTTCATGATAGGCCGTGATCCGCGCCGCCGCGAGTTCCAGCGCGTCACGCAATTCGCTGGAAATGCCTTCCAGCGCCGCGCGGCATTCCACCGCCGTCACCGCCCAGCCGCTGACGTCCAGCTCATGCCGGTCGAAGCGCGCCGTATAGTCGGCCAGCGCCACGTCCCCTTCCGCCCGGACGCGCTTCAGGATCGCGGAAACGTCGCGCGACACATCCTCGTCCGCCTCGCGGCGCGCGTCGACCAGCGCGGTGAAGGCGGCGGCGAAATCCCCGTCGCGGCTGTCGAGCCTAAGCGGCATCCTTGCCTCCCACAGCCTTGCGGAAGGCTTCGACCAGCGGTGCCAGTTCCGCCGAGCGCATCTTGTAGGCGGCGCGGTTGACGATCAGCCGCGCCGACACCTGCATGATGACATTGGTTTCCACCAGGCCATTGGCCTTGAGCGTCGCGCCCGACGAAACAAGGTCCACGATCCGCCGCGACAGGCCGAGCGAGGGCGCCAGCTCCATCGCGCCGTTCAGCTTCACGCATTCCGCCTGTATGCCCCGCGCTTCATAATATCGGCGCGTGAGATGCGGATATTTGGTGGCGACGCGCACATGGCTCATCGCCGCTTCATCCTCGTCGGCAAGGCCAGTGGGTTCCGCCACCGACAGGCGGCAATGACCCATGTCGAGATCGACGGGCGCATAAAGCTCGGAATAATCGAACTCGTCCACCACATCGGAGCCGACGATGCCGATCTGCGCCGCGCCATGCGCGACGAAAGTGGCCACGTCGAAGGCCCTCACGCGGATGATCGACACATCCGGCCGGTTGGTGGCGAAGCGGAGCGCCCGGCTCTTGCCGTCATGAAACTCCGCCTTAGGCTCGATACCGGCGCGCGCGAGCAGGGGCAGCGCTTCATCGAGGATGCGCCCCTTGGGAATGGCGAAGGTGAGCGGACGAGTCATGACGGGCGGGCCTTAGCCGCGCGGCGCACAAAGAACAATATTCATGCCGCTTCCGCCATGATCGCCTCGGTCGCCGCGATCCAGCCGCCGCCCAGCACCCGGTCGCCCGCATAGAGCACCGCCGCCTGCCCCGGCGCGACGCCATATTCGGGCGTGTCGAACACCAGCCGGTCGCCGTCGATCCGCGCGGGCACGGGCTTGGCCATGGAACGCACCTTGGCGGTGAGCGGCCCCGTAAAATCGCCGCCCAGCCAGTTGATGTCGGAAAGCCGCGCCGCGCCGACCGCCAGCGCCGCCTTCGGCCCCACGATCACGCGCCGCCCTTGCGGGTCCAGCCGCACGACATAGAGCGGATCGGGCTGGCCGCCGATCTCCAACCCCTTGCGCTGGCCGACCGTATAATGGATCATGCCCTTGTGCCGTCCCAGCACGCGGCCGTCGACATGGACGATGTCGCCGCCCTCGTCCGCATCGGGACGCAGTTTCCGCACGATCTTCGCATAATCGCCGTCGGGCACGAAGCAGATGTCCTGACTGTCGGGCTTCAACGCGACGGACAGGCCCAGTTCCGCCGCGATTTCCCGCACCTGCGGCTTGGGCAGGCCGCCCAAGGGAAAGCGCAGATAATCCAACTGCGCCTGAGTCGTGGCGAAGAGGAAATAGCTCTGATCCCGCGCCGAATCGGCGGCGCGGTGCAGTTCCGCGCCCTGCGGTCCTTCGACGCGCCGGACATAATGGCCGGTGGCGAGGCAGTCCGCGCCAAGGTCGCGCGCGATCTGGAACAGGTCTGTGAACTTCACGCCCATATTGCATTTGACGCAGGGAATGGGGGTACGCCCCGCCATATATTCGTCGGCGAAGTCGGCGATCACCGAGTCCCGGAAACGGCTCTCATAATCAAAGACATAATGGGCGATGCCGATCCGGTCGGCGACCGCGCGCGCATCGCGGATATCCTGCCCGGCGCAGCAGCTTCCGGTGCGACCCACCGCCGCGCCATGATCGTAGAGCTGCAGGGTCACGCCGATGGTCTCCGCGCCCGTGCGCGCGGCGAGTGCGGCGACCACGCTCGAATCCACGCCGCCGGACATGGCGACGACGATTCGCCGCGCGTCGAGCGGCGGGGGCAACTGGAATTCTGGCTGCATGGGCGCGCATATAGTCGTCCTGTTCCCTCGGTTCCAGCGAGATTCCCATGACGGCCGGAGGAAAGATGCGATGAACCGTTGCCGGATTTACCGGCCCTTATCCTTTTCCCTCTACATCCCTTCCCATGGACTTGGGATTCATTCGAGGCGGCGGGCTCAGCTCCGCCAGGGCCAGACCCGTCAGCCTGCCGCATGTTCCGGCATGGCCCCTGCTTCGCGCCACATCGGCCGCGGCGCAGGCCGCCAGCCCGACTGCGCAGGCCGTGGCGGGCCTTCTGCGGGGGCAGGAGAGGAAAGAGGACTGGGTTCAGGAACTGGCGGAAATCTTCGCGCCGCGTTCCGGCGGCACGATCGAAGCCATTCGCCTTGGGGGCAGCTTCAACCCGCTGGTCGCAAGCCGGCTGAGGGGAGGCAAGGATGATGAAGGAGGTGTTTACCGTGGCGCTTTAGCCGATCTTCAGGGCTGACGCGCATAAGGGAAACCGCTTCCGAAATCGGCAATGCCAGTGCCGCTATTTGAGGGTAAGAATGATTGAAAATCAGAAAATCAGACCTGCACAGGTCGTCGGGCCGCTCGGAGAACCCCTGACTCTGGACAGCCTGCCCCCCGCGAACACCACGCGTTGGGTCGTGCGCCGCAAGGCCGAAGTGGTTGCCGCCGTGAATGGCGGGCTGCTGAGCGTGGACGAGGCGTGCAAACGCTATGACCTGACGCTGGAGGAATTCGCGAGCTGGCAGCGCGCGGTCGACCGTTCAGGCATGCATGGCCTGCGCGTCACCCGCATCCAATATTATAAATCCCTCTACGAACGGCAGCAGCGTTACTGAACATCTGCCGTCAGCAGGATGCCAGGGGCCGTGGGATTTTGCCATCCCGCGGCCCTTTGCGTGTCGCTTCAGGAAAATCGTTTTCCATCCGAAATTTTCTCAAGGAACGGAAAGCCGCTTTCTCCGTTGAATGCATCAGCCAACCCGCTCGGGGAGCGCTGGTGGAAGGAGAGAGAAATATGGGCATTATCTTGTGGCTTATCGTCGGCGGCATTATCGGCTGGCTCGCCAGCATGGTCATGCGGACGGATGCGCAACAGGGCATCCTGCTGAACATCGTGGTCGGCATCGTCGGGGCGTTCATCGGCGGGCTCATCTTCAGCGGCGGTTCGATCAATGATGGGCTGACGATCTACAGCTTCCTCGTTTCGCTGGTCGGCGCGATCATCCTGCTGGCGATCGTGAACCTGATCAGGCGCGGATCGGTGCGTTAACGCATCCTTCCGTTCGCATCGCAAAAGGGCCGCACATCCCCAACGGGGATGAGCGGCCCTTTTTCGTCAGCGTCGCGTCGCAAACAGGCGATAGATGGCCAATATCGCGACCCCTCCCAGAACGGCAGCGATGAAACCGGCGGATTCGTCCGGGCCGTAAAGGCCCGCCAACCGCCCGACATAGCCCGCGAGCAGCGCGCCCGCGATGCCCAGCAGCACCGTCAAGACGCAGCCGCCCGGATTACGGCCCGGCATGATGAGTCGTGCCATCGCACCCGCGAGCAGGCCGATGAAAATCCATCCCATCAATTCCATGACACGCCTCTTTCCTCTCTCCTGGGATGCGATTGCGCCACAAGCACGCTCTGCTGGCAAGAGTGGAAGGCAATAATCGTTTCGCTTTGGTGGAGAATGACTTTGCCGGCCGATCCGATCCCATGATATTGGGGCTTGAGACCAGTGATATATTCATATAATACAGCGCCCCGAAACAGGCAGGACGCCGGAGAGATGGAATCGGCATGAATTACGAAACTCCGCTGGCGGGCGAGAATGCCATGCCTGCCGACGACATGTCGATTCAACCCTCCCGCTCCCGGTGGCTGCCGATTGCGGTGGGCGGTGCCATCGTGCTCATCATATTGGCGCTGTGGCTGTCGATGCGCGAAAAGCCCGCGGCTGGTCTGGATTCGGCGGCGCAGGCCATCCCGTCCGTCACCGTCATCAGCCCCGGCCAGTCGGCGGTCGAACGGACCGTCAATGCGACGGGCTCGCTGGCGGCCCGCGTCGAAATGCCGGTGGGCGTGGTAGGGGAAGGCGGCGAAGTGCGGCAAGTGCTGGTGCAGCCGGGCGACTGGGTGCGCGCCGGACAGACGCTGGCGGTGATCGAACGCTCCGTGCAGACCGAACAGGCCCGCTCCCTCGCCGCCCAGATCGAGGTCGCCCGCGCCGACGCCAAGCTGGCGCAGGCGCAGCTCGACCGGGCCAAGGCACTGGTCGCGCGCGGTTTCATCAGTCAGGCCGACATCGACCAGCGCACCGCGACCCGCGACGCCGCGCAGGCCCGCGTGAACGTCGCCGCCGCGCAACTGGCCGAGCAGCGTGCCCGCAATGGACGGCTGGACATCCGCGCGCCCGCCGCTGGCCTTGTGCTGACGCGGGATGTCGAGCCCGGCCAGATCGTCGGCGCGGGCAGCGGTGTGCTGTTCCGCATGGCCAAGGGCGGGGAAATGGAAATGCTGGCGCAGGTCAGCGAGAACGATCTGGCGACGCTACGGCCCGGCAACAGCGCCATGGTGAAGCCGGTCGGTGGATCGGAGCAGTTCGCGGGGCGCGTCTGGCAGGTTTCGCCCGTCATCGACCCGCAGAACCGGCAGGGCATCGCCCGCATCGCCGTCCCCTATCATGCCGCGATCCGTCCGGGCGGCTTCGCATCCGCCACCATCGTCAGCGGGTCGGGCCAGTCGGCGGTCCTGCCGGAATCGGCGGTGCAAAGCGACGAGAAAGGCAATTATGTCTATATCGTCGGCAACGACAATCAGGTGGAGCGGCGCGACATCACCGTCGGTCAGGTGTCCGATACGGGCGTGTCCGTGAAGAGCGGCCTCACCGGCCATGAGCGGATCGTGGAAACGGCGGGCGCTTTCCTGACCCCCGGACAGAAGGTGAAGCCGGAACTCCGCAAGGCGCAGTGACAGAACGGCAGCGGTTCACGGACCGCCGCCCAAGAGCAGGATCAGTCCGGCGAGAAAGGCCGTCATGAGTTTTCGCAACATTTCCGCCTGGGCCATCCGCAACCCGACATCGCCCCTCGTGCTGTTCGTGGCGCTGTTGCTGGCGGGCATGGCCAGCTTCGGCCGCATGGACGTCAACAACCAGCCTGATGTCAGCTTCCCCATGGCCAGCGTCACCGTGCTGCAGCCGGGCGCGGCGCCGACCGAGCTGGAAACGCAGGTGACGCAGCGCGTGGAAGCGGCCGTGCGCGCCATCAGCGGCGTGGACGAGATCACCTCCTTCGTGTCGGAAGGCCAGTCGCTCACCAATGTGCAGTTCGAGATCGGCACGCCGGTCGACCGCGCCGTGAACGATGTGAAGAACGCCGTGGACCAGATCCGCAGCGACCTGCCGGAAGGGATATTGGAACCGCAGGTCAAGCGCGTGGACATCGACGGCGGCCCCATCGCCTATTTCGGCGCGGAAGCCACCGACATGACGCTGGAAGAACTGTCTTGGTATGTCGACAATACCGTCGCCAAGCGATTGCTGGCTGTGCCGGGCATGGCGGCGGTGACGCGCGGCGGCGGCGTCAGCCGGGAAATCCGGGTCATACTCGACCCGGCGAAGCTGCAATCCCATGGCGTGACCGCCGCTCAGGTGAACCAGCAATTGCAGCAGGTGAACCTGAACGCGGCCGGGGGCCGCACGGAAATCGCGGGGGCGGAGCAGGCCATCCGTGTGCTGGGCAACGCGAAGAACGCCCATGCGCTGGGGCAGACGCAGATTTCCATTCCCGGCGACCGGACGGTGAAGCTCGCCGACCTGGCCGAAGTGCGCGACATGTATGCGGAACAACGCTCGCTCGCGCTGATGAACGGGCGGCAGGTGACGAGCTTCCGGCTGGAAAAGGCAAAGGGCGCGTCCGATGTCACCGTCTATGACGATGCGATGAAGGTTCTGGACACGCTCCGGCAGGAAAATCCGAAGGTCCACTTCAAGCAACTCTACACCAGCGTCGATTATACCCGGAGCCAATATCATTCCGCCATGCAGGCGATGATCGAGGGCGCCGTGCTGGCGGTCGTCATCGTCTTCCTGTTCCTGCGCGACTGGCGGGCGACGATGATCTCCGCGCTGGCCATCCCCCTGTCCGCCATCCCGGCCTTCTGGTTCATGGACATGATGGGCTTCACGCTCAACATGACGTCCCTGCTGGCGCTCAGCCTTGTGGCGGGGGTACTGGTCGACGACGCCATCGTGGAAATCGAGAATATCGTGCGTCACATGCGCATGGGCAAGACGGCCTATCAGGCGTCGATCGACGCGGCAGACGAAATCGGTCTTGCCGTGCTGGCGACGACGATGGCGATCGTCGCGGTGTTCCTGCCGGTCGGCCTGATGCCGGGTCTGTCGGGGCAGTTCTTCAAGCAGTTCGGCCTGACGGTCGTGGTCGCGGTGCTGCTGTCCCTTGCCGTCGCGCGCCTCATCACGCCGATGGTCGCCGCCTATTTCCTGAAGGCCCATGGCGAGGAAAGCCATGGCGAAGGCTGGCTGATGGACCGCTATATGGGCGTGCTGCGCTGGTCGCTGGATCAGCGGCGCGCCATCGCCCATCGCGCGAAGGGCGGCATGGCGCGCTATACCGCATGGCTGCGCGACCACCGCATCTGGACAGTCGGCCTTGGCCTGCTGGCATTTCTTTCCACCATCTTCGCCTTCGGCACGCTGCCCATGGCCTTCATGCCGACAACCGACACGGATTTCAGCCAGGTCCAGATCGAAACCGTCCCCGGCAGCACATTGCAGCAGACGACCGCCATCACTCGCCGCGTGGCGGACATGCTGGCGGCGGACAAGGATGTCGTCGAGGCGGCCTTCTCCAATATCGAGCCGACCGAGGCGCAGATTTTCCTCACCCTGCGGAAGGACCGGCCAATCTCGTCGGTCGAATGGGAGCGCAAGGTCGCGCCGAAATTCCAGCAGGTCGCCGACGCTCGCGTCAATTTCCAGTCGCAATCGGGCGGCGGTTTCGGCCGCGACATCGTCATCATGCTGGGCAGCGACGATCCGGAATTGCTGGAGCATACGGCCAACAGGCTCGTCTCTGAAATGGTGGGCGTACGGGAAATCCGCGGCGCGCGGGTGCATGGCGACATGCAGCGGCCCGAAATCGTCATCAAGCCGCGCTTCGACCTGGCCGCGAACATGGGCGTGACGACCGCCGCGCTCAGCAACACCATCCGCGTCGCCACCATCGGCGAGATCGACCAGAACACGGCCAAATTCTCCCTGTCCGACCGACAGATCCCGATCCGTGTCGCCGTGCAGGAAGGCAGCCGCCGGGACATGGCCACCATCGCCAACATGCCGGTGCCGACCGTCAGCGGCGGATCGGTGCCGCTGAAGGTCGTGGCCGATATCGAGTTCGGTTCCGGCCCGACGGAAATCCGCCGCTACAACCAGATCCGCCGCGTCGTCGTGGGCGCGGATCTGGCGCCGGGCATCGTCACCAGCCAGGCCATGGCGAAGATCAACGCCCTCCCCACCATGAAAGCCATATTGGGCGGCAAGATTCAGGGCCTGCAGAAAATCAATGCGGGCGACAGCAAGTTCGAAGCGGAAATGCTCCAGAATTTCGTCGTAGCGGTGGTGTCCGGCGTGCTTCTGGTGCTGGCCGTGCTGGTGTTGCTCTACAAGCGGGTGATGCCGCCCTTCGTCAATCTGGGATCGCTGCTGCTCGCCCCGCTGGGCGGCGCGCTGGCCTTGCACCTGACGGGCAATCCGCTCTCCATGCCGGTGTTCATTGGCTTGCTGATGCTGCTCGGCATCGTCGCCAAGAACTCGATCCTCGTCCTCGACTTCGCGCTGGAGGAGATGGAGAAGGGCGTGCCCAAATTCGACGCGATCGTCGATGCGGGACACAAGCGCGCGCAGCCCATCGTCATGACCACGGTCGCGATGGTGGCGGGCATGGTGCCGACCGCCCTGTCGCTGGGCGGCGATGGCGCGTGGCGCGCGCCCATGGGCATCACGGTGATCGGCGGACTGCTGCTTTCGACGCTGCTGACGCTGGTGATCGTGCCCGCGACGTTCAGCCTGGCGCTGGGCGTGGAACAGTGGATCGGCCCGCGCCTCAGCCGGCGGCTGCTGACCTACAAGCCGGGCGACGACAAGGCGCATGCGGGCCAGACCCAGCTGGCGGAATGACGGGGCGCCAAACAGGACCGGCGAACGAAAAGAAAGTCTTGCCTGAACGAAACGCTGGCGTAACCGTTGGAGGGCCATGAAGCTGCTCCGCGTGACCCGGCCCCTGAGCGACGCCCCCGCCCATCCGGCACGCAGCATGCGGCTGATGGCGACGGGCATGCTGCTGCTGATGGCGGCGATTTTCCTCGCCGCCCGCGCCACGGCCCATCTGCATCCCGCCATCGGTTTTGTGCAGGCCTTCGCCGAAGCGGCCATGGTCGGCGGCCTTGCCGACTGGTTCGCGGTGACGGCGCTGTTCCGCCATCCGCTGGGCCTGCCGATCCCGCACACGGCGATCATCCCGCGCAACAAGGACCGGATAGGGGATACGCTGGCGCTGTTCCTGCGCGACAATTTCCTGACCCCCGCCGTCGTCGCGCGGCGGATGCGGGGGCTGGACGTCGCGGGGGCGGCGGGACGTTTCCTCTCCAGCCCCTCCGGCGGAGACGGGCGGTTGCGCGAAGGCGCGTCGCGGCTGGCGGCGGAGATATTGGAGACGCTGGATCAGGAACGGCTGGGCGGCATGGTCAAAGGCGCCATCGGCCAGCGGCTGCGCGCCATGAACGTCGCGCCGCTGATCGGGCAGGCGCTGGAGGCGGCGATGCGGGACGGGCGGCACGCGCCGGTCATGGACGGGATCATCCGCTGGGCCGACCGGACGCTGGAGGGGAATGAGCATCTGATCCGCCAGATGGTGCATGAGCGGGCGGGCAAGATCATGCGCTGGACGGGGCTGGACGAGAACCTCGCCAATGCGATCCTCAATGGCCTGCGCAAGCTGCTGGCCGAGATGGCGGACGATCCCGGCCATGGCCTGCGCCTGAAGGCGGAGGAAGGCATGGCGAAGCTGGCGGCCGACCTGCAGTTCGACAGGGAGATGCAGGCGAAGGTCGCGGCCGTCCGGGACGAGATCCTCGACAATCCCGCCATGCAGCGGTGGATCGACGGCATGTGGGAACAGGCGCGGGCGGGGATGCTGCGGGCGGTGCGCGATCCGGGCAAGGCCATGGCGGGACGGCTGGGCGAGGCGCTGAAGCAACTGGGCGAGACGCTCCAGACCGAAGAAGGGCTGCGGCGGCCGATCAATCGTTTCGTGCGGCGGGCGGCGGTGGGCGCGACCGCCAGCTATGGCGATTCCATCGTCAAGCTGGTGAGCGAGACGGTGCGGGGATGGGATGCGGGAACGGTGACCAGTCGTCTGGAAAATGCCGTGGGGCGGGACCTGCAATATATCCGCATCAACGGCACCCTGGTGGGCGGGCTGGTGGGACTGGCGATCCATGCGGTGGACAGCCTGTTCTGAAAGTAGCGGGTGAGATATAGAAGCGGACGGGTTTTTGGGACTCTTCAAATGAATGTTGCAACATATCATCAAGATATGATGTAATGTCACATGGCCTCGACAAGGGGCATGCCAGGAAGAGGATGCGGTCATGAGTGCGATGACGGTGCGGGCAGTTGGGCGGGCGGCGATCCCCGATAGGCATTGGCGGAGCGATTGCCGTCCATGCCGTCGTGGTGGGCGCGATCCTGTTGATGCCGAAGGCGTTGATCCAACCCTTCGTGCCCACGACGCTGATCGGGACCAACATCCCCCTCACCCCGCCGCCGCCCGAAGCGACGCCGCCGCAGAAGGAGGAGATCAGGCCGACTCGACCGGCCATCGACCGCGCCACCGCGACGGAGACGATCATCCCCCTGCGCGGCCGGGACGATATTCTGACGGGAACGGACGGCCCTACGCAGATCGATGGCGGCGCGAAGGACGGCGGCAGCGTCATTCGTCCCGTCGACCCGCCGCCCCTGCCGCTATTCGTGGATGCCGCCATCGACCCCAGGTCGCTTGCCGCCTTTCAGCCCGACTATCCCGGCACGATGATCCGGCAGGGCGTCGAGGGATCGGTGAAGGTCAGGGTCTCCATCGACGCCAAAGGCCGCGTGACGGACATCGAACGGCTGGCGGCTTCGGATGACGCCTTCTGGCTGGCGACGCAGCGTCATGCCCTGCGCAAATGGCGGTTCGTGCCCGCGACCCGCGACGGGGTGGCCGAGCCGAGCAGCAAGGTGCTGACCGTGCATTTCCGGCTGCGCGATAATTGAGACGGGCGGGGGCGGTTTGGATGCTTCGTTCGGCCTGAGCCTGTCTGGAGCCCTTCGGCTTCGCGCA
>JASGDV010000087.1:0-3503 GCA_049841255.1 Sphingobium sp.
CCAGCACATCCACATATGTGGCGATGGAAACGGTGCTGGAAGCGGGCGGGTCCCGGCTGACGGCGCAGAGGTAGGGCGGATCAGGGCCGGGGCGAACATCCAACCTTCGTCATCCCAGCGAAAGCTGGGATCTCCTTGGTGTCTGATTGCGCCTCAAGAAGAGAGATGCCAGCTTTCGCTGGCATGACGGGCAATGTCGCGTCCTCCAAATTGAAGTGCACGGTGCTCCTGCGAAGGCACTCGAACGAGACAAGTGGCTCGTGAGAGCGCCTTCGCAGGAACACGGCCAGGTCTAAGCAGACCGTCCGCTCCCACCCAAAACCTGTCACCGCAACCGAACGCCCGACTTCAACTTTCCCCGAACACCCGCCGGAAGATCGTATCCACCTGCCGGAAATGATAGCCGAGGTCGAACTTCTCCTCCATCTGCTCGGCGGTCAGCGCGGCGGACACGTCGGGATCGGCCTTCAGCAATTCCATCAGGGAAAGCTGCCCGTCCGATTCCCACACCTTCATCGCGTTGCGCTGAACATAGCGATAGCTGTCCTCGCGGCTCACTCCCGCCTGCGTCAGCGCCAGCAGCACCCGCTGCGAGTGGACGAGCCCGCCCATCTTGTCGAGATTCTTCATCATCCGCTCAGGATAGACGAGCAACTTGTCGATCACGCCCGTCAGCCGCCCCAGCGCGAAATCGAGCGTGATGGTCGCATCCGGCCCGATATAACGCTCCACCGACGAATGGCTGATGTCGCGTTCATGCCACAGCGCCACATTCTCCATCGCGGGCATCGCATAGCTGCGCACCATGCGGGCCAGGCCGGTAAGGTTCTCGGTCAGCACCGGATTGCGCTTGTGCGGCATGGCGCTGCTGCCCTTTTGCCCCGGCGAGAAATATTCCTCCGCCTCCAGCACCTCGGTCCGTTGCAGGTGGCGCACTTCCACCGCCAGCCGCTCGATGGAAGAGGCGATGACGCCCAGCGTCGCGAAGAACATCGCATGGCGGTCGCGCGGGATGACCTGCGTGGAGACGGGTTCGATGGAAAGGCCCAGCTTCGCCGCGACATGCTCCTCGACGCGCGGATCGATATTGGCGAAGGTGCCGACCGCGCCGGATATGGCGCAGGTCGCGACTTCCGCCCGCGCCGCGATCAGCCGCGCCTTGCAGCGGGAGAACTCCGCATAAGCCTCCGCCATCTTGAGGCCGAAGGTCACCGGCTCGGCATGGATGCCATGGCTGCGGCCGATGGTCGGCGTCAGCTTATGTTCGAACGCCCGCCGCCTGATGACCTCCAGCAGCTTGTCCAGATCCTCGATCAGGATGTCCGCCGCCCGGCTGAGCTGCACGGCGAGGCAGGTGTCCAGCACGTCGCTTGATGTCATCCCCTGATGCATGAAGCGCGCTTCGTCGCCCACCTGCTCCGCCACCCATGTGAGGAAGGCGATGACGTCATGCTTGGTCACCGCCTCGATCGCGTCGATGGCGGGCACGTCGATCGCCGGGTTGGTCGCCCACCAGTCCCACAGCGCCTTGGCCGCCGACCTGGGCACCACGCCCAGCTCGCCCAACGCCTCGGTCGCGTGCGCCTCGATCTCGAACCAGATGCGGAAGCGGGCTTCCGGTTCCCAGAGGGCGGTCATTTGCGGGCGGGCGTAGCGGGGGACCATGGCGAATCCTGCATGATGGCGTGAACGGTTGCGCGCCGCCTAGCAGCGTCCCTTGCCAAGAGCAAATCTGCATCCATTCATCCCGATTCCCATAGAAATCACAGCCGAAACGACCTTTTCGCCAAGACGAGCGGAAGATGATGAACAGCCGTTCAGGAACTTTATTCAATATCGGACTATTATCCTTCTCAAAGACCGGAACGATCTCGTGCGAACGGATTTACGATAGAGAATGACCAATTCTGGAGATTGATATGCTGCGTACCATGATTTTCTCGACTGCTCTTGCCATTGCCGCGCCCGCCATCGCGCAGGACGCCGCCATGCCGCAGCAGCCGGCTCCGGACGCGGCCACGCCTGCCCAGCCCGGCGCGGCAGCGCAGCCGGAAGCGGCCCAGCCTTCCAGCCAGGCCGCCACCGTCGCCTCCATCGTGGAGAGCGAGTTCCCCGCCTATGACACCAACAAGGATCAGCAGCTCGACAAGGCCGAATTTTCCAAATGGATGGTCGCGCTGAAGGATCAGGAGATGAAGGCGACCGGCAAGACGCTGGCGCCCGCCGAGGTGACGGCATGGGCCGAAGGCGCTTTCGCGACGGCCGACGCGGACAAGAGCGGAAATGTCAGCAAGCCCGAACTCATCAGCTTCCTGGGCGGCGCGGGCTGACCGGCAGGCAAACCAACCCTAAGGGTCGCACCGGGGCGGCGTGAGCGAAGAGCCACGCCGCCTTTTTTTGCGATTGCATACCCAAACCCATATGTCAGCGATGGCGGGTTTCGGCCGAAGCGGACATTGGTTTTCCTTCTCCCCTTGTGGGAGAAGGATACGGAGCCTTGCTGAGCGGAGCGAAGCCAGGCGCAGTTGGATGAGGGGTGGAGGCGAAGTGGCGCGCCATTCTGACGCTGCTCCCCCTCACCCAGCTACGACTAAGGCAGCAAAGCTGCCAAGTCTGCGCATCCCTCTCCCACAAGGGGAGAGGGCTAAACTTTGTCCACTCACCGCCCGTCCCGCCTTCGCAAACAGGACAAAGCCCGCGCGGACCGAAGCGTTAGCAGCGCCGAAAACTCAGGACCGCTTCTTGTTCGCGTACAACAGCGCCGCGACCAGCGCGGCGGAACCGATGCCCACGGCCGTTCCCATCCACACGCCCTTGCCGCCCTTTCGCGCGGCCTCTTCCGTGGGAGGATTGGTCGACGCGCCCTGTTCATCGATGGTTTCGGGCGCGGTTTCCGGCAGATTGTCTTCAGGCTTGCTCATGATGGTCCATGCTAGGCAACAAAGCCCTCGGAGGAAAGAGGCCAAAACGCCCGATCCGGCGCCGATCCCGCGATCATTCGCTTCCTCCCACCCGAACGCATGACCATATCCTTGCCGTAACGATGCCGCTTATCCGGACGAGACGCTTCCGCCCTTCGCCAAAATCGCCTAAGCTGTCCGCCGGATCAGCAGCCAAAGGACCGCCGATGCAATTTCTACGCACCGCCTTCTGGGTCGTCATCGCCGTCACCCTCGCCTTTTTCTGCATGGCGAATTATGTGCCCGTGACCGTCCGGCTGTGGGGCGATCTGGTGATGGAAACCAAGCTGCCGGTGCTGCTGATCGGCGCGTTCCTGCTGGGCGCGGGGCCGTTCTGGATCATGGCGCGGGCGACGCGCTGGCGCATGAAGCGCAGGCTGGACAGCACGGAGCGCGCCTTGGCCGCCGTCACCGCCGCCGCCGCGCCACCCCCCGGCCCTGCCCCTGCTTCCCCGCTCCCCTCGCCCGCGCCGCAGGGCGACGAAGCGCCCCTGCCCGCCGCGACCCCTTCCTCCCTCCAGACAACAGGAACAGCATGAGCAG
>JASGDV010000088.1:0-8465 GCA_049841255.1 Sphingobium sp.
GGTGGCGACCGTGATGCTCGTGGTGCCCGTCGAGGGCGTCACGGCCGTCAGCCGCACCTTCGCGTAGGGGGACAAGTGACCGCGCGGGCGGCCCGGCGCCGCCCCGGTCATGACGATCCGCTTCGCGGCTGACGCCCGGAGGAAGAAGAGGCCCGTCCCACAAGGGAACGGGCCTTTCCTTGTTGGCTGCCGGATGGCGGGTGGAGGGGACCGGCATCGCCATCCCCTCCGGTCCCGTCACGCGCCGACCGGCTTGTCGTCGCTGCGGCGCACGACGATGGTGGAGGAACGCGGTTCCTGACCTGAAACCGGCCAGTTCCCGGTCGGATGCTGGATGTTGATGAAGAAGGTCTTGAGGTCCGGCGTATAGGCGATGCCGGTGATCTCGCATCCTTCCGGGCCGACCAGGAACCGCTTCGATTCCTTGCTGGTCCGGTCGATATAGAACATCGCATTGTGGCCGAACACATCTTCGATGCTCTTGCCGGACACGCCCGAATTGCCGGGGACGCTATGGTCGGTCTGCACCCACAGGCGGCCCTGCGGATCGATGCGGATGCCGTCCGGGCTGGAGAAGGTGTCGCCATTGATGTCGCCCACCAGATTTTCGCCGCCCGACGCCAGCGACGGATCGCCCGCCAGCAGGAAGATTTCCCAGCTGAACTTCACGGCGAGCGGCGAATCGCCCTCTTCCTTGAACCTGATGATATGGCCGTGCAGGTTGCGGACGCGCGGGTCGGCCGGGATGGTCGACTGACGGCCGCTATTGTTGGTCAGCGTCACGAAGATGGCGCTGTTGTCGGGCGCGACCGTGATCCATTCCGGGCGGTCCATGACGGTGCCGCCCGCCACGCGCGCGGCGGACTGGCAGTTCACCAGCACTTCGGCCTGGTTGCGGAAGTCCACCGGCGTCGGCGTGGGCGGCGTCGTGCTCTGGCTGACATTGCCCGGATCGGACGCGCCGACGTCGAGGCCATTCTGTCCCTTCACCAGCGCGCGCCATTCGCCCGTGCCGTCCGCGTTGAAGCGGGCGACATAGAGCGTGCCATAATCCAGCATCCCCGCATTCGCGCCCCGGCTGTCGCTATAGGCGCTGTCGCAGATGAATTTGTAGATGCAGCCCGGCGTCGAATCGTCGCCCATATAGAAAGCGACGCGCTTGTCGCCGTCCTTCATATGCGCGACATTTTCATGGTTGAAACGGCCGAGCGCGGTGCGCTTGGTCGGCGGGGCGAGTTCCTGCAACGGATCGATCTCGACCACCCAGCCGTAATTTTCCTCCGGCTGCGTGGGGTCGAGATAATTGTCGGTCGTCTCCTCGCAGGTGAGGTAGGTGCCCCAGGGCGTGCGGCCCGACGAGCAGTTATTGAGCATCCCCTTGATCGTGCCCGACAGCAGGCCCGCGGCGGGGCCGCCCGCGCGATAGCTGCTGTTGCCTGTATAACGCTTGTTATAGCGGGAATCGGCCTTGACCGCCCATTTGCCGTCCGAACCCTTGGCGATCTCGACCACGCCGATGCCCACGGCGGACAGCGCCAGCTTCTTCTGATCGGCGGTGGCGGTCGCCGCGTCATAATTGCCGGACATCAGGATATTGAAGTCGGGAAGCTCGAAATTGAGCGCCAGCAGGCCGCCGCTGTTGGGGTCGACGCCCGACAGCTCGAAATATTCCATGCCGTCATGATTGCCGCCCGCCCATTTCTCGGCATCGGCAGGCGTCGGGAAGCTGCCTGAATAGGGCGTGCCCGGCTCGATCGAATCGCCCGCCTTCAGCAACACGTCGACGGTATAGCCATTGGGCACCGTCACCGTGTCCTCCATGTTCGCCGCGACATGCTCGAAGGTCACGTCATAGCTGGGCGTGGGGGTTGGCGTCGGGGTCGGCGTGGGCGTGGGAGTCGGCGTGGGGCTGGCGTCGTCATCGTCGTCGCAGGCGGCAAGGCCGCCCAGCATCGACAACGCGACAAGGCCCAGAAGGCCGTTCTTCAGAATGGAGCGGCGCGCCGGATTGGCCGCCACGATATGTTCCAGGCTGTTTTCGCCGCCGGTGATGCGCGGCTGCGCGTCGCGATAAGGCGCGCGCGCCTCGTCCGTCAGATGAGACATGGATATACCCCTGTGCTGTTTCCGGGCCGTCGACCCTGCGCCGCGTCCCTTGATGGGCGGGTTGGCAGACGGGGATGACAGGGGCGCTTCGGGACGAAGGCAGCGGCATGACCGTAGCATGACGGTTATGCGACGGGCGAGGCGCGTCGCTTACAGCAGCACGTTCACCTGTTCCACGAAGCGCAGCACGGAAATGGGCTTGGACACATAGGCATTGGCGCCCGCCGCGCGGATGCGGTCCTCGTCGCCCTTTCCGGCATAGGCGGTGACGGCCATGATCGGCACGGACGACAATTCCCCGTCGGCCTTCAGGGAGATGATGAGGTCGACGCCGCTCACATGGGGCAGGTGGATGTCCATGATGACCAGATCGGGCCGGAAATCCCGCGCCTGCCGCACCACGTCCCGCCCGTCGCGCAGAGGCAGCACCTCATGCCCGTGCGCGCGGAGCAGGTCGCAAAAAAGTTTGAGATTGAGTTCGTTGTCCTCGACAACGAGCACGCGCTTTGCCACCAGTCACCCGCGTTTTTCGAAAATCATGCCGGAAAGCGTCATAGCCCCGAAAACCGCGCAGAGAAACCGTCATGCGACCCGATATCCATAATGGCAGGCAGGACAATGCCGATGCGCCCACGCTGGCGCTGATGGCGCTTGCCTGGACGGTGGGGGATGAACGGCGGGCGGACCGGCTGCTGGCGCTGACGGGTCTGGACGCCGACGCGCTGCGGGCCGGGATCGGCGATCCGGGCGTGCTGGGCGCGGTGCTGGCCTTTCTGGCCGATCATGAGCCGGACCTGATGGCCTGCGCCGATGCGCTTGAAACCACGCCGGAATCCCTGATCGCCGCGAAGGAGGAACTCAACCGATGACCCGCCCCCTCATCGTCACCGATTGCGACGAGGTGCTGTTGCACATGCTCGTGCCTTTCCGGGAATGGGCGGACGAGGCGCATGACCTGCATTTCGATTTCGACCGGCTGAAATTCGCCGACGCGCTGCGCCACAAGGAAAGCGACGAGCCGGTGACGCGGGAAGTCGTCTGGACGCTGCTCACCGCTTTCTTCGATGAGGAGATGCACCGGCAGACGCCGATCGACGGATCGATGGAGGCGCTCGCCCGCCTGTCCGCCATGGCCGACATCGTCGTCCTCACCAATATCGACGAGCGGCACCGGCAGGGACGGGTGGACCAGTTGGCGGGCCATGGCCTCCACGTCCCGGTCTTCTGCAACCATGGGCCCAAGGGGCCGCCGCTGGCGCAGATCGTCGCGGATCGCAGCCCCGGCGTGGCGCTGTTCATCGACGACATCGCCGAGCATCATGCCTCTGTCGCCGAACATGCGCCGGGCGTCTGGCGGCTGCACATGGTGGGCGAGCCGGAACTGCACGACCGGATTCCGCCCGCCGATATGGCCCATGCCCGGATCGACCGCTGGGCGCAGGCCGAAGCGTGGATCGCTGCCCGGCTTGCGGAAGGCCCCGCGCCGCACGATAATCCCCTCAACCATGGAGCCGAATGATGAGCGTTGAAGCCCGCCTCACCGAACTGGGCATCGTCCTGCCCCCCGCCGCCGCGCCGGTCGCCGCCTATGTTGCGGCGGTCGAGGCCAATGGCCTGCTGCACATCTCCGGGCAGATCGCGCTGTCCGACGGGCAGCTCATGACCGGGCGGCTGGGCGATACCGTCAATCTCGACTATGGCGTCCGCGCGGCGCGGGCCTGCGGCCTCAACCTCATCGCGCAGATGAAGGCGGCGCTGGGCAGCCTCGACCGGGTCGAGCGGATCGTGAAGCTGGGCGTCTTCATCAGCAGCGCGCCGGATTTCAGCGACCAGCCCAAGGTCGCGAACGGCGCGTCCGAACTGATGGTCGAAGTCTTCGGCGATGCGGGCCGCCATGCGCGCAGCGCCGTGGGCGTGCCGGTGCTGCCGCTCAATTCGGCGGTCGAAATCGACGCTGTCGTCCTTGTCCGGCCCGAAGCCTGATCGTCCGGCCTTCCTGACCGCCCGCCCCTTTGCCCATCGCGGGCTGCATGGGACGGGGGTCAGCGAAAACGGCATGGCGGCCTTCGACGCCGCCATCGCGGGCGGCTTCGGCATCGAATGCGACGTGCGTCTCAGCCGCGACGGCGTGCCGATGGTCTTCCACGATGCGAAGCTGGATCGGATGACGGCGGCTTCCGGCCCGGTCGCGGAACGCGGCGCGGCGGAACTGGAGAGCATCGCCCTGACCGACGGCGGCGGCGTGCCGCGCCTCTCCGCCCTGCTGGAGCGATGCGCGGGCGGTACGCCGCTGCTGGTCGAGATCAAGATCGACCATCGGCGCGACATCGCCCCGCTCTGCGCGGCGGTGGCGGATGCGCTGGCCCGCTCCGCCGCGCCTGGCGTGGCGGTCATGTCCTTTCACCCGCTGGCGATGCGCTGGTTCGCTCGCCACGCGCCCGATACCGTGCGCGGTCTGGTGGTGACGCAGCAGGACAAGCCGAAATGGCGCGGCTGGATCGAGCGGACCCTTGCGCTGGCGCTCGCGCGACCCGATTTCATCGCCTGTGACATTCGCGACCTGCCTTCGCCCTTCGCCGCCGCCTGCCGCCGGAAGGGCCTGCCCGTGCTGACATGGACCGTCCGCAGCGCCGACGACCGCGCCCGCGCCGCCGCCCATGCCGACCAGATCATCTTCGAGCGCGTCGATGACGGATAGGATCGCGCGCGTGGTGGAAGGCGTGGCGAAGCTGCCCCGTGAAGAATGGGACGCCTGCGCCGGAGCCGCCAACCCTTTTGTCAGTTGGGATTTCCTGTCGGCGCTGGAGGATTCCGGCAGCGTCGGGCCGGGCACCGGCTGGCAATCGCTGCCGCTGCTGATCGACGGCGCGGACGGGCGCATCGCCGCCGCGGCGCCGGTCTATGCCAAATCCCACAGCCAGGGCGAATATGTGTTCGACCATGGCTGGGCCGACGCATGGCAGCGGGCGGGCGGCGATTATTATCCCAAGCTCCAGATCGCCTCGCCCTTCTCTCCCGTGCCCGGACCGCGCCTGCTGCTGCGCGAAGAGGCGCTTGCGCCCGCGCTGATCGCCGGGATCGAGACGCTGGTGGAGCGCAATGGCCTGTCGTCGGCCCATGCGACCTTCGTCGAACCGGAACAGGTGCCGCTGTTCGAGGCGGCCGGCTGGCTGATCCGCGAGGACAGCCAGTTCCACTGGATCAACCAGAACTATCGTGATTTCAACGACTTCCTCGCCAGCCTGTCCAGCGCCAAGCGGAAGAACATCCGCAAGGAACGCGAACGCGCCGTGCAGGGGCTGGAGATCGTCCATCTGACCGGCGAGGACATCCGCGAGGCCCATTGGGACATCTTCTGGGACTTCTATCAGGACACCGGCGCGCGCAAATGGGGACGTCCCTACCTCACCCGCGACTTTTTCTCCCTGCTGGGGGAGAGGATGGCGGATCGCGTCCTGCTGATGCTGGCGCTGCGGGGCGGAACGCCAATCGCGGGCGCGCTCAACCTGATCGGCGCGGATACGCTTTACGGGCGCTATTGGGGTTGCACGCAGGACGTGCCGAACCTCCATTTCGAGCTATGCTATTATCAGGCCATAGACGTGGCCATCGCGCGGGGTCTTGCCCGCGTGGAGGCGGGCGCGCAGGGCGGGCACAAGCTGGCGCGGGGCTATGCGCCGCAACCCACCTTTTCCGCGCATTTCATTCCGAACGCCAGTTTCCGCCGCGCCGTGGCGGACTTCCTCGCCGCCGAACGCCACGAAGTGCAGCGCGACCGCCACTGGCTGAACGAGCATACGCCGTTCAAAAAGGAAGCATGAAGGATCAGGCGGCGCGAAGCTGTGTCGCGGCGATCCATGCGCGGGCCTGGCGCTGCGCCTCGGCGATTTCGCGCGCGGTCATCTCCTCGGCGATTTCGGCGCGCATCGTCTGCCCTTCCTCGCTGCCGTTGAGTGCCGCGAGGTTGAACCATTTATGCGCCTCGACCAGATCGATGGGCATGCCGCCCGTGCCGCAGCTATAAGCCACGCCCAGCTCGAAACAATCTTCCGCCGACCCGCGCGCCGCGTCGGCCAGACGGCTTTCCATAAGGAACTGCGCGCTCCTGATACCATTCGCCATAATCGACCTCCCCCTCAAAGGATCTGATCAAACGGTTTGCAACAGGGAGCAGACTGGACCGGCAGGGGATAAAAAATGGTTAACGGTTTTTCCGGGCATCGTTTTTTCTTTCCGATGCCATCGGCGCTTTCACGGTTAACGCCCCAGCCGGCGGGGCCAGATAAAGGTGGCGCGGCCCGCCGATTGTCCCCATAGCCCTTCCATGACCCAGACCCCTCCGGAAAGCATGGCGGCTCCTTCCAAAGACATACAGTTCCGCGAATTCGTGATCCTGTGCGCCTGCCTGATGGCGATGAACGCCTTGTCGATCGATCCGATGCTGCCCGCTTTGCCGGACATCGGGCGGGATCTGAACATTCCCCATCCCAATGACCGGCAGTTGATCATCAGCATGTATTTCCTGGGTCTGGGCGTCGGGTCGCTGCTCTTCGGCATCCTGTCCGACCGTTATGGGCGCAAGCGGGTGCTGGGGGGCGCCATGGCCCTTTTCATCCTGTCCTCCATCGCCTGCGCGGGCGCGCACAGCTTCGTCATGCTGCTGGCGGGGCGGACCTGCGCCGGCTTCTTCGCCGGGGCCAGCCGGGTCATCACGGTGGGGATCATCCGCGACCGCTTTCGCGGCGACGCCATGGCGCGGGTCATGTCGCTGATCTTCGCGGTGTTCATCCTGATCCCGGTCATGGCCCCCAGCATGGGGCAAGCGATCTTGTGGATCGCGCCATGGCGATGGATATTCTGGACGCTGGCGCTGCTGGCGACGATGATCCTGCTGTGGATGCTGGCGCGATTGCCCGAGACGCTGAAGCCTGAAAACCGGATCGCGATCAGCGCCCGCACGGTGGTGCGCGGCGTGGGCGCGGTCATCGGCCATCGCAGCGCCATCGGCTATATGATGGCGAGCGGCGTGGCGATGAGCGGCCTGATCGCCTTCATCCTGTCCATCCAGCAGATCATGTTCGACACTTTCGGCGCCAAGGCGATCTTCCCCATCGCCTTTGCCGTCATGGCGGGCAGCATGGGGATAGGCAGCCTCATCAACAGCCGTCTGGTGTCGCGCTTCGGCGCGCGGCGATTGAGCCAGGGCGCGCTCATCGTCTTCATCCTGATCTGCGCCGTGCATGTCGGGGTCATAGAGGCGGGATGGGAAAGTCTCGCGGCTTTTCTGGTGCTGCAATCGCTGACGATGCTGACGATTTCCTTCACCGCGTCCAATTTCAGCTCCATTTCCATGGAACCCTTTTCCAAAGGCGCGGGCATCGCGTCCTCCTTCCAGTCCTTCCTGACGACGGCGGTGTCGGCGACCCTGGGCAGTCTGGTGGGCCGCGCCTATGACGGCACGCCCCTGCCGCTGGCGTTGGGCACGGCCTGTTTCGGCTGCGGGGCGCTGGCGATCATCGTCTGGGCGGAACGGGGCCGTCTGTTCACTCGCCCCGGCCACGGCATGCTGCGCGAGGCGGAGTTCTGACCGCCTTTACTGCACGAAGGTCAGCGACAGATTTTCCGCATTTTTGGGAATGTCGATCCGGCTTTCGTTGATCGACGCTTCCTCGCCGGGCTTGAGCCTCGTCTTGTCCGCCTTGGTCGTCCAGCTGAAGACGATCCGGTTCTGTCGGTCGCGCAATTGCACCAGCACCGGAGGCACGGGCAGCGCCTGCTTGCCGCTGTTCACGATCCGCGCGCCAAAGGCGAAATATTCCTCTCCGGTGGGCAGCTTGCGCCGCTCGGCGGGCTTGGAGAGGTAGAAGAGCAGGTCGGGATCGCCCTCATCGGGGGCAAGGCCCAGGCTGACGGCCCAGCCCGGCGCGCCGAAATAATAAAGCGCCCCGCCCGCCGCCGCCACGGCCAGACAGAAGGCGATGGCGGCATAGGTCGCCAGCTTGAGCGGATTGCGGCGCGGCTTGAAGGGCGGCGCGGAATCGAACTGACTCTGTTCGGCGGCTTCGGCGGGCGTCCCCGCATAGACATGATCGAAACGATTGTCCGGCGCGGCATAGGCCGGGGCAGGGGGCGGCGGCGCGGCTTGCTCTTCCGTCTGTTCGGCCTCGGCTGCTTCCCCGGTCGCGGGAGGCTCTGCGGGCTGTTGCTGCTCTGCCTCGACCGGCGCCGGTTCCGGCGCGGGCGGAACGATGGGCGGGAGAGGTGGCGGCGGAGCGGCGGCGGGCGGCTCCACATGCGGGGCGGGTTCGGGCGCGGCGGGCGCTTCCTCGCGCGGCGGCAGGGCAGGACCTTCCTGAAAC
>JASGDV010000089.1:0-7215 GCA_049841255.1 Sphingobium sp.
ACGCGCAGTCCCAATATGGAAGCGATGTTGACGATGCTGCCACCGCGCCCCTCCTCCACCATGCGCCGCCCCGCCGCCTGCGCCACCCGAAACACGCCCGACAGGTTGGTGCCGATCACCCGGTCCCAATCGGCCATCTCCGTCCTGAGCGCCGCGCCGTCATGCGCCACGCCCGCATTGTTGATGACGATATCGAAAGCCGGCCCCGCAAAGGCCGCCGCCACCATCTCGTCGCTGCCCACGTCCATCGGCGCGGCGGAGGCGCGTCCTCCATCGGCCGCGATCTGCGCCACCGCTTCGTCCAGAGCATCCTGACGCCGCGCCGCCAGCACGACCTCTGCCCCTGCCCGCGCCAGCACCTGCGCGAAATGCCGCCCCAATCCGCTCGACGCCCCGGTCACGAGCGCGCGCTTGCCTTTCAGATCCTCGAACATGGTAGACCTCCTGTCATTGGGCGCACTCATCCGGCGGCAGCGCCAACCGTTCCAGATCGCCGGGATGATTGACGTTCGCGATGGGCAAACCGCTCTCCACGGAGAGCGCGCCGATGCGCTGCGCCCAGCTCCGGACGGAACGGTCGCCCGTTTGCCGCAAATGCTCTTCCAGTTCGCTCGCCAGCGCACTCGGCCAAAGCCCGATCACCGGGCACCGCGCAGCAAAGGCCGCCCGCGTCTCTCCGCATAATTCGGCCAGCAAGGCGCGCGGAACATGCGGCGTATCGCAGGGCAGCGACAGCACATGCGCGAAGCCCCGCTCCGCCGCGACCGCCATCGCCCCCGCGATTCCGCCGAGCGGCCCCAGCCCGCCATGCGGCCGGTCCTCCACGCTGTCATGGCCGGGATGCGCCCGCCCGGAAATCACGACGCTCTCGGCAAAGCCCTCCAGACGGCCCAGCGACCAGTCGAGCAGCGTCTGCCCGCGATAAAGCGCCTCCGCCTTGTCCGTCCCGAACCGGCTGGAAAGCCCGCCCGCCA
Source organism: Sphingobium sp. (assembly GCA_049841255.1). Lineage (GTDB taxonomy): Bacteria > Pseudomonadota > Alphaproteobacteria > Sphingomonadales > Sphingomonadaceae > Sphingobium. Next base: position 975 of record JASGDV010000089.1, read on the forward strand.
GCACGACGCCCAATATCGCGTCTTTCATGCCCCCGGCGCCAGCATGGCGTCCTGCCGCGCGATCACGCGCAGGTCCAGGCCCGCCTCCCGCGCCCGGCGCAGCGCCAGAGCCGTGGGCGCGGAAATCGTCACTAGCAGGGGGCAATCGCTCAGCACCGCCTTCTCCACCAGTTCATAGGAACAGCGCGACGACAGCAGCGCGAAACCGCCGTCCCAGTCCGCCCCGGCCCTTCGCATCGCGCCGATCAGCTTGTCGAAGGCATTGTGCCGCCCGACATCCTCCCGCGCCAGCCGGATCGTTCCGTCGCTCCCGGCCCATGCGGCGGCATGAACCGCCCCCGTCCGCGCGTTGAGCGGCTGATGCACCCGCAACGCCTCCAACGCGCGGAAAATGGCGGGCTCATCGGCCCGGCTCCGCGCCGTCACCGGGGGCAGGGCCCGCATCGCCTGCTCGATATTCTCGATCCCGCACAGCCCGCAGGAGGAATCCGTCGCCCGGTGCCGCACCCGGTTCAACAGGCCATCCACCCGTTCCGGCGGCAAAGTCGCGCGCGCGACGATGCCCTCGTCCGTCGCATGGATATCGACCTCGAAAACCGGATCGCCCGCTTCGATCAGCCGCTCCGACAAGGCGAAGCCCAATACCAGATCGGCGATGTCGGCGGGCGTCGCCATCAGCACGGCATAACCGATCCCGTTATACTCCAGCGCGACCGGCACTTCCTCGGCCAGATCGCGGGTGACCGCCGACACCTCGCCCTGCGGAGTAAGGCGGCGGAATGCCTGACCGGCAACCGCGCCCTGCTCCAGCGTCACGCTCAATGGGCGGCGATCCGGCTGATCGCGGCGGCGGCGATGGGCGAGAGCGCACCGGGCCGCTCAGCGGCAAGCGCGACGATCCGTTTCCGCATCATCGGGTCCCAGAAGCTGCGGATATGGTCCTCGACCGTCGCAATCGCCTCATCCTGCCCCATCGTCGCGACGTTGCGCGCGATCTGGTTGGCCATGTGGATCAGGCGGTCGGCGGTCGACATCACCTCATTGTCGTGGTCCATGCCTCTGTCCCTATTCGGCCGCCTGCAACGGCGCGATCCGGCGGCTGCGGCGGCTATGCTCGGCATAATCCTCCTGCCAGTGCGAAGGCCCGTTGGAATGGGCGACCTGCACCGCCGTCACCTTATATTCCGGGCAGTTGGTCGCCCAGTCGGAATAGTCGGTGGTGATGACATTGGCCTGAGTGTCGGGATGGTGGAACGTCGTATAGACGACCCCCGGCGCCACCCGCTCGGTGATGAGCGCGCGCAGCGTCGTCTCCCCAGCCCGGCTCTTCAGCGACACCCAGTCGCCGTCCCTGATGCCCCGGTTCTCCGCATCGACCGGGTGGATTTCCAGCCGGTCCTCCGGATGCCACGCCGTATTGCCGGTCCGCCGCGTCTGCGCGCCGACATTATATTGGCTGAGGATGCGTCCCGTCGTCAGCAGCAGCGGGAAGCGCGGCCCCGTCTTCTCATCGGTCGGCACATAGTCCGTGACGACGAACTTGCCCTTCCCCCGCACGAAACCGTCGATATGCATGGTCGGCGTCCCATGCGGCGCGGCATCGTTGGCGGGCCATTGCAGCGACCCTTCCGCCTCCAGCCGCGCGAAACTCACGCCCGCGAAGGTCGGCGTCAGCTCGGCGATTTCATCCATGATTTCAGAAGGATGCGTATAGGACCAATCCAGTCCCATGGCCCGCGCCACCAGTTGCACGACTTCCCAATCGGCATAGCCGTTGAGGGGACTCATCACCTTGCGCACCAACTGGATGCGCCGCTCCGCATTGGTGAACGTCCCATCCTTTTCCAGGAAGGTCGAACCCGGCAGGAAAATATGCGCGTAATTCGCTGTCTCATTCAGGAAAAGGTCCTGCACCACCACGCATTCCATCGCCGCCAGCCCCGCCGCGACATGATGCGTATTGGGATCGGACTGGAGGATGTCCTCGCCCTGAATGAACAACGCCTTGAAACTTCCATCGGTCGCGGCATCCAGCATATTGGGAATTCTGAGGCCCGGCTCCGCGTCCAGCGTCACGCCCCATTTCCGCTCGAACAGCCCCCGCGCCGCATCGTCCGACACATGGCGATAGCCCGAAAATTCATGCGGAAAGCTGCCCATGTCGCAGCTACCCTGCACATTATTCTGCCCCCGCAGCGGATTGACGCCCACGCCTTCCCGCCCGACATTGCCGGTCGCCATCGCAAGGTTCGCGATCGCCATCACGGTCGAGCTGCCCTGACTGTGCTCCGTCACGCCCAGTCCATAATAGATCGCCCCGTTCCCGCCGGTGGCATAGAGCCGGGCGGCGGCGCGAACCTCGTCCGCCTTCACGCCGGTCAGCGGCTCGACGGCTTCGGGCGATCGGCTGGGCTGCGACACGAACTCCGCCCAATCCTGAAACTCGTCCCAGTCGCACCGCTCGCGGATGAACGCCTCGTCATAGAGCTTCTCGGTCACGACCACATGGGCGAGCGCCGTCATCATCGCGACATTGGTGCCCGGACGCAGCGGCAGATGGTGCGCCGCCTCGACATGCGGAGACTTCACCAGATCGATGCGGCGCGGGTCGATCACGATCAGCTTCGCGCCCTGCCGCAACCGCTGCTTCATGCGGCTGCCGAAGACCGGATGCGCGTCGGTCGGATTGGCGCCGATCACCAGGATCACGTCCGACTTCATCACGCTGTCGAAATCCTGCGTGCCCGCCGAGGTGCCGAAAGTCGTCTTGAGGCCATAGCCGGTGGGCGAATGGCACACCCGCGCGCAGGTATCGACATTGTTGTTGCCGAAACCCTGCCGGATCAGCTTCTGCACCAGAAACGTCTCTTCATTGGTGCAGCGGCTGGACGTGATGCCTCCCACCGAACGCACGCCATATTTCGCCTGGATGCGGCGGAACTCGCTGGCAGTATGGGCGATCGCCTCCTCCCAGCTCACTTCCCGCCATGGTTCCGTCACGCTGGACCGGATCATGGGGTTCAGGATGCGCTCCTTATGCTGGGCATAGCCCCAGGCGAAGCGGCCCTTGACGCAGCTATGGCCGTGATTGGCCTTGCCTTCCTTCCACGGCACCATGCGGACCAGTTCCTCGCCCCGCATCTCGGCCCGGAAGGTGCAGCCGACCCCGCAATAAGCGCAGGTCGTCACAACGGCGCGGTCTGGTGTCCCGATTTCCACCACCTTCTTCTCGGTCAGCGTCGCGGTCGGGCAGGCCTGAACGCAAGCGCCGCAGGACACGCATTCGGATGACAGGAAATCCTGCCCCTGACTGGGCGACACCTTCGAATCGAACCCGCGCCCCTCGATGGTCAGCGCGAACGTCCCCTGCACTTCGTCACAAGCGCGCACACAGCGCGAGCAGACGATGCACTTGCTGGGATCGAAATCGAAATAGGGGTTCGACTGGTCCTTCGCCTGCCCCATATTGGTCGCGCCGTCATAGCCGTAGCGCACGTCGCGCAGGCCCACCGCGCCCGCCTGATCCTGCAACTCGCAATCGCCATTGGCCGCGCAGGTCAGGCAATCGAGCGGATGGTCGGAGATATAAAGCTCCATCACCCCGCGCCGAAGCTGCTTCAGCCGCTCCGTCTGGGTGCGGACCACCATCCCCTCCGCGACCGGCGTGGTGCAGGACGCCGGATAGCCCGCGCGCCCCTCCACCTCGACCAGGCAGAGGCGGCAGGAACCGAAACTCTCCACATTGTCCGTCGCGCAGAGCTTGGGGATGGAGCATCCCGTCAGCGACGCGGCGCGCATGATCGACGTGCCTTCGGGCATCGTCACCGGCTCGCCATCGATGGTGAGCGTGACACTCTTGCCCGTCGCAATGGCGGGCGGCGTGCCATGATCGGTTTCGCGGGTGAAGGTCATGATATTATTCCGCAGCCTGTTCGATAGGCGCCGGCGCGCCGAAATCCTCGGGGAAATAGTCGAGCGCGCTCAGCACCGGATAGGGCGTGAAACCGCCCAGCGCGCAGAGCGATCCGAACTTCATCGTGTCGCACAGATCGCGCAGCAGGGCCGTCTGCGCCTCCAGTCCCGTGTCCACCCGCGCAGGCGAACGCGAATAAAGCGCCTTGCCCAGATAACCGCCCGTCGCGCTGTCCACCGCGACCGGAGCCGTATCGCGCGCGGCGATGATGCGATCCACCACCTCGACCCCGCGCGTCGATCCGATCCGGCAGGGCGTGCACTTGCCGCAGCTTTCGACCGCGCAGAATTCCATGGCGAAGCGGGCCATATGCGCCATGTCGACCGTATCGTCGAACACCGTGATCCCCGCATGGCCGATCAATCCGCCCGCCTGCGCGAAGGATTCATAATCGAAGGGCAGATGGAACATGGACGGCGGGAAATAAGCGCCCAGCGGCCCGCCCACCTGCACCGCGCGCACCGGACGGCCGCTTTCCGTGCCGCCGCCGATCTCGTTCACCAGCTCGCCCAGCGTGATGCCGAAGCCGATCTCATAGAGGCCGCCATGCTTCACATTGCCCGCAAGCTGCACCGGCATGGTCCCGCGCGACCGCCCGAAACCCACATCGGCATAGGCCTCCGCGCCCTCCGCCAGAATGAAGGGCACCGCCGCCAGCGACAGCACATTGTTGATGACGGTCGGCTTGCCGAACAGCCCCTTGAGCGCCGGGAGCGGCGGCTTGGCGCGCACCTGCCCGCGCTTGCCCTCGATGCTGTCGAGCAGCGCCGTCTCCTCGCCGCAGACATAGGCGCCCGCGCCCTCGCGCACTTCCAGCACGAAGGGCGCGATCCGGTTCGCGGCCTTTTCGATGGCCGCCCGCATCGCCGCGATGGCATAAGGATATTCGCTGCGGATATAGACATAGCCGCGCGAAGCCCCCACGGCATGGGCCGCGATCGCCATGCCCTCGATCAGGCAATAGGGATCGCCTTCCATCAGCATCCGGTCGGCGAAGGTTCCGCTGTCGCCCTCATCCGCGTTGCAGACGATGAACTTCGGGCCTTCGGGCGCATCGAGCACCGTCTGCCACTTGATCCCGGTCGGGAAGCCCGCCCCGCCCCGCCCGCGCAGGCCGCTGGCCTTGACCGCATCGACCACCTGCTGCGGCGCGACCGCGCGCGCGGCGTCCAGCCCACGCCAGCCGCCATGCGCCGCATAATCCTCCAGGCTCAACGGATCGATGATGCCGCAGCGCGCGAAGGTGAACCGCTGCTGCCCCGCGAAGAAGGGAAGCGCGCCCACATCGCCCAGCCGATGGGGATGCGTGCCGTCCAGCACCTTGCCGACATCCTCCACGCCGACCGGACCGTAACCGACGCGGCCCTGCGGCGTCTCCACCTCCACCAAAGGCTCGATGAAGAACAGCCCGCGCGACCCGGTGCGGACGACCTCGCATCCGGCCTCCGCCAGAGCCTGCGCCACCTCATCCGCGCCCAGCGCCACGGACGCCATGTCGCGGCTGACATAGACGCGGGTCATGCCGCGATCTCCCGCGCGATGCCGTCCAGCCTCGCCATGTCGACGCGCGCCACGGGCCTGCCGTCGACCAGCGCATTGGGGCCGATGGCGCATAATCCCAGACAATACACCGCTTCCAGCGTCACCTGCCCGTCCCGGCGGGTCTCGCCCATGTCCACGCCCAGCTTTTCGGCGGCGGCGGCTTCTATCGCCGCGCCGCCGCGCGACTGGCAGCTTTCCGCGCGGCATATCTTGACGACATGCCGCCCCGCCGGAGCGCGCCGGAAATCGTGATAGAAGGTGAGGACGCCATGAACGTCCGCCCGGCTCAGGTTGAAGGCGGCGGCGATGGGCGCGACCAGCGCGTCATCGACAAATCCTATCTCTTCCTGCACCTTATGCAGCAACGGCAGCAACTGGTCCCGCGTCGCGCCGTGACGCCGCACCCATTGCTCTATCGATGTTTTTGCCTCTTCCAGGCGGATCAATGTCGCATCCTCTCAGGGGATTTCGCAAAACGCTATGGTGCCCCTTCCCGGCAAAGCCGTCAAATCGAACGCATCCATCTCTGATAGATAATGTCTATCAAACAGGCCGGAAACCGGAGGGCAGCCGCAACTCCCGCGCCACCGCCAGCACCGTCTGGGCCAGCGGTCCCATCGGCGCCCGGTCCGACACGATCACGCCCACGCGGCTCCCGCTCCCCTCATCGGGCAGAGCCTTGGTCACTGCCCAGTCCAGCCCCTTCATCAACATCGCATGGCTGTC
>JASGDV010000090.1:0-15585 GCA_049841255.1 Sphingobium sp.
AGCGAGGCGGAAGCCGCGCCCGGGCCGGCCGTCGCCGCGGCGACCGGCGCGGGGGTGGCTCCGGCCTCCGTCTACGACAAGCGCGCCCCTTTCCCGGCGCAGATAGTGGACAATATCGCCATCGTCGGGCGCGGGTCGGACAAGGAGACGCGCCATATCGAATTCTCGCTGGCGGGGTCGGGGCTGCATTATGAGCCGGGCGACGCGATGGGGATCGCCGTGTCCAACGATCCGCAGGTGGTCGCGGCGCTGCTCGATGCGCTGGGCCTGCCGCCCGATGCGACGTTCGAGTGGAAGGAGCAGGCGCTCACCATCGGGGAGGCGCTGACTCATCGGTTCGAGATCACGGCGGCGACGCCGCGCTTCCTGGATTATTGGGCGCTGCTGAGCGATGCGGCGGCGTTGAAGCAGTTGCAGCAGGAGGATCGCGCGGGCGAGCGGTCCGTGTTCCTGCGGACGCATCATATTGTCGACATCGTGCGGCGATTCCCGGTGGGGGAGGTGATGCCGCAGGGCTTCGTGTCGGCGCTGCGTCCGCTCCAGCCGCGACTCTATTCGCTGGCGTCCAGCCTGTCCGCCGCGCCGGAGGAAGCGCATCTGACGGTGTCGCCGGTGCGCTATGCGCTGCATGGGGAGGCGCGGCATGGGGTCGCATCCTGCCTGCTGGCGGATCGCGCGCCGCCCGATACGACGTTGCCGGTCTATATCCAGAGCAATCCGCATTTCCGCCTGCCCGGCGACGACAAGCCCATCGTCATGATCGGGGCGGGGACCGGCGTCGCGCCCTATCGCGCCTTCATGCAGGAGCGGGAGGCGAGGGGCGCGGGCGGCAAGAGCTGGCTGTTCTTCGGGGAGCGGCGGTTCCGCACGGATTTCCTCTATCAGACCGAGTGGCAGGGCTGGCTGAAGGACGGGACGCTGAACCGGATGGATGTCGCCTTCTCCCGCGACGGGGAGCAGAAAATCTATGTCCAGCACCGGATGAAGGAGCAGGCGCGCGACCTGTTCGGATGGCTGGAGGACGGGGCGCATGTCTATGTGTGCGGCGATGCGGCGAATCTCGCGTCGGACGTGCATCGGGCGCTGATCGACATCGTGGCGCAGGAATCGCGCACCAGCCATGAGGCGGCGGAGGATTATGTCCGCTCACTTCAGGCCGACCACCGTTACCAGCGCGACGTGTATTGAGGGACGCCATGACCAGCACGACCATCGACCGCAGCCATGACCTGTCCCAGCCGCTCGACCGGCTGAGCGCCGACGAGCGGATGAAGGACGCCAGCGATTTCCTGCGCGGAACCATCGTGACGGGGCTGCTGGACCGGATCACCGGTGCGGTGCCTTCGGCCGACGACGTGAAGCTGATGAAGTTCCACGGCATTTACCAGCAGGACGACCGCGACGTGCGGGACGAGCGGCGGCGGCAGAAGCTGGAGCCGGCCTATCAGTTCATGATCCGCGTGCGGCTGCCCGGCGGGGTGTGCACGGCGGCGCAATGGCTGAAGCTGGACGAGCTGGCGCGGGCGCATGGCGGGCAGACGCTGCGGATCACGACGCGGCAGACGTTCCAGTTCCACTGGGTGCTGAAGGACAGTTTGCGGCCGATCATCCGGGGACTGCACGAGACGCTGCTGGATACCGTCGCGGCCTGCGGCGACGACAGCCGCGGGGTCATGTGCACGGTCGATCCGCAAAGCTCCCGCTTCCATGCCGAGGTCGCGGCGATGGCGAAGCGGGTGAGCGACCATGTGATCCCCAGGACCCGCGCCTATCATGAAATCTGGTATGGCGACGAGCGGGTGGCGTCGTCGGAGCCGGAGGAGCCCTTTTACGGGCGCACCTACATGCCCCGGAAGTTCAAGATCGGCTTCGCCCTGCCGCCGTCCAATGACATAGACGTCTATGCGCAGGATCTGGGCTTCATTGCCATCGGAGGGCCGGACGGGCTGGAGGGGTTCAACGTCGCCATCGGCGGGGGCATGGGGCGCACGGATCAGGCGCCGCATACCTATCCACGCCTGGCGAGCGTGATCGGCTTCGTGCCCGCCGACCGGGTGATCGCCTGCGTGGACGCGGTGATGACGGTGCAGCGCGACTATGGCGACCGCAAGGACCGGCAGCGGGCGCGCTTCAAATATACCATCGACGACAAGGGGCTGGACTGGATCAAGAGCGAGATCGAGCGGGTGATGGGCGAGCCTTTCGCGGAGGCGCGGCCTTTCCTGTTCACATCGAACGGCGACAGTTTCGGGTGGAACGAGACGCCCGACGGCCGCCTGCATCGCACCATCTATGTGCAGAATGGGCGGCTGGATTTGAAGCTGCTGGACGCCTTCCGCGACATTGCGCGGGTCCATCGCGGCACGTTCCGCATGACGCCGAACCAGAATGTCATCGTCGCGGGCGTGAAGGCGGAGGACCGCGCGGCCATCGACGCGCTGCTGGCGGAGCATGGGCTGGAGGAGGAGAACGCGTCCCCGCTGCGGCGCAACGCCATCGCCTGCGTGGCGCTGCCGACCTGCGGCCTCGCCATGGCGGAGAGCGAGCGGTATCTGCCGGACCTGCTGGGCAGGATCGAGGAGATGCTGGACCGGAACGGCCTTTCCGGCGAGCCGATCACGGTGCGGATGAGCGGTTGCCCCAATGGCTGCTCGCGGCCCTATATCGCGGAGATCGGCTTCACCGGGCGCGCGCCAGGCAAATATAATCTCTATCTGGGCGGCGGTTTCCATGGCGAACGGCTCAACCGCATGGTGCGGGAGAATGTGGGCGAGGCGGCCATGCTGGAAGTGCTGGACGACGCGCTGGGGCGCTATGCCCGCGAGCGGGAACCGGGCGAGCATTTCGGCGATTTCACCATAAGGGCCGGGATCGTGCGTGAGGTGACGGAAGGGCGGTATTTCAATGACTGAACGGGATCGCCCTCTTCCTGACGTGGAGACGATTGCGGCGGCCTATGGGGTCGCGGCGGACCCGGCTTTCGGCGCGGTCGCCCCGCCGCTTTATCTGTCCAGCACCTATGAGTTCGCCGGTTATGAACAGCCGCGAATCTATGATTATGGGCGAGCGGGCAATCCGACGCGGGACATGCTGGCGGGCGGCCTGCGCGCGGGTGACCTCGTGCTTGCGCCACATGATTGCTATGGCGGGACGATGCGCCTGCTGAAAGCGCGGGCGGAGCGGGGGCAGATCGGCCTGCGGCTGGTGGATCAGGGGAGCGCGGCGGCGTTCGACGCGGCGCTGGAAGCGTCGCCCGCGCTGGTGCTGATCGAGACGCCGAGCAATCCGCTGATGCGGGTGATCGACATCGCCGCGCTTGCCGGCCGGGCGAAGGCGGCGGGGGCGGAGGTGGCGGTCGACAACACTTTCCTGTCGCCTGCCATTCAAAGGCCGATCCTGCTGGGCGCCGACTATGTCATCCATTCGACCACCAAATATCTGAACGGCCATTCCGATGTGATCGGCGGCGCGGTGGTGGCGGCTGACAAGGGAAAGGCGGAGCAATTGCGGCAATGGGCCAATGTCGTGGGAAGCGCGGGCGGCCCCTTCGACGCGTGGCTGACCTTGCAGGGATTGCGGACGCTGTTCGCGCGGCTGGTGGAGCGGCAGCAGGCCAATGCGATGGCGGTCGCCCATCATCTGGAAAATCATCGGGCGGTGGCGAAGGTGCATTATCCCGGCCTGCGGTCGCATCCGGGGCACGGCGTCGCCAGCCGCCAGCAGCGAGGCTTCGGCGCGATGCTGAGTTTCGAACTGGCGGGCGGCGTGGAGGCGGTGCGGCGCTTCCTGCCGGCGGTGCGGTTCTTCACGCTGGCGGAGTCGCTGGGGGGCGTCGAGAGCCTCGTCGCTCATCCCGCGACGATGACGCATGCCGATATGGGCGAGGAAGCGCGGGCCGTGGCGGGAATAAGCGACGGGCTGCTGCGCTTTTCCATCGGTCTGGAGGCGGAGAAGGACCTGATCGCCGGACTGGAAGAAGGGTTGGCGGCATGTGCCTGATCCGCCGGGGAGAGATGTGACATGCCTGCCTATGTGTGGGTCATTGATCTGTTCGGGGTCGCGCTGCTGATCGTCGGTTTCACCATGGCGTTCCGGCAGGATGTGGCGCGGCGGATCATCGGCAAGCCGCAGACCCATGCGGCGTCGGTCGCGACGAAAGAGGAAGGCGGCGATCCGCTGACCTATATCCTGCGGATCGCGGGCGTCATGCTGATGGTTTTCGGTTTCGCGATCGGGCTGATGTTCACGCTGTTCAACCTGTCTTAGGATGCGGACGCCATGGGCAGGATCGGCATCAAGCGCATTTACGAGCCGCCGGACCGGAAGGACGGACAGAGGATATTGGTGGACCGCCTGTGGCCGCGGGGCGTTTCGAAAGAGGCGGCGGACCTGACTTTATGGTTCAAGGAGATCGCGCCTTCCCCCGCGCTGCGGAAATGGTTCGGTCACGATCCCGCCCGTTTCGATGCGTTCCGCGACCGTTACCGGCGGGAACTGGACGGGAATGAGGAGGCCGTCGCGACGTTGTGCGGGATGGCGGCGAAGGGCGATGTGACGCTGCTCTATGGTGCGCATGACGAGACCTGCAATCATGCGGTCGTGCTTGCGCAATATCTGCGGGAGCATTGCAAATAAGCGAAGGCTGGCCCGGCGTTTCGTGTCCGGTGAGCGGGTGAGAAGGAAGCGGCTGCTCCCCTTTCTGTCGGATCGGGGGAGCAGTCCTGCGGGCCGGCGCGTCAGGATGCGGCGAATGTCCCGTTCGTCAGCCCGGCGCCGATTTCTTCTTCCGAAAAACCCCAGCCGGTCAGGATTTCATGGGTGTGCTCGCCTGCGCGAGGGGCCCGGCGGACGACTTCGCCCGGCGTCCGGGACAGGCGCGGGGCCGGGCGCGTATGCTCTACGCCGTCCAGCTTCACCATCGTCTCGCGGACGCGGTTATGTTCGTAGGACGGGCTTTCTTCCAGCGACAGGACGGGCGAGAAACAGGCGTCCGGGCAGCTTTCGAAATGGGCGGTCCATTCGTCACGGCTCCGCGTGGCGAACATCGCGGCGAAGATTTCGCGCAGGGCGGGCCAGTTCGCCCGGTCTTCGCGGGAGGGAAGGGCGTTCATGTCGAGACCCAGATGGCTTACCAGCGCGGCATAGAAGCGCGGCTCGATGGGGCCGATGGCGACATAGCGGCCGTCGCCGGTCCGATAGGTTCCGTAATAGGGTGCGCCGCCGTCGAGGATATTCTGTCCGCGCTCGGGCACCAGTTGGCCCGCCTGACGCATGGCGTGGACGACGGTGAGCAGGCTGTTCACGCCGTCGACCATCGCGCCATCGACGACCTGACCCTTGCCGGACCGGCTCGCTTCATGGACGGCGCAAATAACTCCGAAGGCAAGATAGGCCGCGCCGCCCGCATAGTCGCCCAGCAGGTTCAGCGGCACCACCGGAGCGCCCCCGGCCGGGCCGATCAGGTCGAGCACGCCGGTGAGGGCGATATAGTTGATGTCATGACCCGCATTCTGGGCCATCGGGCCTTCCTGCCCCCAGCCCGTGCCCCGGCCATAGACGAGGCGCGGCTGACGGGCGAGGCATATGTCCGGCCCGAAGCCAAGCCGTTCGGTCACGCCCGGACGGAAACCTTCGAGCAGGACGTCCGCCTGCTCCACCAGCCGCAGCAGGGCTTCAAGGCCTTCGGGCTTTTTGAGGTCGATGGCCACCGAACGCTTGTTGCGGTTGCGCAGGTCGAGGGCGGTGGGAAATTCTATGCCCAGATCCGTCGATCCGGTGCGGTCCACCCGGATGACGTCCGCGCCCATGTCCGCCAGCATCATGCCGCAGAAGGGCACCGGCCCAAGTCCGGCCATTTCGATCACTTTCAAGCCCTTGAGCGGCCCAGCCATGCTTGCTTCCTCTCTTCGTCGGGGGTTGGGGGCGGCGTATAATTTGCCTGCCGGTCAACCGCTAGAAAAATCGAACGGCCCTATGGCCGCCCGCTTCATTCGATCATGTCCGACCGCTGCGCGCTGGCCAGCCGCCGATAGGGTTTCAGGCTGCCGAACAGCAGGAAGCCCGCGATCAGGGACGCGATGCCGCAGACCAGTTGCAGGGAATGCCCGATCATCAGCTTGTCGGCAAAGATGCGATCGGTCGTCAGGGCGATGATCGTGGGGCCGATGCCGTAACCGACGATCTGGGCGCTCATCGTATAGAAGGACGCGACCGTCCCGCGCATGCGGCCCATGGTGGCAAGCTGGGTGGCGAAGGCGATGATGCTGGTGGGGAAGCTGGTGAAGAAGATGATTCCCGCCAGGATGGCGATGGCCTGCGTAGGGCTGGATGCGAGGGGAATGGCCGCGCAGAAGCCGAACATGCCGACGGTCGAAATGGCGGCGATCCGCAACGGCGCGTCGATCATGCCCCGCTTTTCGAAAAATTGCGAGACGAACGGGCCGCACAGGGTGCCGACCGCGCCGAACAACAGTATCACGACGCCCATGCTGTAGCCCACCATGGCGGGCGCCATGCCGTGCACGCGGATCATATAGGTGGGATACCATGACGGTACGCCGAGGAAGACGATGCCCACCGCGCCGATGCCCAGATAGATGCGGCCGTAAAAGGCCCGCTTTTCCCACAGGATCGCCAATGCCTCGCGCAGGCTGGGAGCCTTGTCGGTATTCTCGCTCTTCAGCGTCTGGCGGCGCGGCGGCTCGCGCATGGTCAGCAGCAGGGCGGCGAACAGGAAACCGGGCAGGCCGATGACGATGAAGGCGACCTGCCACCCTTCCAGGCCCGACAGGCTGGGCCAGCTCGCCCCCAATGCCTGCGCGAAGGTCAGCACGGCGCCGCCTGCCACCAGCGACAGGCCGCCGCCCAACTGGCCGCCCAGGGTGAAGATCGCCAGCGCGCGCGGAGAGCGGCGCATGGAAAAATATTCCGGTATCAGCGACCATGCCACCGGGAAGACGCAAGCCTCGCTCAATCCCACGCCGAAGCGCGCGGCGGCGAGGCCCCAGAAGGTGTCGGCCCGGCCGCACAGCAATGTGCACAGGCTCCACATGCATACGCCGAAAAGCAGGATGTTGCGCCGGTTCGTGACGTCCACCAGCCGTCCGAAAAAGGGCGCGGCGCCGATATAGGCGCAGATGAAGGCCGCGCCCTGAATATAGCTGAACTGCACATCGCTGAGCGTGAGGGAGCGGCGGACGGGATCGACCACCAGATTGAGCAACTGACGGTCGATATAGGCCAGCGCATAAGCGCATGTCAGCAGGCCCAGCACATACCAGGCATAAGGGCTGTCCAGCCTGGTTCCCGCCTGCGCGGCGCCCGCTCCATCGCCATCGGCGCGTCCTGACATCTATGTCCTTCCTCTTGTGCCTGGCGGTCGCGTTGCGCCGGGGATGGCTCGGCGGTTCAGGCCCGGACGTCGCCGAAAAGACGGTCCAGTTCCTCCGGGGTCAGCACCTCGGCGGCGATTTCCCTGCCATGCTCCCCGATTTGCGGCGTCGGCGCGTCACGGGAAGGCCGCTCGCCATCGAAACGCCATGGCGGACGGACCAGCATCATATCCTCGTTGGAGCGGCCCAGCAGTTGCAGCCACTCCGTCTGGGGATGCCGCGCGACTTCCGCCGCCGTCAGCACGGGCGCGAAAGGCACGTCCGCCTCCGTCAGCCGGGTTTCGAGTTCCGCCTGGGAAAGACCTCTGAACGCCTGTTCCATGATGGCCACCAGCGCCGGGTAATTTTCCGCCCGGCTGAAGAAGGTGGAAAAGAGCGGATCGGCGATCAACTCTTCGCGGCCGATGGCGCGCGCGAGATTCTCCCAGAATTTCTGGGAGGAGGAGAGATGGATCGCGATCGCCCCGCCATCGGCGGTCTTGAGGCAGAAATTCTGGGCCTGGGGATGGCGGCTGTCGCGGACCGGGGTCTGGCCCGTTTCGGACAATTGGGTCAGCGCGTCGATGGTCAATGTGGACATCGCCTCATAGAGGGAGGTTTCCATCGACATGCCCTTGCGCTCCGGGTCGCGCTCGCGTCCCAGAAGCGCCGCGACGAGGCCGGTGGCGCAGGTCAGGCCGGTGATCATGTCGGCGATGCATGTCCCGGTCAGCCGGGGGGCGTCCCTATCGTTCATGATGGAATAAAAGCCGCTGATGCTCTGGCCGATGGTGTCGTAGGCGGGCCGGTCCCGCAGCGGGCCGCCGCTGCCGAAGCCGGAAACGGACGCATAGATGAGGTTCGGATTGATCGCCTTGCATTCATCCGCGCCAAGGCCAAGGGCAGCGAGCTTGCCGGGGCGGTAATTTTCCAGCATCGCGTCGAAACGCGGGAGCAGCGCCTTGATCAGCCGGACGCCCGCGGGGTCCTTGAGATTGACGGCGATGCTTTTCTTGCCCGCATTATATTGCACGAAATAGGCGCTTTTCGCGCCCATCCCGCGGCGGAAGGGATCGCCCGAGACGGGCGGTTCCACCTTCACAACCTCCGCGCCGAGAGCGGAAAGGAGCGACGTGGCGTAAGGGGCGGAAATATAGGCGCCCACCTCCAGAATTCGGATGCCTTCAAGTGGTCTAGCGCTCATTTTCCTCTCCTCGGGCGGCCTTATGCCCGCGAGGAAGCCGCGCCGCAAGATGGCTGTCGGCTGACCGACAGGTTTTTCACAGACTTCCCTTCGCGGGCATTTGTCCTAAGACGGCTCTCGATCGGATTTTGGGAGTGTCGTATGAAAAGCAGAGCCGCCGTCGCATTCGAGGCGAAGAAGCCCCTCGAAATCGTGGAGGTCGATCTGGAAGGCCCCAGGGCGGGCGAGGTGCTGGTGGAGATCATGGCGACTGGCATCTGCCACACCGACGCCTATACGCTGGACGGTTTCGACAGCGAGGGTATCTTTCCGTCGATTCTGGGCCATGAAGGTGCCGGCATCGTGCGAGAAGTCGGCGCGGGCGTGACCAGCGTGAAGCCGGGCGACCATGTGATCCCGCTCTACACGCCAGAATGCCGTCAGTGCAAAAGCTGCCTTTCGGGCAAGACGAACCTGTGCACCGCGATCCGCGCCACGCAGGGCAAGGGGCTGATGCCCGACGGGACGACCCGCTTCTCCTACAAGGGGCAGCCGATCTTCCATTATATGGGCTGTTCGACCTTCTCCAACTTCACCGTGCTGCCGGAGATCGCCGTCGCGAAGATCCGGGAGGACGCGCCGTTCGACAAGAGCTGCTATATCGGATGCGGCGTGACCACGGGCGTAGGCGCGGTGGTGAAGACCGCGAAGGTGACGCCCGGCTCCAACGTCATCGTCTTCGGGTTGGGCGGGATCGGCCTCAACGTCATCCAGGGCTTGAAGATGGTCGGCGCGAACATGATCGTCGGCGTCGACATCAACCCCGAGCGCGAGGAATGGGGCCGCCGCTTCGGCATGACCCATTTCGTCAATCCGGCCAAGGTCGAAGGCGATATCGTGCAGCATCTGGTGGAACTCACCGATGGCGGCGCGGACTATACGTTCGATTGCACCGGCAATACGGGCGTCATGCGGACCGCGCTGGAAGCCTGCCACCGCGGATGGGGCGAAAGCATCGTCATCGGCGTGGCCGAGGCGGGGAAGGAGATTTCCACCCGTCCCTTCCAGCTCGTGACGGGCCGCGTCTGGAAGGGCAGCGCCTTCGGCGGGGCCAGGGGCCGCACCGACGTCCCGAAAATCGTGGACTGGTACATGGACGGCAAGATCGAGATTGACCCGATGATCACCCATGTGCTCAGTCTGGAAGATATCAACAAGGGTTTCGACCTGATGCATGCCGGAGAGAGCATCCGGTCCGTCGTGGTTTACTAAGGAGAGGATGAGAAGATGTTCAGTCATGTGACCGTGGGCGCGGACGATCTGGAAAAATCCAGAAAATTCTATGACGCTGTATTGGGTTCTCTGGGCTATGGCGAAGGGAAGCCAGCCAAGGAGGACCGCTATCTCTATCTGTCCGACGGCGGCATGTTCATCGTGATACGGCCGATCGACGGTCAGCCAGCCTGTCATGCCAATGGCGGCACGATCGGCTTTTCCTGTGACTCGCCGGAGCAGGTGGAGGCTTGGCACGCTGCGGGCGTTGCCAATGGCGGCACATCCATCGAAGACCCGCCGGGTGTGCGGGAGACGCAGTTCGGGAACCTGTATCTTGCCTATCTGCGCGATCCCTATGGCAACAAGCTTTGCGCGTTGCACCGCATGGCGGCCTGATCCGGGCGCGGCATGGAGGCGCTCTCGACCAGCCGGGCCTATGGCGGCGTGCAGGGCGTATATCGCCATGACTCGTCGGCGACGGGGACGGAGATGACATTTTCCGTCTTCGTGCCGCCCCATGCGGAGGGCGCGCGGCTGCCGGTCGTCTGGTATCTGTCCGGGCTGACCTGCACTCATGCCAACGTCACCGAAAAGGGCGAATTCCGCCGCGCCTGCGCCGAACTGGGCCTGATCTTCGTCGCGCCCGACACCAGCCCTAGGGGCGAATGCGTGGCGGACGATCCGCAAGGAGCCTACGACTTCGGGCTGGGCGCGGGCTTCTATGTGGACGCGACGCGGCCGCCCTTCGCCGCCCATTACCGCATGTGGTCCTATGTCACGGAGGAGTTGCCCGCGCTGGTCGCGACGCATTTCCCTGCCGACATGAGGCGGCAGTCGATCATGGGGCACAGCATGGGCGGCCATGGCGCGCTGACGATCGGGCTGGCTTTCCCCGATCGTTTCAAGGCTGTGTCGGCCTTCGCGCCGATCGTCGCGCCGGGGCGGGTGCCCTGGGGGGAGAAGGCGCTGGCCGGTTATCTGGGCGATGACCGGGCGGTTTGGCGCAGGCATGACGCGGTCGCGTTGATCGAGGATGGAGCGCGGATTGCGGACCTTCTGGTCGATCAGGGGGACGCCGACCCCTTCCTTGAGGAGCAGCTGAGGACGCCATTGCTGGAGGAAGCCTGCCGCGCGGCGGGGCAGAAAGCGACTATCCGAATGCAGCCGGGCTATGACCACAGCTATTATTTCATCTCCACCTTCATGGAGGAGCATCTGCGGTGGCATGCCGAACGGCTGCGCCCGTCCTGACCGGCGGGATCATTTGCGATAGCGCAGCGCCTCGACCAGCAGGCTGAAGGCGGGCGTCTGTTGCCGCCGGTTGGGATAATAGAGATGATAGCCCTCGAACACATGGCGCCAGTCGGTCAGGACTTCCACCAGCCGTCCTTCCTCAAGATGGGGGCGGACGAATTCTTCGGGAAGATAGGCGAGGCCAAGGCCGGACACCGCCGCCTGCATGATGGGCGGCAGCGTGGTGAAGACCAGTTGCCCGTCGACTTTGACGCGATGTTCGCGCCCGTTCTTCCGGAAGGTCCACGGCAGAAGGGCGCCGTCGGTGGATAGCCGGAGATTGATGCAGCCATGATCGGTCAGGTCCTGCGGGCGGCTGGGGCGGGGATGTTTTTCGAAATAGGCGGGCGCGCCGATGACGGTCATATGGACGTCGGGGCCGATGCGGACGGCGATCATGTCTTTCGACACCAGCCCGCCGCGCCGGATGCCGACATCATAGCGATCATGGACGATGTCGATCAGCCCCTGATCGGTCGTCACCTCTACCCGGATATCGGGATAGTTCGGCAGGAAACGCTCCAGCGCGGGCCCAAGCACGGTTTGGACGGCATATTCGTCGGCTGAAATGCGGATCGTGCCGGACGGTTTGTCGCGCAATTCGTTGAGCTGGGCGAGACCATGCTCGATTTCCTCCATCGCCGGGGCGACGAGGGCCAGCAGCCGCTCCCCGGCTTCCGTGGGTGCGACGCTGCGCGTGGTGCGGGAGAAGAGCCGGATGCCCAGCCGCTCCTCCAGAGACCGGATCGTCTGGCTGAGCGCGGATTGCGACACGCCCAGCCGGACCGCGCCGCGGGTGAAGCTGCCTTCCTGCGCCACGGCGAGGAAAGCATTCATGTCACGCAGATTCTCGCCTGTCATGGATGCTCCGTGCGATTTGTCCGTCCGGTGGAGATAAGGGCTATGAAGCCATTGATCCAGCGATCATCCATCCAGCATCGCGGCGAGGGCGGGGGTCATATATTCCTGCGCGCGGTCATCCTGCCGCCGGATGAGGCGGGCGGCGATGCCGTGGCGGGTGGCGAGCGCCATGCCGCGATCCTGACCGAGGACGGTAATCGCGGTGGCCCATGCGTCGGCAAGCATGGCGCTTTCATGGAGGACGGTGACGGCGGCCACGTCATTGGCGATGGGTGCGCCGGTCGCCGGGTCGATGCTGTGCGAGAGACGCCAGCCGCCCTCCATGCGGAAGCGGCGATAGTCGCCGGAGGTGGCGACGGACAGGCCGCAGAGCGCGATGCGAAGCGTGGGGACGGAAAGTCCCGGTGGCGAGTCCGCGTCCACCCACCATGGCTGGATATCGGGCTTCACCCCTTCGCCATGGAGTTCGCCGCCAATCTCAAGAAGGAAGTGGCGAAGCGATCGCGTCTTCAGGGCCTGGGCCACGGCGTCGACGGCATAGCCCTTGGCGATGCCGGAGAAATCGAGCGCGACGTCGGAGAGTCGGCGGGCGCGGGCGCCTTCCACCTCTATGGCCTGCCATGGAGGGGAGGAAGAGGGAGGTGCTCCATTCCTGTCGCTTCCGGGGCCGAAGCCCCAGCGGGCGACCATATTTCCTACAGCGGGGTCGAAGGCGCCGTCCGACAGACGGGCCATGTCCAGTCCGGCGCGCAGGACCGCCATCATCTCGTCGGGCAGGGTCATCCATTGGCCGGGGGGCAGGCGGTTGAAGCGGCTGATGTCGGAATCCGCCTCCCAATTGCTCATCTGCGCGATGATGCGGGCGAGGACGGCTTCGATCAGCGCCGCGCAATCCGCAGGCGGATCGACGATGCGGGCGGACCAGCTCGTGCCCATGGTGGGACCGCCGAAGTCCACGATCCGGCCCGCGCGGTTGCGGTCCTTGAAATGATCGGGCGAGAGGTCGGGCGGAATGGCGATGCGTGGGGCAGGGGGCATGGATGGATGCTTCCTTTGCTGGTCCCGGCCTGATCCTTGCGTAGGAGCCGTCATTCAAATCCTCCCCTGCAGGGGAGGTGGCTGGCCGAAGGCCAGACGGAGGGGTGGTTACCCTATCGAAAGGATGCCCACCCCTCCACCACCGCTTCGCGGCGGTCCCCCTCCCCTGACAGGGGAGGATGGGAGGTCCGCTTCTGGTCGAACCCGCGAAAAGGAGGGTTTGGCGCCCGGCTCAGGGAGCCAGCACTTCCAGCGTGGTGATGTAGGAAGCGCGGCGCTGCGGGGGACCGGCGGGGACGGGCGGGGGGGATGGCGGCGCGCCTGCGCCCTGCTGCGCTCCGCCCTGACCGCCCATGCCGCCGCCGCCGGGACCGCCTTCACGCTCGCCGCCGAGGCTGACGTTCATCCAGTACATGCCCGGCTGCGGCCAGTTGACCGACACCTTGCCGTCCGCGCCGGTGGTGAGGTCCATCTGGCCCAGCGAGTCCCGGTAGCGGATGCCGCCGGGGATCACCGTGACCTTGAGACCGGAAGTCGGCTTGCCGTCCAGCAGGAACTGGAAGGTCGCGCTTTCGCCCGAAACGAGATCGTTGGGATGCGTGACGGGCACCATTTCGATGCCTTGGCCGGTCGGCTTGAAGAGATTGGTGGTGGGGGCGCCCAGCGTCACGAAAATCTCGTTACGGCTGGCGGATTCGGCGGTCTGGACGTCGGTCGCCCCGGCGGGGATCGCCTTGGCGAGCGTGTCCTTGGTCGTGCCGCGCGGCAGGCGTTCGCGCTTGCCGTTCAGCATATAGCTGCCCATCAGGCCGCTCGACACGGTGGCGATGCGGTAAGTGCCCGGCTGGGTCAGATGCACGTCGAAGGTCGAGCGGTAGCGGCCCTTGGCGGCATTTTCGATCTTGCCCGCCGAACCGTCCGGCTGGGTCACGACGATATTGTCGGTCGCCATCGGGAAATGTTCGAAATAGAAGAGGTCGTTGGAGACGGCGGCGTCCACCGTCACCCAGCTATCCGTGCCGGAAAGCACGGTGGAGGAGGGCAGCATCCATTGGCGGTGCGCCTGCGCCGCGCCGGAAAGAGACAGGGCGGCAAGCGCGCCCGCGATCAGAAATCTGGCCTTCATTGGACTTCCCCTTATTTCCCGATGCTGAGGCTGACCGCCCCCAATTCCGTCGATCCCTTGGCGCGCAGCACGGCGCCGGGCTTTTGCGGCCAGGCGAAGGGCACGCGCACGACTTCGCGGCCGCCGACTTCGCGCGCGGCTTCCACGATCAGCGTGTAATTGCCCGGAGCAAGATCGCCCAGCGGGCTCTTGCCGGTGGCGAAGCTGACCTTCTGGTCGCCCGGGGCGCGCGTGGCGCCGGTGATGCCGTCATGGGGCAGCTTCATGGTCCGGCCCGAAGCGCGCCACCATTGCCGCACGTCGCGCAGCCATTTGGTGCCTTCGCCATTCTTCATGTCATAATCATACCAGACCGACAGGGTGCGCGGCGTCGCGCCTTCCTTCTCCAGCCAGATCGCGACATAGGGGCGGTGATATTCGGCCACCGACAGGCGCGGGATGTTGACGGTGAGGTTCAGCGTCTCCGCCTGCGCGGGCATGGCGGCGAACGCGCCGGTCGCGCCCAGCGCGGCCCCGCCCGTCAGCAGCAGTCTGTGGCTGATCTGCATGGTTGTTCTTTTCCCTGTCAGTGGATGAAGACGATGGCGAGGATCGCCGGGATGGCGAGGCCGATGGCGACCAGCGGCCATGTGCTGGGGCGCTTGGCCGCGTGGAGTTGCAGCAGCAGCAGTCCGGTCAGCGCGAAAAGGAAGCAGGCGACGGAGAAGATGTCGATGAACCATTTCCATACCGTGCCGGTGTTGCGGCCCTTGTGCAGATCGTTCAGATAGCTGATCCAGCCGCGGCTGGTCGCTTCGCTGGTGACTTCGCCGCTGTGCCGGTCGATCGCGACCCAGCCGTCGCCGCCGGGGCGGGGCAGGGGCAGATAGACTTCATCGGCGGACCATTCCGCCTCGCCGGTGCCGCGCTGGCCGATTTCCTTCTGGACCCATTGGGCGATGTCGGCGGGCAGCGGCTTCTTGCTGTCGGGCTTGTCGTCAGGCGCGACCTGCTTGAGCAGGGCAGGCGGCAAGGTCGCGGCCTTTTCCACCGTCTGCGGCGCGCCTTCGACATCGGCCGCATGGTTGAGCGTGATGCCGGTGAAGGCGAAGAGCAGCAGGCCGATCAGGCTGACCGCCGAACTGATCCAGTGCCAGGCATGAAGCTGTTTCAGCCAGAAAGCCTTGGGGCTTTTCTTCTTCTTTTTCGGCTGAAGTTGAGCGGGAGCATGCATCGGAAAAGCGGCGAATCCTGAGAATATAGAGGCGGACCGAATAACGCGAACGACTCGCAATTGCAAACCTGCATAGGAGGGAAATTGTATCAAAATGTAAGCGGCGCTCACTCCTTCCCTTTGCCGTCATCCTGAACTTGGTTCAGGGGCCATTTCTCCGGATGGAGCGGCGGCTGGTGGTGCACGATGGATGCTGAAACGAGTTCAGCATGACGAAGGAAAATAG
>JASGDV010000091.1:0-16344 GCA_049841255.1 Sphingobium sp.
AGCGGCGGCAGCAGGCGCTGCGCGATGGGCATGGGTTCGGTCTTCTCCGCCGCGATGCGGGTCAGAAGCTGGCCGCGCAGCCGCTCGACTTCCTTCGGATCGAAGGCGGGGTTTCGGATGATGTCGGACAGCAGGCCCAGCGAAGCGTCCAGATTGGGCTTGAGCGCATAAAGCCCGACCGTGGTCGTATCCATGCCGTTCTTCGCGCCGATAGAGGCGCCCAGCCGCTCCTGCTCCTCCGCGATCTGGACGGAACTGCGCGTCTTCGTCCCCTCGTCGAGCAGCGCGGTGGTGAGCGCCGCCGTGCCCAGCTTCGCCTTGTCGTCGGCGGCATTGCCCGCGTCGAAGGAGACGGACACGCGCACCACCGGCACCGTCGCGCGCCGGGCGAAGACGACAGGGATGCCGTTCTTCAGCTTCGCATGTTCGACCTTCGGGAAAACGAGGTCGGCGACCGGCTCGATGGGCGGCTGCGCGATCTTCGTCGGCGCGGGCGGCTGCGCGGCGGCGGGCGCGGGCGCCTTGGGATCGCGGAAGAAAGCGGGCCTGTGCGTGGCGTTGCCCGCCAGCGCATTATCCTCCGCCGACCGCTCGCCCGGCGCGACCGTCAGGCGGAAGACCGGGCGTCCCAGCCATTTGCGCGCGGCCTCGCTCACCGATTGCGGCGTGGCGGCGGCATAGACGGCAAGGTCCTGCTTATATTTGCCGGGATCATTGGAATAGACTGCGCCCTCGGCCAGCGTCACCGCCTTGCCGCTGAAACCGCCGACCTTCTCCAGCCCGGAAATCGTACCCGACACCTGCTGCGTCGCGGCGCGGAGCACTTCGTCGGCGGTCGGTCCCTTGGCGAGATAGTCGGCGAGAAGCTGGTCCAGCCGCTTGCCCACCGCCACCGGATCCGCGCCCGGTTTCACGTCCACCGTGATCTCGGCGATGGAGAGCTTTTCGAAGGGCTGGATGCTGGCCTTGACCCCAACGGCGACCTTCTCCTCCTTCACAAGGATATTGTCGAGCCGCGAAGACCCCAGCCCGCCGAACACCGACAGCGCCAGATCGAGCTGTTGCAAGTCCGGCGAGTTCACCCCCGGCACGATCCAGTTGCGATAAAGGCGCGTGGCGGCGACATTGTCGTGCATCACCTTCTCGACATCCTTGTCGAGCGTCGGCACCGTCGCATCCACATCCTGCGGCGCGGGGCCGGCGGCGATGTTGCCGAACCACTTCTCGACCTTCGCCTTGGCCGTCGCAGCGTCGATGTCGCCTGCCAGCACCAGCACGGCGTTGTTCGGGCCGTAATGCGTCTTGAACCAGTTCTGCACGTCGCCAAGGCTGGCCGCGTTCAGGTCCGCCATCGAACCGATGGTGGAGTGGCGATAAGGATGCCCCTCCGGCAGCATCGCGGCCAACTGGGCATATTCGACGAGACCGTAAGGCTCATTCTCGCCCATGCGTTTTTCATTCTGGACGACGCCGCGCTGCGTATCGAGCTTCACCTGCGTCACCGCGCCCAGCAAATGCCCCATGCGGTCGGATTCGAGGAACAGCGCCCGGTCGAGCGCGCCGGTCGGCACCGTCTCGAAATAATTGGTGCGGTCGAACCAGGTCGTGCCGTTCCAGTCGGTCGCGCCGATATCCTCCAGCCGCCCGAAGAAGGGGCCGTCCGCATTTTCCGAACCATAGAACATCAGATGTTCGAACAGATGGGCGAAACCGGTCTTGCCCGCCGGTTCGAAGCGCGATCCCACATGATACCAGACCGACACCGCCACGACCGGCGCCTTGCGGTCGGTATGGACGATGACGCGCAGGCCGTTCTTCAGCGTGAACTGCTCATAGGGGATGTCGACCTTCGCGACGAGGCTGGGGAGCGGCGCGGGCGCGGAGGCGGACGGCGCAGCCATGGCGGTCGCCGGAAGGACAAGCGCAAGCGGAGACAGGCCGAGCAACCATGCTGCACGACGCGAAAGGGGGAAAAGGGTCATGAGCGCCTCATGAAGAGCAAAGGATCGCGGCAAGGAGCCGCCTGCCCGCACCATAGCGGGGCGTTTTAGGGACGCAATACGCTTTCCGCTGGACAGCATGAGCGCGGCGAATAGGTTCGCGGGATCGATCAATGGAAAAGGTTCGCTCTCATGGCCCTTCGCGCCGCCCTTCTGGTTTCCGCTTTGTCCATCGCGCTTGCCTCTCCCGTTTGCGCGCGGGAGGCGACCGCTTTCTCCTCCGACGCGATCCGGGCGGACGTGACCTTTCTGGCGGACGACCTGCTGGAAGGCCGCGACGGCGGGACGCGGGGCTATGACATCGCGGCGCGCTATGTGGCGGCGCGCTTCACGGCGCTGGGGCTGGAGCAGATCGTGCCGGATAGCTGGTATCAGCCAATGACGCTGGCGGTCGCGACGCTGGAGAAGGACAGCCCCGCCCGCCTCGCCATCGGCGGCAGGACGTTCGACAATGGCGGCGATGTCGTGATCGGCGCTTTCGGGCGGGAACCGAAGCAGGGTCTGGAGGCAGGCGCGGTCTTCGTCGGTTACGGGCTCCAGTCGGCGCGGGAGAAGATCGACGATTATGCGGGCCTCGACCTTCGGGGCAAATGGGCGGTGGCGCTCTCCGGCTCGCCGGTCGGGATGCCGAGCGAGATCGGCGCGCATCTGGCCGCCGAAAAGGCGCAGGCCGCGCAGAAGGCAGGGGCCATCGGCCTCGTCACCATCCCCAGTACCGCGATGCTGGCGCGGATGCCGTGGGAGCGGCTGCGGGAGCGGGCGGGCGATCCCAGCGTGGGATGGATGCAGCCGGATGGACAGCTTTATGTGCGGACGCCGGGGATCAGGGGGTCGGCCTATGCCCATGGCGCGGCGGCGGAGGCTTTGCTGGCCGGGTCCGGGCGGACGCTGGCGGCGATCCGGGCGGAGGCGGGGAAGAAGGGCGGACGGCCCAAGGGTTTCGCGCTCAAGCCCATGATCCGCCTGGATCGGACGAGCAGCGTGGCGACCGCGCCCAGCAGCAATGTGCTGGCGGTGCTGCCCGGTTCCGATCCGGCGCTGGCGGGGGAATATGTGCTGCTGATGGCGCATCTCGACCATGTGGGGGTGAAGCCGGACACGCCGGGCAAGGACAAGATCTACAACGGCGCGATGGACAATGCTTCGGGCGTGGCGACCATGCTGGCGGTCGCCAAAGCCTTTGCGGAAAGCGGGACGCGGCCGAAGCGCCCGATCCTGTTCGCGGCGGTGACGGCGGAAGAGGACGGCCTGCTGGGATCGCAATATCTGGCGAAGAATCCGGTGCTGCCCGCGGGCAGCAGGCTGGTGGGCGTCGTCAATCTGGACATGCCGATCCTGACCTACGACTTTCAGGATGTGGTGGCTTTCGGCGCGGAGCATTCGACGCTGGGGCCGATCGTCGAGAAGGCGGCGAAGTCGGAAGGCGTCGCGCTATCGCCCGATCCCTTGCCCGCCGAAGGGCTGTTCACCCGGTCGGACCATTATCGCTTCGTCGAGGAGGGCGTGCCTTCGGTGTTCCTGATGACGGGCTTTGCCGGGCCGGGGAAAGCGGCGTTCGAGCATTTCCTCAAGACCGACTATCACAAGCCGTCCGACCAGATCGACCTGCCCTTCCACTGGGAGGCGGCGGCGAAGTTCGCGCGGGTCAACTATGCCATCGCGCGGGAAATCGCCGATGCGGCGGAGGCGCCGCGCTGGTATGAAGGGGACTTCTTCGGAGATGCCTTCGCGCCGGGGCAGGCCAAGGCGAAACCATGAACGAGATGGGGAGGTGATCGACTTTTGGAGCGGCGGGATAGGATAATTGCGTAGTGCCCCTTGTGTTGCTTTTGGGCAACACTACATCGCGTGCAGTAACCGAAGGGGATATTATGAACCTCGAAAAATTCACCGACCGCGCCAAGGGCTTCCTCCAGTCGGCGCAGACCGTCGCGATCCGCATGAACCATCAGCGGATCAGCCCGGAACATCTGTTGAAGGCGCTGCTGGAAGACCAGCAGGGCATGGCTTCCGGCCTGATCAAGGCGGCGGGTGGCGACGTCCATGTGGCGCTGCGCGAAACTGACGCGGCGCTGGCGAAGGTGCCCGCCGTGTCGGGCAGCGGGGCGCAGCAGACGCCGGGCCTTGACAATGACGCCGTGCGCGTGCTCGACAGCGCCGAGCAGGTCGCGCAGAAGGCGGGCGACAGCTTCGTGACCGTCGAGCGGCTGCTGCTGGCGCTGACGCTGGCTTCCACCACGGCGGCGGGAAAGGCGCTCGCGGCGGCGGGGGTGAAGGCCGAGGCGCTGAATGCCGCCATCAACGATCTGCGCGGCGGGCGGAGCGCCGATACGGCCAGCGCCGAGGATCGCTATGACGCGCTCAAGAAATTCGCGCGCGACCTGACGCAGGCTGCGAAGGACGGCAAGCTGGACCCCGTGATCGGGCGCGACGAGGAAATCCGGCGGACGATCCAGATTCTCGCGCGGCGGACCAAGAACAACCCTGTGCTGATCGGCGATCCCGGCGTCGGCAAGACCGCCATCGCGGAGGGCCTCGCGCTGCGTATCGCCAATGGCGACGTGCCCGATACGCTGAAGGACCGCACGCTGATGGCGCTCGACATGGGCAGCCTGATCGCGGGCGCGAAATATCGCGGCGAGTTCGAGGAGCGGCTGAAAGGCGTGCTGGACGAGGTGAAGGCGGGCGAAGGCCAGATCATCCTCTTCATCGACGAGATGCACACGCTGATCGGCGCGGGTAAATCCGAAGGGGCGATGGATGCGGGCAATCTGTTGAAGCCTGCCCTCGCGCGCGGGGAACTGCATTGCATCGGCGCGACGACGCTCGACGAATATCGCAAATATGTGGAGAAGGACCCTGCTTTGCAGCGGCGGTTCCAGCCCGTCTTCGTGGGCGAGCCGACGGTGGAGGACACCATCTCCATCCTGCGGGGCCTCAAGGAGAAATATGAGCTGCACCATGGCGTGCGGATCACTGACGGGGCCATCGTGAGCGCCGCGACGCTCTCCAACCGCTATATCACCGACCGCTTCCTGCCGGACAAGGCCATCGACCTGATGGACGAGGCGGCGTCGCGGCTGCGCATGGAGGTGGAGTCGAAGCCGGAGGAGATCGAGACGCTCGACCGGCGGATCATCCAGCTGAAGATCGAGCGGGAGGCGCTGAAGAAAGAGACGGACAAGGCTTCGGCGGACCGGCTGGCGGCGCTGGAGGAGGACCTTGCCAATCTGGAGCAGCAGTCGGCGGAACTGACGCAGCGCTGGCAGGCGGAGAAGGACAAGATCGCGGGCGAAAGCCGCCTGAAGGAGCAACTCGATGCCGCGCGGCTGGAACTGGAGCAGGCGCAGCGGGGCGGCGACCTCGCCAAGGCGGGCGAACTGGCCTATGGGCGCATCCCCGATCTGGAACGCAAGCTGGAGGAGGCGCAGTCCGCTTCGGCGGGCGCGATGCTGCGCGAGGAGGTGACGAGCGAGGACATCGCTTCGGTCGTATCGCGGTGGACCGGCATCCCGGTCGACCGGATGATGGAGGGCGAGCGCGAGAAGCTGCTCAACATGGAAGCGGAACTGGGCAAGCGCGTCATCGGGCAGGCCGATGCGGTGAAGGCCGTGGCGACCGCCGTGCGCCGTTCGCGGGCCGGGTTGCAGGACCCGAACCGGCCGCTGGGGTCGTTCCTGTTCCTGGGGCCGACGGGTGTGGGCAAGACGGAGCTGACCAAGGCGCTGGCGGGCTTCCTGTTCGACGACGACAGCGCGATGGTGCGGATCGACATGAGCGAGTTCATGGAGAAGCATTCGGTCGCGCGGTTGATCGGCGCGCCTCCGGGCTATGTCGGCTATGAGGAAGGCGGCGTCCTGATAGAGGCCGTGCGGCGGCGGCCCTATCAGGTCGTGCTGTTCGACGAGGTGGAGAAGGCGCACAGTGACGTGTTCAACGTGCTGTTGCAGGTGCTGGACGACGGCCGCTTGACCGACGGGCAGGGGCGGACGGTGGACTTCACCAACACGATCATCGTGCTGACGTCCAATCTGGGCAGCCAGTATCTTTCGAACATGGCGGACGGCCAGAGCGTCGAGGAAGTCGAGCCGCAGGTGATGGAGATCGTGCGCGCGCATTTCCGGCCGGAGTTCCTCAACCGCCTGGACGAGATCATCCTGTTCCACCGTCTGGGCGCGGAGCATATGGGGCCGATCGTCGATATCCAGGTCGGGCGGGTGCAGAAGCTGCTGAAGGACCGCAAGGTGACGCTGGACCTGACGGACGGCGCGCGGGCGTGGCTGGGGCGGGTCGGTTACGATCCCGTTTACGGCGCGCGGCCGTTGAAGCGGGCGGTGCAGCGATATCTGCAGGACCCGCTGGCGGACTTGATCCTGCGCGGGGAAGTGCCGGATGGGTCGACGGTGAAGGTCGAGGAAGGCGATGGGGGGCTGGTGTTGGGGGTGGTTTGAGACTGACGGGAGATTAAATGAAAAAGGGGCGGTTCAGCAAACCGCCCCTTTTTATCTATCTCCAACTGATCGTCAGGAATCAGAACTTCAGGCGAGCACCCGCATAGAATTTGCGGCCGATCACGTCATAGACGCCCGAAAGCGTGCTGATGCCGGAATCGCCACCCAATGTACCCGGAATGAACGGAGCCTTGTTGTCGAAGATATTGTCGGCGCCGATATAAAATTCGTAATTATCGCCGACCGAATAACGCAACTGCGTATCGAGATAAAATTGCGATCCAACCTCATAAAAGGGGTTGGTGCCGGGCTTGGCACCGGTCAACTGATCGTCAAGGCTCGCCTTGCCGATATAGGTGCCAGTGAACGTCACCCCAAACGAACCGACGCTGTAGTTCAGATTCGCAGTGAAACGATCCTTCGATGCACCGACTTCGCCCGCGAAATAGTCCTTATCAGAACCAGGCAGCGGTATCGCATAACCCTTCAGCAAGTGAGTGTAGGCCACATTCAAGCCAAGAGTGCCGGTTAGCCCCCAGGAATCGAGGTTTTGCTGATAAGTCAGCGAGACGTCGATACCGCTAGTCCGCAAGCCGCCGCTATTGCTGGCGCCGCTGTTAACTTCATCCAGCGAACCCGCACTATTGGCGCCTTCCACGCCCGGGCGGCGAGTGATGAAGTCGCAGAAACCCTGTTCGCCCTGACGATAGCATTGGTCAAGGATGAACTGGAGCGGCGTAGACACGATCGCGTCGGTAACCTTCAAATCGAACCAGTCGACGCTGAGGGTTAAATTTCGAAGCGCGTTTATCGAACGCGGATTGATGACCACGCCCACAGTCCAAGACTTACCTTTTTCTTCCTGCAGATTGGGATTGCCGCCAGCATAACTGGTGATGCCCTGTAGGTCAGATTGGGTAACGGTGAAAGCGCCATTGGCGTTGATATTCGCCATCACGCCGGGGGCCGCACGACAATTATCGGCCAATGCACCCGTTGTGGTAGCAGTAATGCCTGCGCAAGGATCCTGCAAACCAGTGGGGAAATCCTGAAGCAGCGGCGAATAGAGTTCCGAAATATTCGGCGCGCGTGTAGATTGCGCGCGTGTTGCGCGGAAGCGTATGTCCTCGACCGGCGCCCACTCTATGCCGTAATTATAGCTGAAAGTCCTGCCTACTGTCGAATAGTCGGACACGCGAATCGCGCCGCGGACATTCAGAGTCTTAAAGAAGGGCGTATCGGCCAGGATCGGGACGATCGTTTCAACATAGCCTTCCCAGACATGGAACCTGCCCTTCGTCGGCGGCAACGCGTTACCCGCATTCAGGCCGGCTTGGGTAAGGGCGTCAAATTCGCTGCTGCTGAACTCACGGCGATATTCAGCACCAAACGACAGGCCAATGGGCGCGGCCCCCAACCCCAGCGAGAACAGTTCGCCGGTGATGTTGGCTGACGCGACCGATTGCTGAATCTTGGTCGTCAGGCTGGATGGCGCCGCAAGGTAATTTGCGGCAGGAGCCAGAGAATTGAAACCATAGATATTGGCGGGAACGCAACCCTGCGCCCGCGCTGTGGCATCGGCGCAGATGATTTCGGTCGTATTGCCATTCTCGTTAAGGTCGTCCGTATCGACTATGGCATTCAGCGCGTTGCGGAAGTTCAGAACATTGACCTGACCTGTGCCCGACTGCGCTTCCTTTGTCTGACCATAAACATATGACACTTCATAATGCCATTTGTCAGTAATGTTGCCATTGGCACCTACGACGAGACGGAAAGTATCGCGATCCACCTTACTTGTGCGATCCCCCAGATCGGCGAGACGTTTGTCGAAGAAGATATCACGCAAACCGTCGCCGTCCGTATCAGAAGCATCCGCATAAATGGCATCCGGCACATAAGGATTACGAACAATGGCACCGTTCACCCGCGTTTCGATCGGAACCTGACCGCTATCAGTGATGTATGTGGAATCGAACGGGAAAGGTTCAATATTGGTGGCCGAACTGGTCGATGCGTAAGTGCCTTCCATGAACAGGTTGACACTGTCGGATACTTCATAATTGCCCTTGAACGCGGCAAGATAACGCTCAACCGGAACAGCAAATACTCGCTGATCTGACCGATTATAGCCATCAGGTCCAATTTGCTGCCCTGCGAAGGCGCCGCAAGTGGCTGGCGCTATGCCGCCATTGGTGGATGTGCAGGGCCGCAATGCGCCAGACGTAGGATCATAAGTCCATGTATAATTGTCCGTATAATAACGGCCGCGCGGATTATAACCGGAATAGAAAGGACGGATAGGAGTGAAAAGATCCTCATCTCGACCGGTCACCGCCGCACCAAGGCTTTCTTCGTCGATCGCCATGGACCCCGCTTCGGTGCTGCGATCCTTGGTGAAGATTTTGTTCTGCTTGGTATAGCCCAGATAAAGCATCACGTTGCCGCGATTGTCTCCGAAATTGCCGCCCAACGTCATGTTGAGCTGCTTTTCCGCCCCATCGCCCCGGCTGGTGATGCCATATTGGCCACCAATTTCGACGCCTTGGAAATCAGACTTGTAGATGATATTGACCACACCGGCCACCGCATCCGAGCCATAGACCGCTGAAGTGCCGCCGGTCAGGACATCGACGCGCTCAATGAATTGCGCGGGAATGGTGTTGAGATCGACAGCCGGGCTGCCGGGAATGCCCGAAACGACGCGGCGGCCGTTGATCAGCACCAATGTACGATCAATGCCGAGGTTACGCAGATCGACTGTGGCCGCACCGGCTCCGTTCGTAGAAAAACCCGTATTGGTACGGCTAAAGGTAGGCGCGCCAAAGGTAGGATTTTTCAGCAGAATATCCTGCAGGTTGGGAACACCTGCGTTTTGGATCTGCTCGGCGCCAATCACTTGGACCGGGGCAACGGAAATGGCGTTGGGTGACTGGATGCGCGATCCAGTAACGACAATGACATCACCAGGTGCTTCTTCCGTGGCGGTTTCCTGAGAGAAAGCCGTGCCGGAAAAAAGGGCAAAGCCAAGTATGGCGGGCGCGACGCCCGCGCGCAGAAACGCGTTTTTCGAAATTGTTTTCACAGTTCCAGTCCCTTGCTCTGGATTGTGGCGCAGGTGAAACCCGCCCCCCATTTTCTTTGAACGCAGAACAGGGAGATAAAGCCCGACAGCAATCCCGATCCTACGCACTGATGCTAAATTGCTCTGCCACAATGTAGGTGTAAAGCCGTGCATCTTGCATATTGGAACTTTCAACTTCGCCTGTATCAAAATTGTCACAGGAGCAACAAAGGCAGTCGCAGACATTTTTGCAATTTAATTTCCGCGTATCCTCAGCCCTGAGAAAGGATATTTCTCTATTTGAATTAAAGAAGCAAAATTACAGTAATTTCAACGTTTTCCACCCGGTCGGTTGCCAAGCCATTAAGAGCAAGCCATCTTGCACGGGCCCGGCCTTTGGAGGTTGTATGAAGTTCTCCCCCTTTATAGCGATTGCTCTTTTCCTGGGTGTTGGTGCAGCTTCGGCCTCTCCGAAAGCACCGCCACACGCGCGTGAATTGGACAATTTGTTGGCCTGCCAATCCATAAGAGATGATAACCAGCGCCTCTCCTGCTATGATCGCCAGGTAGCTGCAATCGAGGGTGCGGCAACATCGGGTAATCTGCTTGTATTGGATAAAGATGGTGTCAATACGACCCGCAAATCCTTGTTCGGCTTTTCTTTGCCAGGATTGGACTTTCTGACCGGCGAATCCGCGGCTGACCATGATCAATCCGCTCTACAGACTATCAATGCCAAGATCGTTGCGGTTCGAAGCGCAGGTTATGGAAAGTATTTATTTACCTTGGATGAGGGAGGCGAATGGCAAACTATCGAAACGTTATCCAATCGCCTTCCAGAAGTTGGTATGATCATTACAATAAAGCGCGCCGCTTTGGGAAGCTATCTCGCGAAAGTTGCAAACTGGCCTGCCGTGCGAATAAAACGCGTCGGCTGAATCTCAAGATTCTGGCATCGCCCCCGCCAGCAGCATCGGGTCGATGCGGGCGTCGTTCCACTTCATGCTCCAGTGGAGATGGGGGCCGGTGACGCGTCCCGTCGCGCCGATGGCGCCGATAAGTTGACCTTGACGCACCTTGTCGCCCGCCTTCACGTCGATTCTCGACAGATGGAGGAAGGCGCTGTTGAGGCCGTGGCCGTGGTCGATCATCAGGAGATTGCCTTCCAGCGTGAAGGGCTTGTCCGCCGCCAGGATCACCACGCCGTCGGCGGGCGCGACGACCGGCTCGCCCGTCGTGCCCGCCACGTCGACGCCGCTATGATAGGCGGCGGGTGTGCCCTGATAGATGCGTTGCGCGCCGAACAGGCCGGAAATGCGACCGCGGCGCGGCCAGATGAAGCGCTGCCGCCAGCCTTGCGCGTCCGTCACGGTGGCGCGGCGGCGGCGATGCGCTCCAGTTCGGGCTTGCGGATCGCCATGAAGGCTTCGGTGCTTTTCGTGGGACGCAGGGGCGCGTTGATGCGTTCGAGACGCCAGGCGCGCGGGGCGATTGTGAGGGGGCGGTCGATGACGCGGCCATCGGGGAGGCGCGCGACGAGGCGGGCTTGCGGCCCCGCGTCGCGGTCGAAAGCGATGAGGAAACGGCCGTCCGCATCGACCGGAACGGGCTGGCCGTCGAGGCGCAGGTCGGCGATTCCCGCCGGGGCCGTGCCGCGCATGACCCCGCCCTGCGTCATTTCGCCGGTGAGGCGGAAATCGGACGTTGTGCTGGCAGTGGGCGGCGGAGGTGTGGAGGATGCGACGGCAGGGACGGCCCATGCCAGCGCCATGGTCGCGAGGAGAGGCTTCATCCTTCGCCGCGGGCCTTCAGTTCGGCGCGGGCGGAGACTTCGGCACTGGCATAGGGTTCCTGCCGCGCGATGCTCCAGTAACGCAGATCCTCCAGCGGAATCTTCCGGCCCGTCACGGCGCAGACGACATGATCGCCCGCCTGCAACACGCGGAAGCTGTAGGGCATATAATGCAGCCGGGCGGCGCGGTCGCGGTTGGACATCAGCATTTCGAGGCGGCCTCTCCAACGGGTCGGGACATCAGGAGAACAGGTCCTGCTGCCGGATTTCACCTTCGTCGCGCTTTTTGTGCGCGGGGCGGGATGGAGTCGATATAGCCGGTGGGACGGGCTTCTCAAGGGGCGGGGCGCCTTCGACGGTGGCGCCGACCTCTCCGTCGCGGAAGTGGAGCGTGACCTGACCGGCAGCGCGGGCGGCGGCGGTGTCGCGGACGAGGTGGCCGCCCGCCATGACGCGCGCGAAACCGCGCTGGAGCGGGCGGTCGGGATCGAGCGAGACGAACAGGCGGGAAAGGCGGTCGAAGGCGGTGTTGCGATCTGCAAAGGCGCGGGTCAGATAGTCGGGCCGGAGCGTCAGGCGATCCACACGCTCGCTCGCGCGATTCAGATATTGCTGGAGCAAGGCGGGGCGGAGCGCGCCGCCTGCCTGGCTGAGATGGGTGCGGGCGTCGGCAAGGCGGTGGCGCAGGCCGCTGGCGAGCGCGTCGGATAGCTGGTCGAGCCGCTGGCGCTGGGGGGCGAGCAGCGTATCGGGCGTGGGCATCAGGCGCGCCTGCATCTCCAGCCGCTCGCGCGCCTGCGCCGCGCCGCGACGGACCGCGCGGTCCATGCGGATGCCCTGCTCGCGCAGCATCGCCAGCAGTTCGGCGCGGACCGGCACCGCTATTTCGGCGGCGGCGGTGGGCGTGGGCGCGCGCATGTCGGCGGCATAGTCGCAGAGGGTGGTGTCGGTTTCGTGGCCGACCGCCGAGATGATGGGGATCGCGCTTTCCGCCACGGCGCGGACGACGATTTCTTCGTTGAAGCTCCACAAATCCTCGATGGAGCCGCCGCCGCGCGCGACGATGACGAGATCGGGCCGGGGCAGCGGGCCGTCGGCAGGCATGGCGGAGAAGCCCCGGACGGCGCGAGCGACCTGCGCCGCCGCGCCTTCGCCCTGCACCAGCACCGGCCAGAGCAGCACGTCCGTCGGGCAGCGGTCCGACAGACGGTGGAGGATGTCGCGGATCACCGCGCCGGTGGGGGAGGTGACCACGCCGATGGTGCGGGGCATGAAGGGAAGGGCACGCTTGCGGGCGGGATCGAACAGGCCCTCCGCCGCCAGTTTCGCCTTGAGCTTTTCGAGGAGGGCCATGAGCGCGCCTTCCCCGGCCAGTTCCATCCGGTCGATCACGATCTGATATTTGGAACGGCCCGGGTAAGTGGTGAGCTTGCCGGTGGCGATCACCTCCACCCCGTCCTGCGCGGCGAAAGCGAGGCGGGCGGCGCTGCCCTTCCACATTACCCCGTCGATGACGGCATTGTCGTCCTTGAGGCAGAGATAGAGGTGCCCTGACGCCGCGCGCTTGAAACCAGAAATCTCGCCGCGCAGGCGGACATGGCCGAAACGATCCTCCACCGTGCGCTTGAGCAGGCCCGACAATTCGCTCACGGTGAGCGGCGGCGCGTTGTCCCCGGCGCGTTCCTCGGCTAACAGGCGGCCCGAACTGTCATAGGCATCGTAATCCGGGGACATGGGCGACATGAACATCCTTCTGCTTGGCGGCGGCGGCCGCGAACATGCGCTGGCGTGGAAGCTGGCGCAATCGCCGCGGCTCAAGACCCTTTATGCCGCGCCGGGCAATCCGGGCATAGCCCAGCATGCGACTTTGGTCGACCTTGACGCGACGGATCATCGCGCGGTGGTGGATTTCTGCACCCGCCATTCCATCGGGCTGGTGGTGATCGGGCCGGAAGCACCGCTGGTCGACGGCCTTGCCGACAATCTGCGCGCGACGGGGACGCCGGTCTTCGGGCCGGGCAAGAAGGCGGCGCAACTGGAAGGGTCGAAGGGCTTCACCAAGGACCTGTGCAAGCGGGCGGGAATTCCCACCGCCGCCTATGAGCGCGTGACGAGCAAGGACGGCGCGGTCGCGGCGCTCGACGATTTCGCGCTGCCGGTGGTCATCAAGGCCGATGGGCTGGCGGCGGGCAAGGGCGTGATCATCGCGGAGACGCGGGAGGAGGCCCTGGAGGCGCTCGACACCATGTTTTCCGGCGCGTTCGGCGCGGCGGGCGAGGAAGTGGTGCTGGAGGAATTCATGACGGGCGAGGAAGCGAGCTTCTTCGCGCTGACGGACGGGAGCGCCATCCTGCCCTTCGGTTCCGCGCAGGATCATAAGCGCGTGGGCGATGGCGACACCGGGCCGAACACGGGCGGCATGGGGGCCTATAGTCCGGCGCGGGTGCTGACGGCGGAACTGGAGCAGCAGGTGATCGACCGGATCGTCCGGCCGACGGTGGAGACTTTGGCGGCGGAGGGCACGCCTTATTCCGGCGTGCTCTATGCGGGGCTGATGCTGACCGATGAGGGACCGAAGCTGATCGAATATAATGCCCGGTTTGGCGATCCGGAATGTCAGGTGCTGATGATGCGCTTTGACGGAGATCTGGTGGAGTTGCTGCTGGCGGTGGCGGAAGGAAGGCTGGCGGAACAGGGGCCGGTGCAATTGGCGGATCGCACGGCGCTCACCATCGTGATGGCGGCGAAGGGCTATCCGGGGACGCCGGAGAAGAGCGGCGTCATCGGCGGGATCGATGCGGCGGAGGCAGGCGGAGCGCGGATTTTCCATGCGGGGACGGCGGAAAAGGACGGCGCGATTGTCGCCACCGGCGGGCGCGTGCTGAACGTCACGGCGACGGGGCAAAGCGTGCGGGAAGCGCAGAAGGCGGCCTATGCGGCGGTGGACGCGATCGACTTCCCCACCGGCTTTTGCCGCCGCGACATCGGCTGGCGGGAGGTCGCGCGCGAGGAACCGGCGGCCTGAACGCTCCCCGAACACCCTTGTCCCGCGCGGCAAGCTGTTCTTAAATAGGGGAAAGGGCAAAGTGGGAGACGGACGGGATGCAGGAATTCTTCATTGACTATGGCCTGTGGCTGCTGATCGCGCTGCTGATCGTCATCGGGCTGGTGTTCCTGTTGTCGGACAGGCGGAAGACGGATCAGGCGGAGGAGGTCACTCCGGTCGAGCAGGCTGAGCAGGCGCCCGCGTCGCTGGTTTCGTCCCCTTCCTCTCCCCCGGCGTCTCCTCCCCCCTCTCCAGCGCCGACCGCGCCCATGCCGATGGTGCCGGTGGATGTCGAAGCCATCGTTCCGCCTGTGACGGAAGAGAAGCCCGAGGCCGTGGCCGCGCCAGTGGAAAGCGCGCCGGTTCCGGTGTCGCCCGCCGTCACCACGCCCTCGCAAGGGCCGGACGACCTGTTGAAGCTCAAGGGCGTGGGGCCGAAGCTGAATATGCTGCTGATCGAGCTGGGGGTCACCAGCTTCGCCCAGATCGCGGCGTGGACCGACGCCGATGTCGCGGCCATCGACGCCCGGCTCGGCAACTTCAAGGGGCGGCCGGTGCGCGACCAATGGATCGATCAGGCGAAATATCTCGCCGCCGGGGACGTGGCCGGTTTCGAGGCGAAATATGGCAAGATTTGAGACGCCTTAGAGGCTGTCTCGTTCGAGTGCCTTCGCAGGAGCACTAAGCCGCAGATTGGATTTACAAGCGCGAGCCGTTCAGTCGCCTGACTGACGCCCCAATATCTCGCGGGCGCGGGGTTGCAGGCGTTCCACCGCCGCGTCGTGGATACCGGGGGCGGTGCAGAGCAGGCCGAAGGCGACGGGCCGGGGCTGGTTGTAGGAAAGCGGCGCGCCCAGCGCATCCGTCACGACCGCGCCCGCTTCCTGCGCGATGAGGGCGGAGGCCGCGACATCCCATTCATTGCCCCAGCGCACCGTGGCGATGAGGTCGGCTTCATCGGCGGCGACCATCGCCATGCGCAGCGCGATGCTGTTGGGCTTTTCCACCGCCACCAGATCGCGGTCGGTGCGGGGAAGCTGATCGGCGGGGACGCGCGCGCCCGCCAGCACGGAACGCGTTCCGGCATGGAGGCGGAGGCCGTTGCGGGTCGCTCCCCCGCCTGCCTGCGCGACCCATAATTCATTGCGGGCGGGGGCGGCGAGGACGCCCGCGCGCACGGCTCCGTCCTCGACCAGAGCGACCGAGACGCACCAGCCGCGCCGCCCGCGCAGATAGTCGCGCGTGCCGTCGATGGGATCGACCACCCAGACGCGCGACTGGCCGAGGCGGTGGACGGTGTCGGCGGTCTCCTCCGACAGCCAGCCGGCCGAGGGATCGAGCGCGGAGAGATTTTCGCGCAGCATGGCGTCGAGTTCGATGTCGGCTTCGCAGACGGGATGGCCGGGCGTCTTTTCCCACTGGCGCACCTGCGTGCGCCCGCCCGCCCAGAGCGTCAGCGCCCGGTCGGCCGCATCGGATACGACCGACACCAGGGCCCGCAGGTCCGTCTCACCCCCCGGCAACGGTCATCCCGTCGACGCGCAGGGTGGGCACGTTGATGGCGTAGCGGTAGCTGAGGTCGCTCGCCGGGGTCAGGGCGCGGAACATGTCCTTGAGGTTGCCCGCGATGGTGATTTCCGACACGGCCTGCGTCACCGCGCCATTTTCGATCAGGAAACCCGCCGCGCCCCGGCTATAGTCGCCGGTGACGCCGTTGACGCCCATGCCGATCAGTTCGGTGACGTAAAGGCCGCGCTTCACGTCCGCCATCAGGTCGCCGGGGGAGACGGCGCCCGGTTCCATATGGACGTTGGAGACGCCCGCGCCCGGCGCGCCGCTACCGCCACGGCTGGCATGGCCGGTGGGCTCAAGCCCTAGCTGGCGGGCCGAGGCGCTGTCGAGCAGCCAGCCGGTCAGCACGCCCGCGTCGATCAGGGCGCGGCGATGCACGGGGAGCCCTTCGCCGTCGAAGGGCTGCGAGCGCAGGCCGC
>JASGDV010000092.1:0-13598 GCA_049841255.1 Sphingobium sp.
CCTGCACCGGCGCTCATCATCTGCTACATTTTCCGCGCGGCGTGTTCAGCCGGTAATAAGGGTCGTCCTGCACCTGATAATTGACCGCCGCGCGAACGCCCAGTCCGGCGCCCAGGGGCACGTTGATCATCCCCGTCACGTCGGCCTTGCCGAAATTGCCGTAGCTGCCGTCCAGCGAAGCCTCGAATCGGTCGGTGGGGCGCTTGGAAATGACGTTGATCACGCCCGCCGTAGTGTTGCGGCCGTAAAGCGTGCCTTGCGGACCGCGCAATACCTCCACGCGATCCAGATCATAGAAGCTGCTGCCCAGGACGCTCGCCGGGCGGCCGATATAGATGCCATCCAGCAGGAAAGCGGCTGAGGGGTCGCCCTTGTCGGTCGTATCGGTGCTCGTCACGCCGCGGATGGAGATGCGGACGGAATCGCCGCTCTGGGTGATCGCGACATTGGGCACGGATTCGCTGAGCGCCCGCGCATCCGTGACGCCGCCGTCACGCAGGCTGGTGGCGCTGAGCGCGGTCATGGAAATGGGCGTTTTGGAAAGCAGAGTCTCGCTGCGTGTGGCGGTCACGACAATATCCGCATTGTCCTGCGAACCAGCGGATTCCGCGCCGGCCTGCGCAAAGGCGATCATGGGAGCAACGGCCAAACCGGAAGCCATTGCGAACAGGATATGCTTTTTCATTAAGTCTCCCCTTACTGTATACAGTTCAACTAGGGGCATGCAGATATGAAATCAAACATTATGTGGGGTTTATGCGGCATATCATATTTTTGATGCGTCATATCGTGCCAGATTGTGCGGGAATTCATGAATATGATATACAAATATGGCGATGTTGAGGGAGAGATCGATGGGTTCGGAAGCGAGGCGGGGACCGATGAAGAGGGGGCGTCTTCAAGAACGCTTTCGCGGATTTCGACGCCATGGGCCGGTTGCGGGGCGGCCGCGCGCTTATGGCTCGGCCGCTGTCCTATCGTTTCCAATAAGGGAAGGGACAATGCCCAACGGCATAGAGACGAATTATCGGCCTGACCCGGCCCCACAGCTTTTCATGAAGGCGGACAGATAATCCTCGATCAGCCGGTTCTGAACGATGGCGTCCGGGTCGAGAACGAGCTGATACATCGTGCCGTAGAGAAAGGAGATATGGCGCACGGCAAATTGCTGGACATCGAAGCGGGGGGACAGATCGCCATCTTCCACGGCTTCGCGGAGCCAGCGTTCCACCTGGCTCCTCTGAACGCTCATGATCCTGCGGATGCGCTGGGCGGTTTCGCCATTGGCGCCCACGGCTTCGAAGCGAAGAACCATGGCCGCCCGATAGGCCGCAATGTCGCTGAACATGAATTCGTCGAACAATGTCAGTGTATGCCGGAAAGCGGCAAGTCCGCGCTTGCCTTCAATGGTGATGCGGAATTGATTGACCCAACTGCGTTCGATCCGGGCCAGCAATTCCCGGAACAGATTTTCCTTCGTGCCGAAACGATAGCTGGCCAGCCCACGGCTGTATTGGGCGCGCTCGCCGATTTCCTTGAGCGTGGTATTCGAAGTTCCCTTTTCGATGATGAGGGCGGTAGCGGCCTCGAACATCCTTTCGTCGGACAAGGCGGTGCGCTCTGCCTGGGTGCGGCGCTGCCGGGGTGCCTTGTCTGCCGTCAATTCCGTCATAATATATTTTGCCTGTTCCTTCGCTTCTCGTTCGGCGTTTCATGAGATGACGGCTTCCTTATCAGGCCGCCGCCATGTGCGAAAGCACGACCGCCAAGGGATAATCCGTCATGAAAAGTTTCGGGACGAAGCCTTCTGGCCATGCAATAAGATTGCTACCTTACTTGCTAGTTGACAACAAGTAATACCCCCAATAATTTTTGAAATGTGGGAGAAAGCCGTTACTATGATCCCGACGCAGGATTGGTGTGATCGGGTTTTGCGCGGAGCGGGAAGGGCGGCTTGCCCCGCGGCTGAATAATCCTTCGTCGTGGAGAACAGCGGTCTAACGGCCTGCATCAAAGGAGAGGTGAAATGCCGTTGGAGGCGACCAGATTTGGAGATCTCCCTGCATTTGCGGCCGCGTCATGGGGGGAATGCGAAGCGTTGCGCTTCGGTTCGGCGACGATGACTTTCGCCGGACTGAATGAGCAGATCGATCGCGCGGCGAAAGCCTTGCTGGCGCGTGGCATCAGGCGAGGGGATACGGTCGGCTTCTGGCTTACCAACGGCATCGAATTCATTGTCGGCTTGTATGCGGCGATGCGGATCGGCGCGGTGGCGGCGCCGATGAATACGCGTTACCGGGAACATGACGTCGCTTACACATTGCAACTTTCCGAATGCAAATTGCTGTTCGTGATCGGCCGGTCGGGGCAGGTGGCCTATCTCGAAATGCTCAAGGCCGTCTTGCCGGGTTTCGACGGAACAGGCTTCCATGGCGCGGAAGGTTTCCCCCATCTGAAGGACATCGTCGTTATAAACGATGAGTCCGAAGATAAAGGGTTGTCGTGGGAGCGTTTCCTCGCCGGAGCGGAAGCGGTGTCGGCGGCGGAATTGCAGGAAGCTGCCGATCATGTCCGCGAGGATGATGTGGCGCTCATCATCTTCACGTCCGGCACGACGGGCAAGCCGAAGGCCGTGATGCAGGAGCATCGTCTGTTGCGGAATATCCGGGAGCGGCATGAAAGCTGGCCGCTGCGCAATGGAGACACGTCGTTGACCTTCCTGCCCATGTTCCATGCTTTCGGCATGGCGGAGCAACTGGTCGGGAGCATGATTACCGGCGTCCGCCAGATCGTCATGGATAGCTGGGACGCTGAACGGGCGCTTGATCTTATTGCGGAAGAAGGCGTGAATGGCCTTTTCGGTTTCGAAACCCATTATGCGGATATGCTGAGGGCGCAGGAGCGCGCGCCGCGCGACCTTTCCAGCCTGAAATTCGGCGCGCTCCCCGCAGGCATGGCCAATTCCAATGCGGTCGCGGCAAAGGTCCAGAAGGCGATGTGCCCGACGGTGTCGGGATATGGCATGTCGGAAATCGGATGCTTTGTCTGCGCCTCGACATTGCAGGATGCGGAAGAACAGCGATCCATGACATCCGGGCGCCCGAGCAGGGGACTGGAGGTGCGGATCGTCCAACCCGATACGGGCGAGGATTGTCCGGCCGGCGAGGCGGGGGAGATCCTGTGCCGCGGCTATACCGTCATGCGCGGCTATTTCCGCGATCCCGAAGCGACGGCCAAAATCATCGATGCCGACGGCTGGCTACATACGGGTGATCGCGGCTTGCTGCGCGAGGATGGATTCCTGCAACTGATCGGCCGGTACAAGGAGATGCTGAAAGTAGGCGGCGAGAATGTGTCGCCCGCCGCGCTGGAGGAGGAACTGAGCGTCCTGGTGCCGTCCATCGAGCAGGTGGCCGTCATTGGCGTGCCCCATGACAGGCTGGTCGAAGTGGCGGCTGCCTATGTCGTTCCCCGACCCGGTCAGACCTGCTCGCTGGAGGATGTGCAGGCGCGGTGCAAGGGCAAGATCGCCAGTTTCAAAATTCCTCACCATGTCTTTTCGGTCGACAGCCTGCCCATGACCGCGTCGGGCAAGGTGCAGCGCACATTGCTGCGCGAGCGCGCCATCGGGGAACTGGCCGCTGCTTCTGCCTGTCGATGAGCTAGGTCAAACCTGCCGGAAGAAGCGGCGGCCGGAATATGCCTTGCGCGCGAAAGCCACTGGAGCGAGGCGCGCCGGATCGGCGTTTCAGCTTCCCGTCCATTGCGGCGCGCGCTTCTCCGCAAAGGCCATGGCTCCTTCGCGCGCGTCGTTGGAGGAAAAGACCCGGGCGCGGAAATTCTCCTGTTCGGCGAACATGCTCCCGGCAGGCCATTCACGGCTGGCCGTCATGACTTCCTTCGTCGCCACGATGGACAACGGTGCATTGGCCGCGATCCGCCGGGCAAGGTCCATCGCCGCCGCCAGCGCGCAGCCGTCATCGACGAGCTGGTTGATGAGACCGAAGCGGTGCGCCTGTTCGGCGTCGATCATGTCGCCCGTCAGCGCGAGTTCCATGGCGAGCCGCTGGGGCATCTGGCGCGGGAGACGGATGAGCCCGCCCGCCATGGCCATCAATCCTCTCTTCACCTCCGGCAGGCCGAATTTCGCGCCCCGCGCCGCGACGATCAGATCGCAGGCCAGCGCCGTTTCGAATCCTCCCGCCAGCGCATAGCCCTCCACGGCGGCGATCAGCGGCTTCTTCGGAGGCTTGATGGTCAGGCCCAGAAAGCCGCGTCCCTCTATGGTGGGGCGCTCGCCCTGCATGAACTTTTTGAGGTCCATGCCGGTGCAGAATGTGTTGTTCGCGCCTGTGATGATGGCCACGCGCAGATCGTCGCGCGCGTCGAGCTCATCAAGGGCCTCCGCGATGATAATCGATGCGGCCAGCGTCGCGGCGTTGCGCGCTTCGGGACGGTCGAGCGTGAGTATGAGGATGCCGTCCTCTTCCGTGACATCAACGTCGGGCTTGTCGGTCATGAAATGCCTTTCCTCGCCCGGTTCAACGGGGCGTCATGCGGATCGCGCCGTCGATGCGGATCGTCTCGCCGTTGATATAGGGGTTTTCGAGCGTGTGCAGCGCCAGCCGGGCAAATTCCGACGGAGCGCCCAGACGGCGTGGATTGGGCACGGTCTTGCCGAGCGAATCGCGGACTTCCTGCGGCAGGCGCGCCAGCAAAGGCGTATCGAAAATGCCCGGCGCGATCGTATTGACCCGGATGCCCTTGGTCGACAGGTCGCGCGCGGCCACGATTGTCATGCCCACGACGCCTGCCTTGGACGAAGCATAGGGAATCTGGCCGATCTGCCCTTCGAAGGCCGCCACCGACGCCGTCAGCACGGCCGCGCCGCGCTCTCCGTCGATGGGTTCATTCCTGGCCATGGACGCGGCGGCGAGGCGCAGCACGTTGAACGTGCCGATGAGATTGGTGTTGACGACCCGCTTATAGGCGTCGAGCGAGCCGGGCGATCCATCCTTTTCGACCAACCGGACCGCGCCGCCATGCCCCGCGCAATGGACCAGCGCGCGTAGCGGCCCATGGGCTTCGGCTGCTTCGACGGCAGCCTGCATCTGGTCGGGATCGGTCACGTCGGCGGGCGCGAACGCCGCCTTGCCGCCCAATTGGGCGGCGACTTCTGCGCCGGCGGATGAAGGGAGATCGACGATGACGACATGGGCACCTGCTCCGATCAGCGCATCGACGCAGGCGCGGCCCAATCCGGATGCGCCGCCCGTGACAAGGGCGGAGGCGTTTTCGAGATTCATGATTTCTTCCTTCTCAAACCCAATCGATGATGGCCGCAGGGATGGCTTGCCGCAATAATATGAAGGGACGCGCGGCTTCTGCGTGGCTTCCTCTTGACAGATATGATCCAATTATGGACCTATGCATAACTTTCTTGTGGCAAGCAAGTAACAATTGGCCGCTGCGGTCAAGCATATTGCGGACGGGAAAGGCGAGAGGAAAGATGGAAACAGAGCCACGCAAGTTGAAGATCGCCGTCATCGGAACCGGCGCGTCAGGCATCCTCGCGGTCATCAAATTGCGGGAATTGGGGCAGAACGACATCCGCGTCTTCGAGAAGGCGTCGGACATGGGCGGCACCTGGCGCGACAATCGTTATCCGGGCATCGCCTGCGACGTGCCGTCCCATCTCTATCGCTTCTCATTCGAGCCCAATGCGGAATGGACGCGAACCTGCGCCTCGGGTCCGGAAATCTGGAATTATCTGCGCGACGTCTATGAGCGGCACGATATAGGCCGCCATGTCATCTTCGACGCGGAGGTGATGAAGGCGACCTATGGCGAAGGCTGCTGGACACTGGAGACGAGGGCGGGGACGTTCGGCCCCTTCGATGTCGTCATCACGGCGATGGGCATCCTGCGCTATCCCTTATATCCGCAGATAGAGGGTCTGTCGGATTTCGCCGGTCCCGCCCTGCATTCGGCGCGTTGGGACCCGGCGGTCGAACTGGACGGCAAGCGCGTGGGTGTCATCGGTTGCGGATCGACAGGAACGCAGATCATTCCCGCGATCATCGACCGGGTGCAGCAATTGGAACTGTTTCAGCGCAC
Organism: Sphingobium sp.; assembly: GCA_049841255.1. Taxonomy (GTDB): domain Bacteria; phylum Pseudomonadota; class Alphaproteobacteria; order Sphingomonadales; family Sphingomonadaceae; genus Sphingobium. Next base: position 6,118 of record JASGDV010000092.1, read on the forward strand.
GCCGCAATGGATCATGCCTCTGCCCAACCCGCCCATTTCCGAGGAAGATAAGGAACTGTTCCGCGCCGACCCGCAACTGATGCAGCAGCGTTACGAAGTGTTGGCGCATGAATTCAACAGCAAGTTTGCCGCGGCCGTGGTGGGGCAGAACGACCGCGCTTATGCCCGCATGGTCGAGCGTTGCCAGGCAAATCTGGAAAACAGCATTGCCGATCCGGCGTTGCGGGAAAAACTGCGCCCCGATTACAAGGTAGGCTGCCGCCGGCTGGTGATGTCGGACGGTTTCTACGATGCGATCCAGAAACCCAATGCGGCCGTCGTGACCGAAGGGATTGAGCGGATCGAGCCGGGCGGGGTGCGCACCGGGGATGGACATCTGCATGAACTGGATGTGCTGATACTGGCCACCGGATATGACGCCCATGCGGGTCTCTCTCCCATGAAGGTCACGGGAAAGGACGGCTTGGATCTGGAAGAGGCATGGCAGGATGGCGCGCGCGCCTATCTGGGCGTCACGGTGCCGGGCTTTCCGAACTGGTTCATGATCGGCGGACCCAACAGCCCCATCGGCAATTTCTCCTTCATCATGACCGCCGAGACGCAGATGAACTATATCGCCGGACTGGTGGAAATGATCGCTTCAGGGCAGGCCGACGCGGTCATGCCGAAGGGGGCGGCGATGGAGAGCTTCTACGAGGCAGTCAATGCCCAGATGGCGAAAACCATCTGGGCCACGGGTTGTCGCAACTGGTATATGAACAAGAAGGGGGAAATCGCCTCCTGGCCCTGGACGTTCGAGCATTTTCAGAACATGATGGCGCATCCCCAACCGGAAGATTTCGATCTCCTGGCAGGGGAAGCCGTCCGCGCTTAGAACTGCTCGACCAGTCGGAAATTATTCCAGATATGTGCGGCGCAGCGCCGCCAGATCGACCTTGGTCACGCCTACTTCCTTTTCCAGATAAGCATCCACCGATCCCCATTTCGTGTCGATCTCGTCAAAGGCGCTGGCGAGGAAGGGGGTGCCGTCCGCCTCGCGCAGCGGCTGGGGCGTGGCGGCGCGGGGATCGTCCTGGAAGCGGGCGAACAATTGCGCCACCGGATTGTCGGGATAGCGCGCCACGTCGATATGCGGCATTTCCCATTTGGGCTGGCGGTAACGGGTGGAGAGATCATAGTCGCGCAGGATCGTCTCACGCGGGACGCCGAGCGCGGACAGGATCATTGCGGTGACGAAGCCGGTGCGGTCCTGACCCGCCGAGCAATTATATTCGATGGGGCCTTCCTGCCGCTTCAGCATCCCGAAGACGAGCCGCAGTTGCGGCGCCAGCATCACCGGGAAATTGCGGTAGAGGTGGCCGCCATTCTGCTGGCCCTTGCCCATGTTCGCGATCAGGCCGGACATGGAATAGCCGACCGCCGTATAGGGCACGCCGTCGATCTTCGTTGGGGCAAGCGTCCGTTCCTCGTCCGAGCGCAGGTCGACCATATTTCTGAGGCCCAGCGCCTTCACCTGCGCGAGGTCCGCGTCACTGAGCATCGCCGACGCGCCCGAACGATAGATCATGCCCCAGCGCACCGCCTTGCCGTCCGTCGTTTGGTAGCCGCCCACGTCGCGGAAGTTCGAGCCCTGCTGCAATGGCAGTATGCGCTCCGCCACGCGCACGACGCTCTTGTCCTTCGCGTCGCGCAGCAGGACATAGGGACGTGCCGCGCCTTCGGCGGCGATTTCGGCGCGGCCATCGTCATCCTTCGCGGAGACGAGCTTCGCTGAGGCGACAGTCGCGTCGGGGCGATCGCTGACATAGACGTCGACCGGCCCCCGCGCCTGCCAGGATACCAGCAGCTTGTCGGCGGCCACTCGCTCCACGGCGGCATTGTCCGCCCGCGCGAAGGCGGTTCCCGTCAGGAGGAGAGTGGCGCCCGACAGCAGCAGGGCGGCGGTTCTGGTGAATGGCATGGGATGTTCCTTGTGCAAGGGTGTCGGCCCGGAAAGCGCCAATCCAGCATTTTCCGGGCCTTGCGTCATCAGAATTTGATGTTGGCTTCCACGCCCCAGGTGCGCGGTTCGTTGAAGAAGACCGAGGTGCCGGTCAGCGGGCTGTAGGAGCGATAGAAGGCATATTGCTCGTTCAGCAGGTTGCGCGACCAGAGCGATACGCTGAGCGTCGCGCCGCCATCGTTCATCGGGATGTCCGTCACCGCGATGCGGCTGTTGACGGTCAGCGCCCGGTCGCCCTTGGGCTGGGCGATCAGCACCGCGCCGGTGGCGCTGTCGACCAGCGGGTCGTTATAGTTGGCGTAGAAGCCGGAGTCGTAGTTGATGTCGGCGTGCAGCTTCAGGTTCACGTCGCCCTGCGGAATCTCGAAGTCCACCGCGCCGCTCGCCGCATGCTTGGGCGTGAAGACCTGATAGATCGGGATCGGCGTGGTGTTGATCGTGCCGTCGGTCTGCGGAAAGGGATTGGACGTGTCGGGAATCTTGACGCTGGTATAGGCATAGCTGGCCGACAGGGTCAGTTCGGGGATCGGCTTCACGGTGAAGTCCGCCTCAAAGCCCTTCAGCTTGCCCTTGCCGGGCGCATTGTGGGTTTCCAGCGTCGTGCGGTTGTTGACGATCAGGTTGCCATTCTGGTCGATCTGCTGGAAACTGGCGATGAAGTCGAGCTGGATGTCCTTGTAACGCCCCGTATAGGCCGCGATGTTGAGGCGGGCGCGATTGTCCCAGAACTCCGTCTTCGCGCCGATTTCGAACATGGACACGGTTTCGGGCTTGAACGGCGCATAGGTGAGCGAGCGCGAATTGGCGCCGCCCGATTTATAGCCCGTGCTCCACTTGCCGTAGAGATGGACGTCGCGCGACAGGTCGACGGCCAGATTGACCATCGGATCGACCCGCGACCAGGAAGCGTCGAGATAGACAGGCCCCGTCACGCCGTTGACGCTGGGCAGGGCGCCGTTGATGATGTCGAGCGACCCCGTTTTCTTGTCCCGCGTCCAGCGCAGGCCGCCGGTCAGGTGGAACATGTCGTCCGCCACCGCCGGGGTCCAGGTCGCCTGGCCGAAGGCGCCGATGCTGGTGGTCTTCACATGGCTGGCGCGGTCGAGGCGGACGGCGGAGAAGTCGGGGATGGACAGCACTTCATAGGCGCTGCCCGATGCGTCGGTGAAGCGCATGGTGTTGAACGCCTGTGCATTGTCCCACACCTTTTCGCGATACCACATCGCGCCCGCGACGAATTTGAGCCGCGACAGGTCGCCGATGAGCTGCACTTCCTCGCTCGCCTGATTCTGGCGGAACTGGGCGAGGCTGTAGCGGCTGAACTGCGTGCCGGTGAAATTGCCGCTGCTGCTGATGGTCGAACTGTTGGCCGAGCCATTGTCATATTGGGACTGGGTCAGCTTGCGATAGGAGGAGATGGACTTCAACTCCAGTTCAGGGCTGAGATGCCAGTCGAGCAGCAGGCGGTGGCCGTGCGTGCGGCCGATGCTGGGCTGCTGCGGCACGCCGATGGACGCGGTGCCCACGCGATCGGGCTGTATCGGAGCCGCCGAAGCGCGGGGCAGGGAACCGGCGTCGGTCACTTGCAGATAGAGCGGCGAGGATGCGTCATAGGCAGTGTCGAACGCATAGTCGGCGCTGAAATCCGGGCTGGGCTTCCACAGCGCCTCGGCATGCAGGCCGCGCTTTTCATAGGCGTTGAAATCCCACTGGCCGGGCAGCGGGTTCTTCACCAGGCCATCGCGCTTGCTGATGATGCCGTCGAACTTCAGGCTGATATTGTTGAATTCGGGCAGGTCGACATGCGCTTCGCCCTTGTAGCTGCCGTAATTGCCGATGCCGCCGGTCATGTTGACATGGAATTCGCCGCTGGGCTTCTTGGTCACGATGTTGATGGCGCCGCCTTCGGTGTTGCGGCCGAACAGCGTGCCCTGCGGACCTTTCAGAACCTCGATGTTCGCGATGTCGTAAAGCGCGGTGCCCAGCCCCTGCGCGCGGCCCAGATAGACGCCGTCGATATAGACGCCCACGCCTTGATCGCGCGCGGGCTGGTTGCTGTCCGACAGCACGCCGATGCCGCGGATGTTGATGATGAGCGCGGAGTTGCGCGAGAAGAAGGGCGCGACGCGGAGTGACGGGATGGCCCCGGCGCTGAGGTCCACCAGCGACTGGATGTGCCGGTCGGTCAGCGCCTCGCTGCTCAGCACCGAAATGGCGATGGGGGTGGATTGCAGGTTCGTCTCGCGCTTTTGCGCGGTGACGACGATGGCGTCCAGGCCAGGGCCTTCGGCGCTGGCGTCGTCGGGAGCCGAAGCCTGCGCCTGCGCGGCCAGAGGGAGGGCTGCGGAAAGAAGGAGTCCGGCGAGGGCCGTGGAACGGAAATATTTTGCGACGCTATTCATTCTAGTATTCCCCAATGATTCGATGGGGCGCGACTAGAGCGCGCATATGTCGTTCATATGACGGTATATGTCATCAGATTTACATATTTCTCATCGCCTATATTTGTATCAATACAGACATTCATAAATAAATATTTGCCAAGTAAATCCGGCAAGGAGGAAATATGTCCATCCTCCGACGGGCCCAAACGGGAGTGCGCCGTTGTCGGCCGACGCTGAAATCCAGACATAGTTTTTAACAGAACCGCTGCGCCGCAGCAAAACGGCATCCCTATTCTTCTGCCAAAGCCGGTCCGCCCCCTGACCGGCGCACAGACAGGAAGGATAACCGACATGAACGAGCTTATCGGCCGCGTCTTCAGTTTCGAAAGCCATGTCTTTCCGAACCAGAGCACGCTTTACAATCGGCTCGCCAGCGACGGGCAGAGCCCCAAGGCGCTGATGATTTCCTGCGCCGATTCCCGCATCGTCCCCGAACATATCATGCAGGCCGCCCCCGGCGATCTGTTCGTATGCCGCAATGCGGGAAATATCGTGCCGCCCTTCGCCACGCAGAATGGCGGCGTATCCTCGACCGTCGAATATGCGGTGATGGCGCTGGGCGTGCGCGACATCATCGTGTGCGGGCATAGCGACTGCGGCGCGATGAAGGCGCTGGTGCATGAGGAGCTGCTCGCGCCCATGCCCAATGTCGCGGCATGGCTGCGCCATTCCCATGCCGCGCAGAAGGTGACGCGCGACAGCTATCCCGCCGACCTCAGCGACGCGGAAAAGATCCGCGCGGTGACGCTGGAAAATATCGTCGTCCAGCTTGCCCATTTGCGGACCCATCCTTCCGTGGCGTCGGGCATCGCGCGCGGAGAGATCGCGCTGCACGGCTGGTTCGTGGACATCCATGCGGGCCAGATCCTCGGCCTCGATGGCGAAACCGGCCGTTTCGTCGCCTTGCGGGAAGGGTCGCCGCTGCCCGTCGCTCTGCCCCATGCGCGGCGTCTGGCCGCCGAAACGCCCTACGCGCAGGCTGCGGAGTGATCCCATGCTGAAAGCCTTGTCAGGCGGCACTTTCAGCCGCGACTTCACCGCGTCCATCGTGGTCTTTCTGGTGGCCATGCCGCTCTGCATGGGCATCGCCATCGCGTCCGGCGTGCCGCCGGAAAAGGGCCTTGTCACCGGCATCATCGGCGGCATTGTCGTCGGCCTGCTGGCGGGATCGCCGCTTCAGGTGAGCGGCCCGGCGGCGGGTCTGGCCGTCATCGTCTTCGAAATCGTCCGGGAACAGGGCCTTTCGGCACTGGGTCCGATCCTGATCCTCGCGGGTGCGATTCAGGTGGTCGCGGGTCTTCTCCGGGTCGGCGGATGGTTCCGCGCCATTTCGCCCGCCGTCGTCCATGGCATGCTGGCGGGCATCGGCGTGCTGATCGTCGTCGGTCAGTTCCACGTTCTTTTCGACGACAAGCCGCTGTCGAGCGGTCTCGCCAATCTGGTGGCGATGCCCGGCCAGTTGCTTGGCCTCACCAATCAGAGCACCGCCATGGCCTTTGCCGTCGGCCTCGTCACCATCGGCGGCATGATCGGTTGGGAAAAGATTCGCCCCGCATCGCTCAAGCTGTTGCCGGGGGCTCTGGTCGGGGTGGTGCTGGCGACGCTGGTGGCCTTTTTCCTTGGCCTGCCGGTGGCTCGCGTGGCGGTGCCCGAATCGATCATGGCGGCGGTCACCCTGCCGGAAGGCAATCTCCTCGCGCAGATGATGACGCCCGCGGTCATCACCACCGCCATCGCGATCGCCTTCATCGCCAGCGCGGAGACGCTGCTGTCGGCGGCGGCGGTGGACCGGATGCATGACGGCGTTCGCACCAATTACAACAAGGAATTGAGCGCGCAGGGCGTGGGCAATCTGCTCTGCGGTTTCGCGGGCGCCTTGCCGATGACCGGCGTGATCGTCCGCAGCTCCGCCAATGTGCAGGCGGGCGGCAAGACGCGCCTCTCCGCCATCCTGCACGGCATATGGATATTGGGCTTCGTCGCGCTGCTGCCATGGCTGTTGCGGGAAATCCCGATGGCGGCGCTGGCGGGCATATTGGTGGTGACGGGCGTGCGCCTCGTCAGCCTCGATCATGCGAAGCATCTGCTGCACCGCTATGGCCCGCTTCCGGCTCTCGTCTGGGCGGTGACGCTGGTGACGGTGGTGGCGACCGATCTGCTGACGGGCGTGCTGCTCGGCATCGGCCTGTCGCTGATCGAACTGATCCCCCATGTTCGCCGCCTCGGACTCAAGATCGACGAGACGAGTTGGGAAGATACGCATGAAGTCGCGCTCGGCGGCACCGCCAGCTTCCTCAGCCTGCCGGGCCTCTCCGCCCGGCTGGAGGCGCTGCCCGCCGGACGCATGGTGGTGCTCAATGTCGAGCGGCTCGGCCATATCGACCATACTTGCGCGGAAATGCTGCGCGAATGGATCGATCGCCGGCGCGGCGCGGGAACGCCGGTCGAACTGTCCGGCGCGACGGGAAGGCTGCGGCAACTCGCGGCCTGAGCGTTCCGCTTCTCGTTCCCAACCTCGCCGCCGCGCCGCCCCCCGGCGCGGCGGTTCTTTTTTGCAAAGCCGATGGGGCGGGGTGTTCGAGGGTGGATGCCTGCAATTGCCGAAACCTCCATCGCAGGACGGCGGGTTTGCAAATGCACAAACGTCTTTTGTTTATAAGAAAATGTCTCGATCATGACAAAATGTTGCTATCGAGCCAGCATGTCGTCGCGATCCGACCCCCTTGGTTGACCGTTGACAGGACCCAACCTATCTCCGCTGCATGAACCATTGTTCCTGCCTGAAGCCGCCGCGATGACGGCTCCCACCATCATCCTGGTGGAGGACGATCCGCCGCTCCGCATGCTGACCGCTCGCGCCTTGCAGGAACATGGCTATCAGGTGCGCCCGGCATCTTCCGGCCCGGAAATGTGGGCCGCTTTCGATGCGGGGCCGGTCGATCTCGTTGTGCTCGACGTGATGCTGCCGGGCACCAACGGCATGGACCTGTGCCGCCAGATCCGGCGCAAGAACGACGTGCCGATCATCTTCATCA
>JASGDV010000093.1:0-10749 GCA_049841255.1 Sphingobium sp.
AGATGGTTGTCGCCACGCCGCCATCCACGGGAATGATCACGCCGGTCAGGAAGGAGGCCGCCCGCGAGGAGAGATAGAGCGCGGCGCCCGCCATATCCTGCGGCGCGACCAGCCGCTTGAGAGGAACCGGGCCGGCCACCTTTTCTTCCCCATCCCTTTCGATTTCGGCGGCGAGCATCTTGCTGGGGAACCGGCCGGGGGCGATGACATTGGCCGTGATCTTGCGCGGTGCGAGCTGCCCAGCCAGATGGCGCGTCAGATGATGGAGCGCGGCCTTGGAGCTGACATAGGCATAGGTTTCATGCGTCGGTATCCGCAGCGCATTGATGGAACCGATATTGATGATCCGGGCGGGATCTTCGTGGCTGGCGGATTTCTCCAGCATCGGCAGCAGTTGCTGGATGAGGAAGAAATTGGCCTTGACGTTCAGATCATAGACCTTGTCCCAGCCGCTTTCGGGATATTCCGCGAGGGGCGCGGCCCATACGGCCCCGGCATTGTTGATGAGCACGTCAAGCTGCGTCTCATGCTCGCCGAGCGCGGCGATCAGAGCGGCGCGTCCTTCGGCGGTCGCGATGTTGGCTCCGATGCCCACGCATTTTCCATGCGCGGAAAGCGATGCCGCGGCCTCGTCGCAAGCGCCCTGATCGCGGGAGCAGATGTAAACCGTGGCCCCCGCTCGCACGAATCCTTCGGCGATGGCGAGGCCGATGCCCCGGCTTCCCCCGGTAATCAGGACCCGCTTGCCGCGAACCCCGAAGAGGTCGTCGATATAGCTCATTTTCTCTCCCACTCATTTGAAATGCAAAATCGCGCTTGTCACAGATTATATATTATGCACAATGAGGCAATCAGGAATTTTGGCAATAGCGAGAGGTTTAATCGATGCGTCCCATGCGATCCATTCTGTTTGTCCCGGGGCATCGCGTGGGCTGGCCCGCCAAGGCGGTTGCAGCTGGCGTGGATGGCGTGATCCTTGACCTCGAGGATTCGGTGCCGCTGGCCTCCAAGGATGAGGCGAGGGGAATCGTCGCGGACTCGATCCGCTCGCTGGCGGCCGGGGAGCGGCGGGTTGGCGTGTATGTCCGCGTTAACGCGCTGGAATCGGGTCTGACGGGCGACGATATCGAGAAGGTCGCGATCGAGGGTCTGGACGGCTTCGTGCTGCCCAAGAGCTATGGGCCGGAAGACGTCATCAAGGCGGATGCGCTGATCACCCATTATGAACGGCGCAACGGCGTCGCGGCAGGCAGCATCGAACTCATCCTGTCGCTGGAGACGGCACAAGCCTATGCCAGTTGCGAAGCGATGATAAAGGCCAGTCCGCGCGTCGCGACCCTTTTCCCGGGCACGGCGCGGGATGCCGACGTGTCGCGATCCATCGGCTTCGAATTCACGCCCGGCGGGCAGGAAACCCTGTATCTGCGCAGCCGCGCGGTATTGGCGGCGCGCGCGGCGGGGCTGGAATTTCCGATCGTCGGCGTGTGGCAGGACCTTAACGACAATGAAGGCGCGCGCGCCTTCGCCCTGCAGAACCGGCAGCTTGGCTTCCGAGGTCAAGTGCTGATCCATCCGTCGCATATCCAGATGGTCAATGAGATATTCACGCCGTCCGAGCAGGACATTCTGTTCTACAAGGGAATGATCGAAGCCTTCGAGGCGGCCGAGGCCGATGGTCTCGCCGCGATCACCTATGAAGGGCACCACATCGATTATGCGCATGTGAAGACTGCCCGCGCGGTGCTGGACATGCATCGGCTGCTGACGGCCGCGTAACAACGACAAACAGAGAAGGAAGAAGAAGAATGGCTGGTCTCTATTATGAGGAACTGGAACCGGGTCTGGTCGTCGAGCATTCGCTTCGGCGCACGGTGGCGGAATATGACAATACGCTGTTTTCGGCGCTGACGCACAATACCGCTCCGCTGCATCTGGACGAGGAATATTCGAAGCAGACCATGTGGGGTCAGCGTCTGGTGAACAGCATGTTCACGCTGTCGCTCGTGTGCGGCGTCATCGTCGCGGAAACGACCGAGGGCACGACGCTGGGCAATCTGGGTTTCGATGGCGTCAAATTCCCCAAGCCGGTCTTTTTCGGCGATACGATCCGCGTCCGGACCGAAGTGGTCGAACGGCGCGAGTCCGCCAAATATCCCCATGCAGGCATCGTCAAGTTCCTGCATCAGGGCATCAACCAGCGGGGCGAAGTCGTGTGCGAATGCTATCGCTCCGGCATGATGATGAAGAAGGAGGCTGCGGTAGCGGCATGACGATGCGCGGACGGCCCTTGTTCGGCGACGAGGCGGAGGCCGTCTGGCGGCCGTCCGAAGCGCACATCGCCCGCAGCCGTCTGGCGCGGGCGATGAAGCGATGGGGTTTTGACTCCATCGCCGATTTCCATCGCGCATCGGTGGAGCGCCCGGACTGGTTCTGGTCGGCGGCGGCGGAGGATCTGGAAATTCCGCTGAAAGGCGCGGTCGAAGCCGTTCGCGACGAAGCGAAGGGTCGCGCTTTTCCCCGCTGGTTCACCGGCGCCACGCTCAACATCGTGGATAGCTGCGTGGAGCGCCATGCCGCTCATCCTGAGCAGGCCGGGCGCGACGCCATCATTTATGAAGGGGACAGCGGCCAGCGCCGTGGATTGACCTTCGCGGAATTGAAGCGGGAAGTCGATCTGTTCGCCGGTGCGCTCAGGCGCATGGGCGTGGGGGCTGGAGACCGCGTGGCGCTGTTCATGCCGCCGCTGCCCGAAGCCGCCGTCGCGTTGCTGGGGGCCGCGAAGATCGGTGCCGTCATCGTTCCGGCCTTTTCCGGCTATGGTAGCGAGGCGCTGGCCACGCGCCTCAACGCGGCGGAAGTCAGTGTGCTGGTGGTGGCGGACAGCACCACGCGCCGCGGTAAAAGCGTGCCGATGAAGGCCATCGCGGACGGCGCGGTGGCGCAATCCCCCTCCGTGCGTAACGTGATCGTCCTGACCAACAGCGGTGATGACGTGCCCATGACGCCGGGCCGCGATCATCGCTGGGACGATCTGCGCTGGGAGGAGCCGGACACGCAGCCGCCCATGGAGCTCGATCCCAATCATCCGCTGTTCATCATCTACACCTCCGGTACGACCGGCGCGCCCAAGGGTATCGTTCATTCGCATCTGGGTTATTTGCTGAAATCGTCGATCGATTTCGGTTACGCCTTCGATCTTCAGGAAGACGATGTGCTGGGCTGGATCGCGGACATGGGCTGGATGCTGGGACCGCTGATGATCGTCGGCGGGCTGCATCTGGGCACCACCCTGGTGATGGTGGAAGGGCTTCCCGACCATCCCGGACCGGAACGGCTGTGGGACATCGTCGAGCGCAATCGCGTAACCCTGCTGGGCATCGCGCCGACGGCGGCGCGCGGCCTGCGGACGAAGATGGACGGCGGGCGGCCCAAGGCGGACCTTTCCTCGCTCCGCGCCTTCGCTTCCACCGGGGAAGCGTGGGATCTGCCGACCTGGCATTGGCTGTTCGGGGAGATTGGCGGCCAGCGCCTGCCCATCATCAACTATTCGGGCGGCACCGAAACGGGCGGGGGCATATTGTCTTGCTATACGATGCTGCCCCAGTCGCCAGCATCTTTCTGCGGCCCGTTGCCGGGGATGGATGTCGACGTGCTGGACGCGGACGGCAAGCCCACCGATGGCATCGGGGAACTTGTCATGCTGAACACATGGCCGGGCATGGCGCACAGCTTCTGGCAGGCCGATGCGCGTTATCTCGACACTTATTGGAATCGCTGGCCCGATGTCTGGGTCCATGGCGATCTCGCGAGCATCGACGCCCATGGCTATTGGCATATTCATGGCCGGTCCGACGACACGCTGAAGATCGGCGGACGGCGCGTCGGCCCTGCGGAGATCGAATCGGGACTTGTCGGACTGGAGGGCGTGGCCGAGGCCGCCGTCATCGGCGTTCCCGATGCGGTGCGCGGGCAGCGGGTCGTGGCTTTCGTCTCTCCGCGCGGCAATGTCGCGCTCGATCCGGCGCGGCTGCTCGCCGATGTCACCGACGCCCTGGGCAAGGGGATGGCGCCATCGGTCATCCATGTGGTTTCCGGGCTGCCCAAGACCCGCAACGGCAAGATCATGCGGCGGGCGATCCGCGCCCGCTATCTCGGCGAACCGGCGGGCGACATGTCCGCGCTCGATCCGACGATTCCGCTTGAGGATATTCCCATCATGGCCGCCACGGCCGACCAATCTCAATAAAGGGGTGCCAATCCGATGTTTCCAAGAACCGTGACCTTGACCGATGAACAGGAGATGATCCGCTCCGCGGCGCGGCGGCTGGCGGATCAATATGACGACCATTACTGGATGGAGAATGACAAGCATCATCGCTATCCGCATGAATTCGTAAAGACCTTCGCCGAGCAGGGCTGGCTGGGCGTGACCATGCCGGAAGAATATGGCGGCATGGGTCTGGGCCTCACCGAAGCGGGCATCATCCTGCATGAGATCGGCCATTCGGGCGGCGGCGCTGGCGGCGCGTCGGCCTTCCATTATTATGTGTTCCCGCCCGGCCCGATCATCCATCACGGGTCGGACGAGATGAAGCGCAAATATCTGCCCCTGCTCGCCAAGGGGGAGATGAAGATGTGCTTCGCCGTCACCGAACCGGATTGCGGCGTCGACACTTCGCGCATCAAGACCTCCGCGAGGAAGGAAGGGGACCGTTGGCTCATCAACGGGCGGAAGGTTTGGATTTCCAACGCGCAGAATGCCGACCGCATCCTGATCCTCACCCGCACCAGCCCGCGCGACGACAAGCGCCCGTTCGACGGCATGACCCTGTTCTTCTGCGAGCTGGACCGCAGTCGCGTGGACATCACGCCCATCGACAAGCTGGCGCGCAACTGCATCGATTCCAACGAGCTGCTGATCGAGAATCTGGAAGCGCGTGACGAGGATATCGTCGGCGAGGTCGGGAAGGGCTTTCGTTGCCTGCTTGATGGCCTCAACCCGGAACGGATCGCGGTTTCCTATGCCCAGATCGGCACGGGCCGCGCGGCGCTCGACAAGGCCGTACAATATGCCAAGGATCGCGTGGTGTTCGACCGCCCGATCGGCAAGAATCAGGCGGTCGCCCATCCGCTGGCCGATAGCTGGATCAGGCTCGCTTCGGCTGAGATGATGGCGATGCGCGCCTCGCAACTGTTCGACGCCAAGCAGCCCTGCGGCGCGGAAGCCAATGCGGCGAAGTTCCTGGCGACCGAAGCAGCCTTCCAGGCATGCGACCGGGCGATGCAGACCCATGGCGGATTCTGCTATGCCAAGGAATATCATATCGAACGCTATTGGCGCGAAACCCGCTTGCTCAAGATCGCGCCCGTCAGTCAGGAAATGGTCCTCAATTTCATTTCCGACAAGATCCTCGATCTGCCGAAATCCTATTGATAGGAAAGTCGTTTCGAAGGACATATCGCGATAGGAAGAGGGGCGGGCAAAAGTGCCCGCCCTTCATGATTTCATTCATGGGATAAGGATGAGGACTGCCGTGGATCGTTATTCAGGTTTCAAAATGCGTTTCGAACGGCCCGAACCGGGCGTGCTCGAAATGATCTTCGATGGCCCCAACCTCAATGCGGTGGACGCCGACATTCACGCGCAGCTGCCGAAGGTCTGGCCGATCATCGAGGAAGATGACGAAACCCGCGTCGTGCTGGTGCGCGGGGAGGGGAGGGCCTTTTCGGCAGGCGGCAGCTTCGACCTGATCGATGAGCAGATCGTCGATCATGGCGTTCGCATGCGGGTGCTGCGCGAGACGCGCGACCTTGTCTATAACCTCATCAATTTTTCCAAGCCAGTGGTCTCCGCCATTCACGGCCCGGCGGTCGGCGCGGGGTTGATCGTGGGAATGCTGGCCGACATTCAGGTCGCGGCGCGGACCGCGGTCATCCTGGACGGCCATACGCGTCTGGGCGTTACCGCGGGCGACCATGCCGCTTTGGTATGGCCGATGCTATGCGGCATGTCCAAGGCGAAATATTATCTGCTGACCTGCGACAAGATGAGCGGCGAGGAAGCCGAGCGCATCGGCCTTGTGTCGCTATGCGCGGATGACGACAAACTGCTGGAGACGGCGCGCGGCGTGGCGCGAAAGCTGGCGAACGGCGCGCAGGAAGCCCAGCGTCTGACCAAACATTCGCTCAACAACTGGTTCCGCCAGAATATCTCGATCTTCGAAGCGTCGCTGGGATATGAATTTCTGGGCTTCGGAGGCCCCGAAGTGGTGGAAGGCGTCGCTTCCCACCGCGAAAAGCGCCCGCCCAAATTCGTCTGAGGGATTTCATAAAGCCCGCGCTTCCATGGAAGCGCGGGCTTTCCTTTCAGATCACTTTCAGGCGCGCGAGTTCATCGATCTCATCGGCGGCAAAGCCCGCCTCCTGAAGCACCTGTCGCGAATGAGCGCCCAGGGCTGGAGGGGGAGCCATCTCCGCCTCGCCCATGCCGCTGATGTGGAAAGGCGGTCGGAACAGCCGCAGTCCATCCGCGCCGGGATAGGTCACGGGCTGGGTGAAGCTCCCCACCAGATCCAGCGTGCCGCCCATCACCTCATCCGGCGACAGCACCGGGCTGGCGGCAAGTCCTTCCTTCTCCAGCGTGGCGATCGCTTCCGCGACGGTCCGTTCAGCCGCCCATTGCGCCATGATCGCGCTCAGCGCCTCTCCATTGCGGCCCCGCAGCGGATCGCTGGCATAACGCGGATCGTCCACCAGTTCGGGATGCCCGACCAGTTCCGCCCAGCGCCGGAACATCTTCGGTCCCTGAACCTGCATGATGAACCACCCGTCCTTCGCCCGGAAGATATCGGAAGGCCCCGCTATGGGCGCGCGATTGCCGGTGGGAACCCGGTCGTTGCGGCCGGACGCATGCTCCATCAGGATCGGGGCCATGACGTTGAGCGCCGTGCCCACCAGCGACGTTTCCACATGCGCGCCCTTACCGGTCTTCATCCTTTCTATGATAGCGGCCAGCGTCGCGAAGGCGGATGAGAGAGCCGTGGAAAAATCGACATAGGCGGTCGCCGACCGATAGGGGCGTCCGGGCTCGCCGGTCAGATAAACCGCCCCGCTGACGGCCTGCCCCACGCCATCGAAGCCGACCGCTTCGCGCATGGGACCTTCCGACCCGAAAGCGTTGACGGTCGTGAGGATAATATCCTCGCGAATGCCCCGCACCGTCTCATAATCGAGGCCGAAATGCTTCAGAGCGCGCGGCGACAGATTGGCGATGATGACGTCGGCCGTCGCGATCAGCCTCTCCATAGCGCGCCGCCCCTCCGGATGGCCGATCTCCAGCGTCAGCGATTTCTTGCCGCGATTGGAATGGAGATAGAGAGCCCCTTCGTCCCCATCCGTCGCGGGCATGATGTAGCGGTCGTCCGCGCCGCCGGGCTTTTCGACGCGGATGACCTCCGCTCCCAGATCGGCGAGGAACGCCCCGCAGAGCGGGCCCGCGATATAACGTCCGAAATCGAGGACCCGGATGCCCTCCAATATTGCGGCCATGCTGAAATTCCTTGATCAGTCGAAGGCGAGGTGCTGCGTCAGGTCGGTGACGGGCGCATCTGGCGGCAGTTTCTGGATCATGTCGAACAAAGCGGCGGAGCGGTCCGTCCCTATCAGTCCGATCGTCAGTTCATCGAACTTGGCGCGCGCTTCCTGTGGCGTGAACGGCCTGGCGGTCGTGCCTTTGATGGCGTCCGTGAAGAGGGTTTCGGACGTTCCATCCTTGTAATGCACGGTGACATCGGCGGCGAAGGTGCGTGGATAGCGTTCGACCAGTTCGGGCGAGACTTCCAGCGAGATCGTCTTGGCGAACCGGATGATGTCGGAATCCGGGCCGAGATCGAGAGCGCCTTCGAGGAAGGAACGGTGCGTGGGATAGCCATTGCCCTTGCCCAGGGCGGAAAGCGCCATCTGGACGGGCAAGGAATATTGCAGTTCCTCGATCGTGCGCGGGCTATAGATGAACGCGTTGCGCTTTCCGACGATCGCCTCGGTCATGGTCTGGATGCGGGCGTCGACGCGCTCGATCTCCGCGTGACGCGGGGCAACCTGCTCCATGAGTTCGATATAGCCATGCGTCGCGGCGCAGGAGCAATAGGGTTTGAACTTGGTGAGGCGGAGCTGCAACGGCTGATCGAGATCGAAGGTCGACGCCGCTTCGTCGCCGGTGTCCTGACCGGGGTACATGCGGTAAAAACCGCGCTCTCCCGCCAGCCAGCGGCGCGGACCCGTAATGCCTGCCTTCGCCAGACCGGCCGATTCAATGCCGTTGCGGGCAGCTATGCCGGCGTGAACGCGTTTGATCGAACCGCCGGTGGAGGCATATTCCGTCGTTCCGCTTGTATGGCTGAGCGCGATGGCGAGGGCATGACAGGTCTGGTCCACGTCAAGGCCATAGAGCTTCGCCGCCACGGCGGCAGCGCCGAAATTGGCCAGCACCGAATGAGGTTGCCAACCGACATTCAACAGCCTGGGCGAGCAGAGGTAACCCATGCGGACATAGATTTCATAGCCCGCGACCATGGCGACCACCGTCTCCTCCAATGTCGCCCCGACTTCCTCGCCGATGGAAAGAGCGACCGGGATGACGCAGCAGCCGGGATGGGCGTTGCCGTTGAAGTCGTCATATTCAAAACCATGGCCATAGGAGGCGTTCAGATAGGCCGCATCGGCGGCACGGGCACGAAAGCGTTCCCCGACGATGGTCGCCTTGCCTTCGCGGGGGTCGCGGAACTGGCGCACCTGTTTTGACCATGGAAGTTGCGATGCACCGATCTGGATGGCGATCTGATCGCTCATCAGGGCCTTCACATCGGCCCGCGCCGCATCGTAGAGATGTTCGCTGCCGAATCCCACGATGAATTCGGCGGCGGCGCGTTCGATCGTTCTTTCAATTTCGCTCATATTTTCTCTCCCGACCGGTCCGTCCGGCATGCGAGTGCACGAAGCGATGTTCGGCGGCGCATGTTGGCGTGTCGCGGTCCCAGCTAGCCTGCCTATCGAAACTTGACAAGATTATACATTATACATGATGCTGGCATCAGCGTGGCGCAAGATGATTCGAGCGCCCGATGGAAAGTCGCGCGCTTCATGGCGGACAGCGAAAACGACCGGGGAGGTGCCAATGCCCGAGGATATGCTGAGTGCATCGCGATATCCAGCTGCGCCATCGAACATGGCGTTGCGCGATCATGGAATAGGGTGTCTGATCGACGGTGTCGGGAAACCGGATTTCGAAAGCGACCTTGCACGCCAGTTGATGCAGATGTTCCGATCCGAACATGTGTATATCAGCCATTTTCCGGCTGGTGAACTTCAGATGCTCCAATGCCTGTCGGAGGACGGCAGCCAGAGCGCGGCGAGGCAAAGCGCGGCCTATTTCGAACGGCGGATGTGGCATCATGATCCGACGATTGATGCCGGAAGCCGATGGGAGGGCCATGCGCCGATCCTGACTCATTTGGATACCGATCATCCGGAAACGCAGGAACTGAAGCATTTCTACGATGATATGAGCATCGGCGAACGCATTGTCGCCTATGGCAGGGGTTCGTCCGGTCATTTGGGCCTGAGCGTCGTGCGGACGCATGAGCGCGGCGCGTTCGACGCAGAGGAACGCGCAAGGGTCGGCATCATCGGAGATATCGTCTTTCCGCTTCTGGCGCGGCATTATGCCTTGTTGAGGGAGCGCGACATCTTCTCATCGGCGCTGGAATCGCTTTCGATGATCGAAAATTGCCTTGCGCTTTCGGAACATAATATTCCCAAGCGCGAAGTGCAGGTCATCGCGCGGATTCTATATGGATTGACGTGCGAAGGCATTTCGCTCGACCTTTCCATAGCCTTCGAAACGGTCATTACATACAAGAAACGCTTCTATCGCCGTTTCAATCTGAGCGGTTTCCGTGATCTGGTGAGTTGGTATCTGGCGCAGTTTTCCGGCGCATATTATCAAATCGTCAGCGCGCAATGCCATTGAGGGGGAGGGCCGCGAGGGCCGATGGAATTCGGTCCTCGCGCGCTTTCCGGCATATGATATCGTGCCGTGATATCTCTTCATCTTTGCGTGAAAGAGCATGGTCCTTCCCGGAACGGGCGGTTTCAGGCCTCATAAAGCCATTCTAGTTTGCACGCATGGGACAATAAGCGGCGCAGCTCATGGCTGATCGCTGACCTTGGAGCAATGCGGATATGAATGCGATTCAACCGACCGACCAGATTTGCAAGGCCCATCTTTCCTGGTGGCTTGGGGAATTCGAGAAGGCCTTGCATGCCGGAGACAGGGACGCCCTGCTGGCATTGTTCGCTGAGGAAAGCCATTGGCGCGACATGCTGGCCTTCACCTGGAATGTGACGCCGCATGATGATCCGGTTTCGATTGTCGACGACCTCATCCGTACGCAGCCGTCCGTTCAGGCCCGCAACTTTCAGATCGCGGCGGGGCGGACTCCTCCACGGCAGTTGAAGCGTCTGGGCGTGTCCGTTTTCGAGGCCATCATCAGCTTCGAAACAGAGCAGGGGCGCTGCCACGGGGTGCTGCGATTGCCGGTGGATCAACCGCAAAAGGCGTGGATATTCGCGACATCGCTTACCGAACTGAAGGGGCATGAAGAGCCGATCGGTCCCAACCGCCCCACGGGGTCAGCCTATTCGCGCAATTTCGGCGGCGCGAACTGGCTCGACCTGCGGGAAAGAGAGCAG
>JASGDV010000094.1:0-15618 GCA_049841255.1 Sphingobium sp.
CGGGCGTGGGCTCCGGCGACTTCGTCCACATCCACAAGGTCGAGCCGCGTCCTGCCCAGCGCGTGATCTTCGCGCCCGCACAAAGCAATTTGCGGCTTCAGGGCAATCCCGACGCGTTGAAGCGCGTCTTCTATCAGCGGCCGCTGACGGCGGGGGACGTCGTCGCGACCTCCGGCCAGCAACAGGTGCCGCCCGGCGACATGCCGCCCCAGCTTCGGCAGATGCTGGCCGCGCCCGCTTATGCCTTGCAGGAAATCCGGCTGGTCGTCGTGTCGACCACGCCCAAGGGCTTCGTCCATATCGACGCCGACACCGAAGTCGAACTGCGCGCGGAATATGAGGAGCCGCGCGACCTGCGCCGCGCCGACGTCACCTATGACGATGTCGGCGGCATGGCCGAGACCATCGACCAGCTTCGCGAGATGGTGGAACTGCCGTTGCGCTATCCCGAACTGTTCGAACGGCTGGGCGTCGATCCGCCCAAGGGCGTGCTGCTCCACGGCCCGCCGGGCACCGGCAAGACGCGGCTCGCCCGCGCGGTCGCCAATGAATCGGAAGCGGAATTCTTCCTCATCAACGGGCCGGAGGTCGTGGGATCGGCCTATGGCGAGTCCGAGAAGAAGCTGCGCGAGATATTCGAGGAAGCCGCCAAGGCCGCCCCGTCGATCCTCTTCATCGACGAGATCGACTCCATCGCGCCCAAGCGCGGTCAGGTGACGGGCGAGACGGAAAAGCGTCTCGTCGCGCAATTGCTGACGCTGATGGACGGGCTGGAGCCGCGCACCAACCTTGTCGTCATCGCCGCGACCAACCGGCCCGAAGCGATCGACGAGGCGCTGCGCCGCCCCGGCCGCTTCGACCGCGAGATCATCGTCGGCGTCCCCGACGAGCGCGGACGGCGGGAGATATTGGGCATCCACACCCGCGGCATGCCGCTGGGCGAGGGCGTGGACCTCGCCGAACTGGCGCGCATGACCTATGGCTTCGTGGGCGCCGACCTTGCCGCCCTGACACGCGAGGCGGCCATCGAGACGGTGCGCCGCTTCATGCCGCGCCTCAATCTGGAGGAAGGGACGATCCCGCCCGACGTGCTGGAGGAACTCTCCGTCGCGCGGGAGGATTTCATGGCGGCGATCAAGCGCGTCCAGCCTTCCGCCATGCGCGAGGTGATGGTGCAGGCCCCGAATATCGGCTGGGCCGACATAGGCGGGTTGGGCGACGCTCAGATGCGCCTCAAGGAAGGGGTGGAGTTGCCCCTGAAGGACCCCGACGCCTTCCGCCGCATCGGCATCCGCCCGGCCAAGGGGTTCCTGCTCTACGGCCCGCCCGGCACCGGCAAGACTCTGCTGGCGAAGGCGGTCGCGCGGGAGGCGGAGGCGAACTTCATCGCCACCAAATCCTCCGACCTGCTCAGCAAATGGTATGGGGAGAGCGAACAGCAGATCGCCCGCCTCTTCGCCCGCGCGCGGCAGGTGGCGCCGACCGTCATCTTCATCGACGAACTGGACAGCCTCGTCCCCGCGCGGGGCAATGGCATGGGCGAGCCGCAGGTGACGGAGCGGGTGGTGAACACCATCCTCGCCGAGATGGACGGGCTGGAGGAGCTTCAGTCGGTCGTCGTCATCGGCGCGACCAACCGCCCGACGCTGGTCGATCCGGCGCTGCTGCGGCCGGGGCGTTTCGACGAGCTGATCTACGTCCCCGTCCCTGACGAGGCGGGGCGGCGGCATATCCTGTCGATCCATACCAAGAAGATGCCGCTGGCCGACGATGTCGATCTGGACGCGCTCGCGGCGCGGACGGAGCGTTTCACCGGCGCGGATCTGGAGGATCTGGTGCGCCGCGCGGGCCTCATCGCCCTGCGCGGGTCGCTTTCCGTCGACAAGGTCGGCATGGCCCAGTTCGAGGCGGCGCTGGAGGAAACCCGCGCCTCCGTCACGCCGGAGATGGAGCGCGAATATGAACAGATTCAGGCGACGCTCAAGCAAAGCGTGATGCAGATCGATCCCATCGGCTTCGTCGCGCCGGGCATGCTGCGCGCCCGCGAACGGCGCGACTGACCGCGCGAAACATGCGGGCGGCGGCGGACCCATGCCGCCGCCCGTGCGTTCGATTCGGGGACAGGTGCTGCAAAGCCGCTTGCAAGCGGCGCCCGGATTTGCAACCGGACATCATGGAAAATCAGAACGGGCGAATATATTGATGGCCTCCATACCGCTGAAGAAGTCCCAGCTTGCCGGGCGATCGGGCCGGTTGGCCAAATTCATGGGTCAATGGGGCATGTTCTTCCGCCAGTTCATGAAGCATCCCGGCATGATCGGTTCCGTCATCCCCTCCTCCCGGGGGCTGGTGGACGCCATGCTGGACGAGGTGGACTGGGACGCGACGCGCCTGTTCATCGAATATGGGCCGGGCGTGGGCACCTTCACGCAAAGCATCCTCGACAGGATGCATCCGGACGCCACGCTGATCGCGATCGACCTCAATCTCGATTTCGTCGCCTATCTGGAGGCGGAAAATAGCGACCCGCGCCTGCGCGTCGTCCATGGCTCGGCCGCGGACGTGCGGCGTTTCGTCAGCGAAGCCGGTTTCCAGCAGGCCGATTACATCCTCTCGGGCATCCCCTTCTCCACGCTGCCCGGCGGCGTGGGCGAAGCGATCTGCGCCGGAACGCTTGCGACCCTGCGGCCTGGCGGCGCCTTTCTGGTCTATCAATATTCGGCTTATGTCCGCCGCCTGCTGACCCCGATTTTCGCGCAGGTGGTGGAAAGGACGGTGTGGCGCAACATCCCGCCCTGCCGCACCTTCCGCGCCTTCCGTGCAGAGGCGCTTGCGCGGGCGGCCTGACCCCTCTTTCAGCATAAGTCATTGACTCTCCAAAAGCCTTTATCCACCTTGACGAAGGGGCATGGGGGAGGAATCGCATATGGCGTCGGGCGCCGATGGCGAGGATGAATGGGCGGATCGATTCCTCTCGGCGGCGCTGGAGCCGCAGCTTTGGGATGACGCGCTCAGGGCGATGGCGTCCGCGACAGGATCATATCGCGGACAGTTGGCCGGCTTCGGCCCGGAGAGCGCGCTCTTCAACTGGATTACCGATGTCGACCAGAGCATGCTGCGCCGTTCCGACGTACAGGCGCTGCACAGGCCCGGCCTCAATTTCCGGCTGGCGGCGGATGTCATGGCCGACGGGACCGACGTCCTGCACGAAGCCCATTATGACATCGTCGGGCAGAGGATCAGGAACGACGATTATCTCGACCTCTGCGCGGAAATGGACATTTTCGACGGTTGCCAGACCCGGCTCATGGCGGAAAATGGCGCGATGGTCGGTCTGGCGCTTCTGCGCAGCCGCAAGGACGGTCGGACTAACGAGGAGCAGCGCGGGCTCTTCGCCCATATCGCCGGACATGCCCGCACCGCCGTCCGCCTGCAACGCGCGATCGAGCAACAGGGTTTCGCGCTTCTCAGCGGGACGTTCGAGGCGATGGACAAGGCCTGCTGGCTGCTGGACTGGAGCGGCCGGGTCCGCGCCATGACGCCAAGAGCTGAAACGATGCTGCGGGCAGGGCATGTCAGGATCGGCGAGGGCTGGCTGCAAAGCGGATGGGCGGATGAAAGCCGCGCCATCCTCCATGGCATCCGGGCCGTGGTCGCCCGCCCCGCGCAGCCCGCGCCGCCGGTCCTGTTGAAGCAGGGGGAAAGTCCCGCCCTGTTGCTGGAATTCCACCCTTTGCCGACGCGCGATTGGACGATGCCGTTCGCGCCGCGAGCCCTGGTGATCGGCCGCGAAGGCGCTCCCACGGAGCATCGGGCACGGATGCTGCTGGAAAGCTATCGACTCACGCCTGCCGAAGCCGACATCGCCATCCGCCTCGCATCCGGCATGTCGCGGCGGCACATCGCTTCGGCGCGGCGGGTATCCGCCGGAACGCTCAAGGCCCAGTTGCGCAGCATCTATGAGAAGGTCGGGTGCAGCCGGGAATCGCAATTGGTGCGTCTTGTCAGCCTGTTGGGGACGTAACGGATTAGAAATGATTTTCTGCCGCCTATACCCCGATCAGGGTATGCGCCGGAATCCGCGCCCATCTATGGAACGGGAGGCTTTCATGCCGCTGGCGGCCGGATCATATGCGACCCGTGATTCGGCCGCCGGTTTCTTGCCGGACCGCCATGGCGCGGGTTCCGCCGGACGATGCTTTCATGCTAAGGGGCTGGCCGACGGAAAAGCGGCGAGACTCACGATGAACGACCTGACCCAGACACCCGAAATGCTGATCGCCACGCTGGGCGGCCGCGCCCGCCACGCCGCTGTCGTGCTTGCCGGCGCCACCGACGCGCAGAAGGCGGACGCGCTCCGCCGCGCCGCGCAGGCCTTGCGCGATCAGGCGGCGCAGATCATCGCCGCCAATGCGCGCGACATGGAAAATGCCGCCGCCAACGGCCTGTCGCCCGCCATGCTGGACCGGCTGAAGCTGGACGAGGCGCGGGTGGAGGCGATGGCGGCTGGCGTCGATCAGGTCGCCCGCCTCGACAATCCGCTGGGCAGCGTCATCGACCGGCAGGTGCGCCCCAACGGCATGGAGCTTTCCCGCGTCCGCGTGCCGCTGGGCGTCATCGGCATCATCTATGAAAGCCGCCCCAATGTGACGGCGGATGCGGCGGCGCTCTGCCTGCGCGCGGGCAATGCCGTGATCCTGCGCGGCGGCAGCGAGGCGAAGGAAAGCAACCGCGCCATCCACGCCGCCATGGCCGAAGGCATCGCCGCGGCGGGCCTGCCCGCCGACGCGGTGCAGCTTGTCCCCACCACCGACCGCGCTGCCGTGGGGGCGCTGCTCAAGGCTTCGGAGTTCGTCGACCTCATCGTGCCGCGCGGCGGCAAGAGCCTTGTCGCCCGCGTTCAGGAGGAGGCGCGCGTCCCCGTCCTCGCGCATCTGGACGGCATCAACCACAGCTATGTGGACGGCGCCGCCGACCCCGAAATGGCGCAAAAGCTGGTGGTGAACGCCAAGATGCGCCGCACCGGCATCTGCGGCGCGACCGAGACGGTGCTGATCGACCGTGCCTATCCCGCCGCGCCCGCTCTCGTGAAGGCCCTGCTCGACGCGAAGTGCGCCGTGCGCGGGGATGAGGCGGTGCAGGCGATGGACTCCCGCGTCACGCCCGCCAGCGACGAGGATTGGGACACCGAATATCTCGACGCCATCGCGTCGGTCCGCATCGTCGACGGCCTGGACGACGCCTTGGCGCACATCGCCGCCCATGCCAGCCATCACACCGATGCCATCGTCACCGAGGACGCGGAAAAGGCCGAGCGCTTCCTGAACGCGGTCGACAGCGCCATCGTCATGTGGAACGCCTCCACCCAGTTCGCCGACGGCGGCGAATTCGGCCTCGGCGCGGAAATCGGCATTTCGACAGGCCGCCTCCACGCGCGCGGCCCCGTCGCGCTGGAGGGCCTCACCACCTATAAATGGCTGGTGCGCGGCACGGGCCAGACCCGGCCTTAATTCGCCTACTCCCCGGAATAGGAATCCAATATCGGTTCCCCGTAACCTTCAACACTTCGCTATCTCATTCATTAAAAAGCGAACGGATCAGTAACCCTTAACCACCGCATCGATGGCTTTCAGCCGCTCCAGCATCGGCCCCACCCACTCCAGCGGCAGCATCACCGGCCCATCGGACGGCGCGTTGTCGGGGTCCTCATGCGCCTCGGCAAAGACCGCCGCGACCCCCGCCGCCACCGCGCTCCTGGCCAGCATCGGCGCGAATTCCCGCTGCCCGCCCGAAGCGGACCCAAGGCCCCCCGGCTGCTGCACCGAATGGGTCGCGTCGAACACCACCGGATAACCCGTCTGCGCCATCACCGGCAGCGCGCGCATGTCGCTCACCAGCGTGTTGTAGCCGAAACTCGCTCCCCGCTCGGTCAGCAGGATGCGCTCATTCCCGGTCGAGGCGACCTTCTGCGCCACCGCCGCCATGTCCCACGGCGCGAGGAACTGCCCCTTCTTCACATTGACCACCGCGCCGGTCTTGCCCGCCGCGACGAGAAGGTCCGTCTGGCGGCAGAGAAAGGCCGGGATCTGGAGGATGTCCACCGCCTGAGCCGCCGCCTCGACCTGAGCCGCCTCATGCACATCGGTCAACACCGGGCAGCCCAGCGCCGCCTTCACATCGGCCAGGATCGCCAACCCCGCGTCGATCCCCACGCCCCGCTTCCCCGAAACCGAAGTCCGGTTCGCCTTGTCGAACGAGGATTTGAAGATGAACGGCACCCCCGTCTTCTCCGCCGCCATCTTCAACGCTTCCGCCATGAACAGCGCATGGTCGCGGCTTTCGATCTGGCAGGGGCCGGAAATCAGGACGAAGGGCAGATCGTTGCCGATCGTCACCGGACCCACCCGAACATGCTTGGCTGTTGTCATCCCGCTCACTTCGGCGCTTTCACGAAGCGCCGCAAGAGCTGACCGCGCCAGAGCCCCTTCCCGGCATGATAATTCCAGCAGAACCAGCCGAAGGCGAGGCAGGCGAGCACGGACGGGATCGCCATGGGATCGCCATTTTCCCGCATATGCCGGTAGAAGGCGAAATCCGCCCGCCAGCGGTCCCTTTCCGATCCGCCTCCGTTGATGCCATAGGCGTTGTCATGTTTCCGGCAGCCGATGTTTCGGTTGTATTTCCGGTGGTCTATGAAATAGCAGTAGTCGCGTTCGGGTGTCGTCATGGCCCGATGTGGACAGGGGCCATGGAAAAGTTCAAGCGGAAACTCTTCTACCTTGGCGGTTTCGACCCGCGCGGGGTGCGTTTCTACCACCAGCTTTATCGCGAGCAGGCCGAGAAATATGCGCGCCTCTCCGGCGAGCAGGTGGAGGTGAGCGCGCGCCGCGCCGGTCCCGCTTCCTCCGCCATCTGGACCGTCGCCAACCGGACGGCGCATGTCGAGACAGACTATGAGTTCCTGCGCTGGGAAGATCTGGTCGGCAAGGTATGGATCAGGAATCCCCTGCTTCTCGCCTGGCGCTCCATCGCCACCTACAGCGCGCACGCCCGCTTCATGCAGTTCCGCCGGATGCGGAAACTCCGGCGCGGTCCCGTCATCACCATCCTCTATCCGCTGGTCCTTGCCGTCCTCATCCCGCTGGGCCTCGCGCTGCTGACGGCGTTGCTGCTGCGGACCTTGCTTCCTTTCTGGGCGGCGGCTCTTGGCGGCATAGCGATCAGCGCGCTGCTGTCGGGCCGCCTGCTCAACAAGCTGATCGTGCCGTGGCTGCTGCGCTTCATGTATTACAACCACACGGTCGCCGCGCAGGGTCCGGGGCCGGAGATGGACGCGCGGCTGGACCTCTTCGCCGACCGCATCCTTGCCGAGATGGACGGTCCCTATGACGAAGTGATCTTCGCCTCGCACAGCAACGGCACCAACTACGCCATGAGTATCCTGCGCCGCATCCTCGAAAAGCGGCCCGACCTGCCCGACAATTTCACTGTCCTCACATTGGGGCAGGTCGTCCCCGTCATCGCGCTCCGCAAGGATGCGCGCTGGTATCATGCCGACCTGAAAGCGTTGGACGACAAGCATTTCCGTCTGGTCGATTTCTCTTCGCCTCCCGATGGCGCGGCCTATTATGACGTGCATCCGATCCTGCTTGTTTCGGACCGATGCGCCGCCCGTGTCGATCTGCTCTCGCCGCGTTTCCATCTCTTCTACGAGCCGGAAAATTACCACAGCGGCTGGTCCAATAAATATGAGGCGCATTTCGACTATCTGCGCGTGGGCGACCGCCTGTCGCCCGTCGACTATCTGAGCCTGACCGCAGGTCGCCGCACCATCGACGAAGCCATCGCCGCCTTCAGGACGATCCCGTGACGGACCCTTTCATCCCGCCCTATCCCGAACCGCCCAAGAACCGCCGGGGCCTCGTCAAGCGATTCCTGCGCGGCTGGCATAGCTGGATTCATGTGCTCTTCGAAAAGAGCTACACCATGAAGATGGGCGAAATCCGCATGCCGGGCCAGACCATGTATATCGCCAACGAACTGCCCTTGGTGGACCAGATCCTGCGCGGCGGCACGGCTTTCCCCAAGCATCGCGAATTGGTCCGCAATCTGGAGCCATTGATCGGCAACAGCGTCTTTTCCGCCAATGGAGAGGATTGGGAGAGCCAGCGGGCGATGGTGAACCCCGCCTTCGCCCATACCGCGCTTAACCGATCCATGCCGCTGATGGTCGCGGCGGTGGACGATTTCCTCGCCCGCATCGACGACGCCGACCGGACCAAGCCGATCGACATCGACCCGATGATGACTCATGTGGCGGCCGACATCATCTTCCGCACGCTCTTTTCGCAGACGCTGGACGCGCATCGCTCCAACATCATCCACACCGCATTCGGCAAGTTCCAGCGGCTCACGCACAGTGCCTCCATGCTGCGCCTCTACGGGCTGCCCGCCCGGTGGTTCGAGAAGCGGTCGCTCAAACCCGCCGAGGCCATCCACGACGTGTTCCGCCCCATCGTCGAGGCCCGTTACGAAGGCTATCACCGGCGCGGCGAATCCCCGCATCGCGACATATTGCAATCGCTGGTCGAGGCAAAGCATCCCGAAACCGGCGCGCCCTTCACCTTCGCGCAGGTGATGGATCAGGTGTCCACGATCTTCCTCGCGGGGCATGAGACATCGGCGGGCACGATGACATGGGCGCTCTATCTGCTCGCGGAATGTCCGCACATCCAGACCGCCGCCCGCGCGGAGGTCCGGCGCGCGGCGGGGGACGAGCCGCTCACCGGAGCGATGCTCAAGGAGATGGGGCAGGTGCGGAACATCTTCCGCGAGACGCTGCGCCTCTATCCGCCGGTCGCCTTCTTCCCGCGCGAGGTGCCTTGTCCCATGGACATGCGCGACAAGCATCTGGAGCAGGGCGCGATGCTGGTCGTCGCCCCCTGGCTCACGCAGCGCAACAAGGATAATTGGGCCTGCCCCCATGGCTTCGACCCGGACCGCTTCGACGACCCGGCGAATGCGGAGATGGCGAAACAGGCATGGTTCCCTTTTGGTCGGGGCCCCCGCGTCTGCATCGGCGCGGGTTTCGCGCAGCAGGAGGTGACGACGATGATCGCCGCCGTCCTGCGCCGCTACCGCCTGTCGGTGCCGCAGGGATTCAAGCCGGAACCGATCAGCCGCCTCACCATCCGGCCGAGAACTGGCATGACGCTGATGTTCGGGGATATGGACGGTTAGAAGGCTGCTGCGTCCTGCCCGAAACGAAAATGCTGGCCTGTTCGGCGCGAGCGGCTAAGCTGGCGATCCATGAAATAGCAGGAGAGATCGCGATGATGGTCATGTTCGTGGGTGCGGATCGGTCCGAGACCGCGGTCAATGCCGGTCAGGTCACCTTCGTCTCCTCCGTGACGGACGGCACGCGCATCCGCTTCGGCGAAGGGCGCAGCGTCACCGTCACCGAACCGATCGCCGAAGTCATGGACCGGCTGAACAAGGCGCTGATGCCGCACGAATAGGCCCGCGCGGCCTGGAAGGCGTCAGTCGCCCTCCAATGCCCGCGAGAAATAGACCATCTGCATCGCCTGCAACCGCGCGCCCTGCTCTATGTCCGCATCTCCCGAATGGCCGCCAGCGGTGTCCTCGTAGAACAGATAGGGCAGCCCATATTCCTTGAGCCGCGCCGCGAACTTGCGCGCATGTTGCGGGCCGACGCGATCGTCCTTGGTCGTGGTCCAGATATAGGGCGTGGGATATTTCACGCCTTTGCGGATGTTGGCGTAGGGGGAGATTTTCTCCAGAAACGCCTTCTCCTCCGGCACGGAGACGCTGCCATATTCGTCCACCCATGACGCGCCCGCCGCGATCTGTTCATAGCGCACCATGTCGAGCAGCGGCACCTGGATGGTGACGGCGTTCCAGAGGTCGGGATGCTGGTTGAACTCCACGCCCATCAGCAGTCCGCCATTGGACCCGCCATAAATGCCGAAGCGCCGGGGCGAGGAGAAACCGCGCGCGAAGATGTCCTTCGCCACCGCCGCGAAATCGTCATAGATGATCTGCCGCTTGGTCTTGCGCCCCGCCTCGTGCCAGGCCGGGCCGAACTCGCCGCCGCCCCGGATGTTGGCGAGGACGAAGCTGTTCCCCCGTTCCAGCCACAGCTTGCCGGTGATCGCGGCGTAGCTGGGCGTCATCGACACTTCGAACCCGCCATAGGCCGTCATGATGGTGGGCGTGGAGCCGTCCTTCTTCATGTCCTTGCGATGGACGATGAAATAGGGGATTTTCGTCCCGTCGGTCGAGGCCGCCTCATATTGCTCCACCACCAGTCCCGCCGCGTCGAAGCGCGCGGGCATGGCCTTGACCTGCGTGGGTCTGGGGTTCGCCGCGTCGAGCGCCCAGAGCGTCGTCGGCGCAAGGAAGCCCGCCACCGCCAGATAGGCTTTGTCGCTCTTGTCCGTGGCGGTCGCGATGCCGATGGTCGCATTGTCCGGCAAGGCGACGGCCTGCGAAGCCCATCCCTTCTCCCCCGGCGTCAGCACCAGCACCCGCCCGCGCACATTATCGTTGATCGACAGGATCACACGGTCCTTCGTCGCCGCCACGCCATCGATGGATTGCCGGGCGTCAGGCGCGAAGAGGATGGCAGGTTTCAGCACCTCGTCGCTTTCCAGCGCCTTCAGGGGCACCGCCGCCAGCGATCCGGCGGGCACATGCACGCCGCCGCTGGTCCAATCCTCGCTCGTCTGGATCATCACCTGTCCCGCGACCATGCCCTGCACATTGCTCCGCGTCGGCAACGGCAATTTCTTCGGCCCCTGCGCGGTCAGCAGGAAGGTCTCGTTCCCGAAGAAGGTCACGCCGCGATACAGGAACAGACCCCGATTCCCCTGTCCGTCTGACAGCGCGATGGGAAAGACACCCACCTGATCGGACGCTTCCCCGCGATAGACCTCCTTCGCCGCCGCCAGAGGATCGCCGCGCTTCAACGCCTTGACGACGAAGGGATAGCCCGACGCCGTCATTGTGCCTTCGCCCCAGTCACGCGCCAACAGCAGGGTGTCGCCGTCCAGCCACGCCTCATTCTGCTTGGAGGTCGGAATATCGAACCCGCCCGGCACGAACTGCCCGGTGGATAGATCGAACTCGCGCAGGGTGACGGCGTCCTCGCCGCCATCCGACAGGTTGATGAGCGCCCGCTTCTCATCGGGGTCGAGCAGGGTGGCGCCTTTCCACACCCATTTCTTCCCCTCGGCCTTCGACAGCGCATCCAGGTCCAGCACGGTCGTCCATTGCGGATCGGCGGAGGCATAATCCGCCTCGCTGGTGAAGCGCCATATGCCCTGCGGATGATCGGCGTCGCGCCAGAAGTTGAACACGCGACCGTCGATCAGCATCGGCATGGCGATCCGATCCTTGGCCGAAGCGATGGCGAGCGCGTCCCGATAATAGCCCGCATAGCGCGGATCGCCCTGAAGCGTCGCGACGGTGGCCTCGTTCTCCGCCTCCACCCATTGCATGGCGCGCGGCCCGGTCCAGTCCTCCAGCCAGACATAGGGATCGTCGGCAGGGGAAGGGGCGGGCGCACCTGCGCCGGTCAGCAAAGCAGCGGAAACCAAGATCCATATCCTTTTCATGCAACATCACTCCGTCCCGCCATCCGCATTCGCCGATAGCGCTGCCTCAGCACCACGCCCGCGACCAGCAGCGGCGCGGCCAGCAGCATCGCCGCGACGCCCAGAAAGGGCGGCCACAGCCCGAACAGGCTGTATATGCCCAGAGCGGAGGGCATCACGATCAGTAACATGCCGATCGTCAGCAGCCACAGCCCATAACGGCGCGGACGCACGGCGACCATCCGCATCTCATGCCGCCATGCCTTGCGGCCCGCTTTGGTGGAAAGGTCGGGGGGAGGATGATGGAACATAGGCTCTGGACCTTGTGCCGCTTCATCCCTATCCTGTCCAGCATCCCCGGGGGACCGCTCACAGGCGGTTGAGAGGCGGCTGACGTGGCCGCGACCCGCTGAACCTGATCCGGATAAGACCGGCGTAGGGAGGGAACGGCTTGTCATCGGCATCCCGCATCCCGTCCTTCGCCCCTGAGAGGAAGAGAAGGACGATATGGACACGACTTCCATCCTGACCCTGCGCCTCGCCGAAGCGATCGGCCTTTATCTGATCCTGATCGGCATCGGCGGGCTTGTCTCGCCCCAGCGATGGCGCGGCGCGATGGAGGAACTGGACCGTTCGCCCGGCCTCACCCTCATCACCGGCCTTGTCGCCTTCGCGCTGGGCGCGACCGTCGTCATGGTCCACCGCGCCTTTGCCGATCCCCTGAGCATTCTCGTCACGCTGGTCGGCTATATCGCGCTTATCAAGGGGGCGCTGCTGATCGCGGTGCCCGGCCCGCTGCTGAAGGTTGGCGACTGGTCTTTCCGCTTCACCCGCGTTTGGGCCGCTTTTGCGCTGATCCTGGGCATCCTGCTCTTTTACGCGGGCCTTACGGGCCGCGCGACCGTCATCGTCTGAAAGGAATATAAATGGCTGACATTCCCGCCCGCACCGAAATGCGCGTCACCACCGGACCCATTCGCGGAAGCCGCAAGGTCCATGTCGGCCCACTCAAGGTCGCCATGCGGGAAATCGACCTCGAACCCGGCAGCGGCGAACCTTCCGTCCGCGTTTACGACACCTCCGGCCCCTATACGGATCCGAACGCGCGCATCGACATCATGGCGGGCCTGCCCGCGCTGCGCCGCGACTGGATCATCGGGCGGGGCGACGTGGAGGATTATGAGGCCCGCGCCGTCAAGCCCGAAGACAATGGCCTCAAGGGCCCCGATCGTTCAGGCGGCGTCCAGCCCTTTCCCAATCTCGTCAAGCGTCCCCTGCGCGCCAAAACGGGCGCGAACGTATCCCAGATGCACTATGCCCGGCGCGGCATCATCACGCCGGAGATGGAATATGTGGCGGAACGCGAGAATCTGGGCCGCGCTCGCCTTGCCGAATATGTCCGCGACGGGCAGGATTGGGGCGCGTCGATCCCTGATTATGTGACGGCGGAGTTCGTCCGCGAGGAAGTCGCGCGGGGCCGCGCCATCATCCCGTCCAACATCAACCATCCCGAATCCGAGCCGATGGCCATCGGCCGCAACTTCCTGGTGAAGATCAATGCCAATATCGGCAATTCGGCGGTGGCTTCCGACGTGGCGAGCGAAGTCGACAAGCTGGTCTGGTCGATCCGCTGGGGCGCGGACACGGTGATGGACCTGTCGACCGGCCGCAACATCCACGACACGCGCGAATGGATCATCCGCAACTCGCCCGTGCCGATCGGCACCGTCCCCATCTATCAGGCGCTGGAGAAGGTCGGCGGCATAGCCGAGGACCTGACCTGGGAGATCTTCCGCGACACCCTCATCGAGCAGGCCGAGCAGGGCGTCGACTATTTCACCATCCATGCCGGCGTGCGCCTGCCCTATATTCCGCTGACGGCCAAGCGCGTCACGGGTATCGTTTCGCGCGGCGGGTCGATCATGGCGAAATGGTGCCTCGCCCATCACAGGGAATCGTTTCTCTACGAGCATTTCGATGAGATCACCGAGATCATGAAAGCCTATGACATCGCCTATTCGCTGGGCGATGGCCTGCGACCCGGCTCCATCGCCGACGCCAATGACGAAGCGCAGTTCGCCGAACTCTACACGCTGGGCGAACTCACCAAGCGCGCATGGGAACAGGATGTGCAGGTGATGATCGAAGGGCCGGGCCATGTGCCTATGCACAAGATCAAGCAGAATATGGACAAACAGCTTGAGGCGTGCGGCGAGGCGCCCTTCTACACGCTGGGGCCGCTTACTACCGATATCGCGCCGGGATACGACCATATCACCTCCGGCATCGGCGCGGCGATGATCGGCTGGTATGGCACGGCGATGCTCTGCTACGTCACGCCCAAGGAGCATCTGGGCCTGCCCGACCGCGACGATGTGAAGGTGGGCGTGGTGACCTACAAGCTCGCCGCCCATGCCGCCGACCTCGCCAAGGGCCATCCCGCCGCGAAGGTCCGCGACGATGCGTTGTCCCGCGCCCGTTTCGAGTTCCGCTGGCGCGACCAGTTCAATCTGTCGCTCGATCCGGATACGGCAGAGAAATATCACGACCAGACGCTCCCAGCGGAAGGCGCGAAGAGCGCCCATTTCTGTTCCATGTGCGGCCCCAAATTCTGCTCGATGAAGATCACGCAGGAGGTGAGGGATTTCGCGGCGAAGCAGAACCAGCCCGCCACGACTTTCCTCGCGGCGGAGGAAGCCGAGGCAGGCATGAAGGAGATGAGCGAAATCTTCCGCGAGACGGGCAGCGAACTCTATATGGGCGCTGGCGGGCGGGAGCATGATTGATGGGGGCGATGCGCGGGGTGGGATGGGCGACCCCTTGCCCCGCGCGTCGCAAAGCCGCATCATTGCGCCCGCGCACGACAGGGGAGCTTCCATGACCCGCAGCACGATCCTCACCGGGATTCTGGCCGCCACCGCCTTGCTTGCCGCCTGTTCGGGCGAGAAAAAGGCGCCGGAAAACACGACCGCTAACGCTGCCAACGCGTCCGAATCCGCCCCTGTCGCTGTCAGCAACGCCGGGTCCGCCCATGAAAGCGCGTCGGTTCCCGCGGCGGATGCCTTTTCCCGCTATGTCGGCAAATATCCTTTCGACAAGGTCGGCGCGCATAGCTGGAACGACGATCCGGTGGTGAGGTCGGCCATCGAAGCGGCGGTGTCCGACGCCAAGGTCCGCAAATGGGTGCTCGCCGCCGAAGGTCCGTCGAGCCCCATCGAGATGATCGACGGCAAGGTCGCGGCATGGACTTGCGAGACGCATAATTGCGGCCCGCATCAATGGGTGACGCTGATCGACCCGGAGACCGGCGCGGCGCAGGTCTGCTATTTCGATGAAGCCGTCGCCGCCGACAAGACGCGCTGGTTCACCGCGGGCAAGGAGGAAAGCCGATCCGGCCAGTGTCCGCAGGGAAAGCAGGACTGACCAGAGCTGCTCATAAGGTGCGTGGCCAGCAATCGCATATGCGCGCAGAACCTTGAACGGGCTGCTTGTCAAAGTGACGCGCCTGTCCTAAAGGCGCATCCGTCATCTGGGGAGTAGCCAGCCGCTGCGTCAGGCAGCGGGCCGTTCGTCAACATATTTGGCCGAGAGGCCATGGCGGACGGGATGAGCGGAAGATCGTTTCCGCGCATCGGGCGAGACCAATGGCATCGCATCCTTCAGTCCGGCCGCGCGGGAGGAGGCGGTGGCATTGCGTCTTTCACCTTCGCCCGGCCCGGACAGATGAATGGAAGCTCTCCTCACCTCCGCCGCGCTGGTCGCGCTCGCCGAAATGGGCGACAAGACGCAGTTGCTCGCCATGCTGCTTGCCACGCGGTTCCGCAAGCCCGTGCCGATCATATTCGGCATCCTCTTCGCGACGCTCGCCAATCATTTCCTCGCCGCGCTCGTCGGCCATGGCATTGCGGGTGTGCTGACGCAGGACTGGTTCCGCTATGCCGTGGCGGCGAGCTTCATCGTCATGGCCGCCTGGACGCTGATCCCAGACAAGATCGACGAGGAC
>JASGDV010000095.1:0-3580 GCA_049841255.1 Sphingobium sp.
CGTCCTGAGTAGCCACTGAGCTTGTCGAAGTGGCGTATCGAAGGATATGGCGCAAAAGACCCTTCGATACGGGTCTTCGACTTCGCTCAGCCCCTACTCAGGGCGAACGGAGGTGAGTAAAACCGGATCGTCCGCAATCCACCCCTCCCCACCCATTCGCGCACATATACCCAGCCTACATCACTTCCTAACCATTCCCCGCTACAATGCCGCGTGACGATGGCATGCAAGCGGAGCGGATTGAGCGGATCATGGCGGGTTTCCTGACGGCATTGTTCAAAAGCGCGGGACCGAAACTGGCGATAGGTGCCGGATTGGGCGGCGTCGGCCTGCTGGTCGCGGGCATGATCGACCGTCCGGCGGAAAGCGGCGGAAAGCCAGTCCAGCCCGCGCCGGAGCAAGGCAAGGCGGCCGCTCTCGCTCCTGCCGATCCGCATCCCGTCGAACGCTCCCGGTCCCAGCCGATGGAAGTCGATCCCCATGCGCTTGCCGTGAAGCGCGTGCTCAAGATCGACGGGCCTTTCCGGCATGGCGATTATGTCTGGGACGAAAGCGGCGCGCCCGCCACCGGGCCGGTCATCATCACCATCGACCTCAAGGCGCAAACCCTTTCCGTCTTTCGCGCAGGCTATGAGATCGGGGCGGCGGTCATCCTGTATGGCGCGGACGACAAGCCCAGCCCGCTCGGCGCTTTTCCGATCACGGAAAAGGATGCCGATCATGTGTCGAACCTCTATGACGCGCCCATGCCCTATATGCTGCGGCTCACCAATGACGGCGTGGCGATCCATGGCAGCGACGTGCAATGGGGCAATGCCACCCATGGCTGCATCGGGGTGCCGACGCCCTTCGCGAAGAAGCTGTTCGGCGTGACGAAGCTGGGCGACGTGGCGATCATCACCAACGGGCGGATGCTGGACGTGAGCAAAGCGGAGGCCGGGGCCTGAGACAGGCTTACCGCGGTTGCGCCGCCCGGCAGCGCGTTTGCAATAAACACAAGCCGCCCTTCCCTTGACCGATGCGGCGGCGGGACCCATGTGGTGAGCTTCCTGTATTTTGCACCGCAACATGGAGACCTCATGGGCGCCCAGTCCCGCAATGCGCATCCCGCGCTCGTGCTTTTCGCGCTGGCCATGGGCGCTTTCGCCATCGGGACGACCGAATTCGCGGCCATGAGCCTGCTGCCCTTCTTCGCGAGCGATCTTCATATCGACACGCCGACGGCGGGCCATGCGATCAGCGCCTATGCACTGGGCGTGGTGACGGGCGCGCCGGTGATCGCGGCCTTTGGCGCGCGGCTGCCGCGCCGCAAGCTGCTCATCGGCCTGATGGCCATGTTCGCGCTGGCCAACGGGCTTTCCGCTCTGTCGCCCGGCTATCATGCCATGCTGCTGTTCCGGTTCCTGAGCGGCCTGCCCCATGGCGCCTATTTCGGCGTGGCGGCTCTGGTAGCGGCTTCATTGGTGCCCGTCGAGAAGCGGGCGCAGGCCATCGCGCGCATGTTTTCGGGCCTGACCGTCGCCACGATCATCGGCGTGCCCGCCGCCAACTGGCTTGGGCAGGCGCTGGGATGGCGTTGGGGTTTCGCGGTGGTGGCGGTGCTGGCGCTCACGACCGTTTTGCTGGTGGCGCTCTATGCGCCGCGCGACGCGGGCGATCCGGGGGCCAGCCCGATGCGGGAACTGTCCGCGCTGCGCCGGCCGCAGATATGGCTGACGCTGCTGACGGGCGCCATCGGCTTTGGCGGACTGTTCGCCGTCTATACCTATGTGGCGTCGACCATGCTGGAGGTGACGCATGTGCCGGAGCGGCATGTGCCGGTCATCCTCGCCATTTTCGGCGTGGGCATGACGCTCGGCAATCTGGCGTCCGCCTGGGCGGCGGACCGGGCGCTGGCGCGGACGGTGGTGCTGTTGCTGCTGTGGAGCGCGGGGGCGCTGGCGCTCTTCCCGATGATGGCGGGGAATATCTGGACGCTGGGGATCGTCATCTTCCTGATCGGCACGGGCGGCGGGCTGGGAACGCCCTTGCAGGCGCGGCTGATGGACGTGGCGGGCGAAGCGCAGACGCTGGCGGCCGCGCTGCATCATAGCGCGTTCAACGTCGCCAACGCGCTGGGGCCGTGGCTGGGCGGCATGGCAATCGCGGCGGGCTATGGGCTGACCTCGACCGGCTGGATCGGCAGCGCGCTGGCGCTGGGCGGGCTGGCGA
This sequence comes from Sphingobium sp., assembly GCA_049841255.1. Taxonomy (GTDB): domain Bacteria; phylum Pseudomonadota; class Alphaproteobacteria; order Sphingomonadales; family Sphingomonadaceae; genus Sphingobium. Next base: position 2,212 of record JASGDV010000095.1, read on the forward strand.
TATTCCTGCTGTCCATGGCGCTGGAACGCGAAACGCGGAGGCGGAGCGCCCTTATCCCCTGCGAATGATCAATCGCCGCCACACAACGCCGCCCCGGCGCGGTCCCGCGCGTCGAGGGCCGCGCGCGCCATGCTGGCGATACGCGGGAAGCTGACGCCCTCCAGCGAGCCCTTGCCTTCGCAAAGCGACGCGCAGCTCACATCGACCACGCCGGGCAGCATGATCTGGTCGCCGTCATATTGCGCGACGATCAGGCACTTATCGCCGCCCTGGAAGCTCAGGATCAGCTTGTCGCCAGCATTGCGGGCCATGCCCTGCCCCCGGCAGCTTTCCTGCCTGCCGAAAACGGCCTCCAGCCCGAATCGCAAATGGCCGCTCCGGTCCGGGGCGACGCAAAGGATGTCGCGGCCCGCTTCATGGGTGCGCTGATAGAGGCCGACCGGCGGCACCTTGCGGACGTCGGCGATCACGCCGGTTTCGATCGCGGCGCGCTCCAGCCCCGAAGCGGACGGGGCCAGACCGCCCTCGGCGGGTGCGGGAGCCGCATCCCGCTGACAGGCGATCAGCAGCAGGGAGAGAAGAAGACTAGCCCGCTTCATCGACCCGGCTAAGCCCGTCCGGGCCGATGCGGCGGAAGAAGCAGGATCGCGCGCCCGTATGGCAGGTGGGACCGGCAGGGACGGCCTTGATCCACAGCGCGTCCTGATCGCAGTCGATGCGCAGATCGCGGACCTGCAGCATGTTGCCGGACGTCTCTCCCTTCTTCCACAGCGACTGGCGGCTGCGGGACCAGAAATGGGCAAGGCCCGTTTCGATGGTGAGCGCCAGAGCCTGCGCATTCATATGCGCGACCATCAGCACGTCGCCCTTGTCGGCATCCGTCACCACCGCCGTGATAAGGCCATGATCGTCATATTTGGGATTGAGGGTTAGCCCCCGGTCGCGCGCATCGTCCATGCCCTGCGCTATAAAAGGGGAAGCGGCGGATGCGAAGACCTTTAATCGCAACGCGAAAGAGAGAAAATGGGGCGATCGACGGGATCCGAACCCGCGACCTCCGGTACCACAAACCGGCGCTCTAACCAACTGAGCTACGATCGCCACAGCGCCTTTCGGCGTCGAGAAGCGGCACATATGCGGCCTGTTTCCCCTCGTCAAGCAGGCAATCCGTCCGGGGGAAAGAAAGGCGATGATGGGGTTTACGAGGGGGTATGTTGAATGGAGGATTTGGGTGGTAAGCAGCTCGTCTGCTTAGACTCAGCCGTGCTCCTGCGAAGGCAGGAGCACGGTGTACTTCAATTTAAGGGACGCAACATTCCTTGCCCGTCATACCAGCGAAAGCTGGCATCTCTCTTCTTGAGGCATAATC
>JASGDV010000096.1:0-4632 GCA_049841255.1 Sphingobium sp.
GTGCCGGACGTGTAATGCAGATGCGGCAGGGGCGGGACATCATGATCCGGCTCGTCGGCCGAAGCCGCGGCGATCCAGCTTTCCCACGCGATCACGCCCCTGCCGCATCTGCATTACACGTCCGGCACCACGGGCCGTCCCAAGGCCACGGAAACGCCACCGCAATATTTCCCCCGCCTGCCCACGGCGAAGGCTCTGGCCGAAGCGATCCGTTCCCGGATCACGCCTTCGCCGGGCATCGCGGTCGGTCCGCTTTATCATACCGGCCCGCTCGGCATGGCTCGCAACGTCTTTGGCGGCATGAGCCTGATCACGGTCGAGCATTTCGATGCTGAGCAAGCTCTTGCCCTGATCGAGAAATATAAGGTCGCCGGTTCCGTCATGGTGCCGACCCATTTCCAGCGGATGCTGGCGCTGCCGGAAGAAGTGCGCCGCAAATATGACGTGTCCAGCATCCAGCGGCTCGCGCATACCGGCGCAGCCTGCCCGCGCGCCGTCAAGCAGGCGATGATCGACTGGTTCGGCCCGGTTCTGGTCGAAGCCTATGGCGGGACGGAGGCGGGATCGACCACCTTCATCACGTCGCAGGAATGGCTGGAGCGGCCCGGCTCCGTGGGCAAGGCGCTGCCGCCGTTCGAGACGGTGATCTATGGCGAGGATGGGCAGGCGCTCGGTCCCAACGAGGTCGGACAGGTCTATTTCCGAGACACGAGCGGCCATGGCATCGTCTATCGCGGCGACCCGGAAAAGACCGCTGCCGCCCATATCGCGCCGGGCGTCTTCACGCTGGGCGAGATGGGTTATGTCGATGAAGAAGGCTATCTCTTCATCACCGACCGCGTGTCCGACATGATCGTGAGCGGCGGGGTCAACATCTATCCCGCCGAAGCCGAGCATGTGCTGCTGCGCCATCCCAAGGTCGCTGACGTCGCCGTGGTCGGCGCGCCCAATGCCGAAATGGGCGAGGAAGCGCGGGCGCTCGTGATTCCCAAGGACCCGAACGATCCGCCGACGGCGGAGGAACTCAACGCCTTCTGCCGGGAGTCTCTCGCCGGGTACAAATGCCCACGCGGCTATGAGATGGTGGACGACATCGGCCGCTCCGTCATGGGCAAGGTCAACAAGAAGGCGCTGCGCCAGCGTTTCTGGCCCTCAGACCGGACCATCGGGGGTTGAGGACCATGCGGCCCGCCTGCCTCATCCTGCCATTATTGGCACTGTTGGGCGCCTGCACCGCGCCCCATGAAGCGCGGCGCGACGGGAGCGACTGGCCGGGCTATGGCGGGATCGACGAAAATCATTACAGCCCGCTGACGGAGATCAACGACCGCAACGTCGCGGGGCTGAAGCTCGCATGGTTTGAGGACATCCAGACAGGCGGATCGAGCCTGTCCGCCCCCATCGCCGTCGACGGCGTGCTTTATTATGCGTCGGGTTATAGCGTCATCCACGCGCTGGATGCGGCGACGGGGCGGGAATTGTGGACTTACGATCCGCAAAGCTGGAAGGTCGCGGGGCAGAAGATGCGCGCCGCCTGGGGCATTCGCGGCATCGCCTATGACAATGGGATGGTTTTCACCGGGACTATCGACGGTCGGCTGATCGCCATCAACGCGCGCTCCGGCCATCCGGTCTGGACGGCGCAGACCGTCGGCAAGGATGATGAGCGTTACGTCACCGGCGCGCCGTGGGTGTTCAACGGCAAGGTCATCATCGGCCATGGCGGCGCGGATTTCGCGCCGGTCCGGGGTTATGTGACGGCTTATGACCAGAAGACGGGCAAGCAGCTCTGGCGTTTCTACACCGTGCCGGGCGATCCCAGGCTGGGCTTCGAGAACAAAGCCATGGAGATGGCGGCCAAGACCTGGACCGGCGAGTGGTGGAAATATGGCGGCGGGGGCACGGCGTGGAACGCCATGGCCTATGACCCCAAATATAACCGCATCTATATCGGTATCGGCAACGGTAGCCCATGGAACCAGAAGATCCGCTCTCCGCAAGGCGGGGATAATCTGTTCCTTTGCTCCATCGTGTCGCTGGACGCCGATACGGGCGAATATGTCTGGCATTATCAGACCAATCCCGGCGAAACCTGGGACTTCAATTCGGCCATGGACATCGAACTGGCGCGGTTGAAGATCAGCGGCCAGGAACGGGACGTGCTGATGCACGCGCCCAAGAACGGTTTCTTCTACGTCATCGACCGGGAAAGCGGGAAGCTGATCTCCGCGAAGAATATCGTGCCGGTCAACTGGGCGAGCGGCATCGACATCAAGAGCGGCCGTCCCATCGAAAATCCGGCGGCCCGCTATCCCGATGGCAAGCCCGCCATCGTCTACCCCTCCCCCTTCGGCGCGCACAATGTCGAGGCGATGTCATTCAATCCCGGCACCGGGCTGGCCTATATTCCGGCGATGGATCAGGGACGCGTCTACATCGACCCCGCCGAACCGCTCAAGGGCTGGAAGCATCTGGACGGTCAGCGCCTGAGCGTCGGCACCGGCGCGCCGCCGCCCGGAGTAACGCCCGACCGCGCTGCCACCAGCTTCCTCCTCGCGTGGAATCCGGTGACGCAGAGCGAAGCGTGGCGCATTCCCATGGCGGGCCTGCGCGGCGGCGGGGGCACCGCGACCACAGCGGGCAATCTTCTCTTTCAGGGTAATGCGACGGGTAAGTTCGTGGCCTATGCCGCCAACAGCGGAAAACCGCTCTGGACCTTTGACGCGCAGACCGCCGTCATGGCGCAGCCCATCACTTACCGCGCACGGGGCAAGCAATATGTGACCGTGATCGCAGGATCGCGCTTCCCCAGCGCCGTGGGCCTGCCGCGCGAGTGGAATTACCGCACGCAGAAATGGCGCGTCCTCACCTTCTCGCTCGACGGCAAGGCGAAGCTGCCGCCCGTGCAGCAGGTGGAAACGCCGGTGATCGACATGCCCGATTTCACGGTCGATCCGGCCAAGGCCGCCATCGGCGCGCGCGTTTACGCCGAGCGTTGTTCGATCTGCCATGGCGCGAACGCGGTTTCGGGCGGGGCCGCGCCTGATCTGCTGCAATCGGGTGTACCGCTTGATATCGATAGCTTCCGGGGAGTATTGCATGCAGGCATTCTTCGCGAACGGGGCATGCCTCGCTTCGAAGAATTGACCGGCGACGAAATCGTCGGTCTCCAGCATTATTTCCGTCAACGCGCGCGTGAAGTGCTGGCCCTGCAAAAGGCCGGACAGCCGGGCGCTCAAACGCATAGAGGCTTGAATGAAGGTCAATGATGTCGCCACTTATGAAGTGGAAGGGCCGGTCGCGGTCGTCACCCTGAACTCCCCGCCGGTGAACGCGCTGTCCGCCGCCGTGCGTCAGGGCATCGCCGGTAGTCTGGAAATGGCGCTGAAGGATGACGCGGTTCGCGCCATGGTACTGATCTGCGAGGGCCGGACCTTCTTCGCCGGGGCCGACATCACCGAATTCGGCAAGCCGCCTGTCGAACCGGGGCTGCGCGACGTGCAATTGATGCTCGAAAACGCTACCAAGCCCGTCATCGCCGCCATCCATGGCACGGCGCTGGGCGGCGGACTGGAAATCGCGCTGACGGCGCATTACCGCATCGCCGTCCCTTCGGCCAAATGCGGCCTGCCGGAAGTCAATCTGGGCCTGCTGCCCGGCGCGGGCGGCACGCAGCGGCTGCCGCGCATCGTGGGCATTCCCAAGGCGCTCGACCTCATCACGTCGGGCAAGCCCGTCTCCGCCAAGGCGGCGAAGGAGATGGGTCTGGTCGATGAGCTGGCGGCGGAAGGCAATCTGCGCGCCGACGCCATCGCCTTTGCCAACCGGGTGATCGAGGAGAACCACCCGCTGCTCAAGGTCCGCGACCGCACGGAGAAGCTGGAAGAAGCGCGCGGCAAGCCGGAAATCTTCACCGATTTCCGCAAGACCCATGCGCGCAAGTTCCGGGGGTATAAGGCGCCTGAATCCATCATCCGCTGCATCGAAGCGACGCTGGAAAAGCCCTTCGACGAGGGTCTCGCCTTTGAAGCCACGCTTTTCCGTGAGTTGCAGGCGGGCAGCCAATCCGCCGCGCAGCGACACATCTTCTTCGCCGAGCGGCAGGCCGCCAAGATCGACGGCATCCCGGCCGACACCCCCACCCTGCCGATCCGCAAAGTCGGCGTGATCGGCGCGGGCACCATGGGCGGCGGCATAGCGATGAGTTTCGCCAATGCAGGCATCCCCGTCACTCTGGTCGACAGCAGCGAGGACGCGCTGTTCCGTGGCCTGCGCGTCATCCGCGACAATTATGAAGCGACCGCGAAGAAAGGCCGGATGAAGGCCGAGGATGTGGACGCGCGCATGGGTCTTCTCACCGGATCGGTGACGATGGAGGACCTGTCCGACTGCGACCTCATCATCGAAGCCGTGTTCGAACTGATGGAGATCAAGAAGGAAGTCTTCGCGAAACTGGATGGGATCGCAAAGTCCGACGCCATTCTCGCCACCAATACGAGCTATCTGGACATTGACGAGATCGCATCGGCCACCAGCCGCCCGGCGAGCGTCATCGGCCTGCATTTCTTCTCGCCCGCCCATATCATGAAGCTATTGGAGATCGTGCGCGGCGCGGGTGCCCTTGCCGCGCAC
>JASGDV010000097.1:0-5572 GCA_049841255.1 Sphingobium sp.
CCTGGGGCATATAATTCTCCACGTGACGATATATGAGAGGTCTAGTACGGAAAGATTGGCGCTCGCAATACATTAATGTATCGCAACCATCGTTCATCAGCAGCAAGGACGGTTCAATGTCGGTCTCCCTCAAAAATTTACTGGCTTCTGCCGCTTTGATGCTGGTCGCCACCGCACCCTTGCCCGCCGCTGCGGACGCGTCCTCCACCGGGGGCGATAGAACCGGGGCAGTATCGGGCGCAGTCGTGCAGTCTGACACCGTCCATCAGGGCGTGTTTAACGGCCTGAAAATCAGCTATCGCTCCAGTGTCGAGGAATTTTTGCTTGGCCCGGCGGATGGGGCGAGCACAGCGAGCGTTATCGTCACCAGCTATCGCAGGACTGACTTACCGTCGGGTCGCCCCCGTCCTGTGATTTTTGCGTTCAACGGCGGTCCCGGCTCCTCCTCGATCTGGCTGCATATGGGGTTCCTTGGGCCTCGCCGCGTCGATATGGACGACAGCGTCGCGCCGCGTACGACGGCGCCTTTTCGTCTGGTCGACAATCCTGACAGTCCCCTTGATGCTGCGGATATCGTCCTGATCGATCCGCCCGGCACCGGCTATAGCCGGATTCTGCCCAAGGGGCGGCCTGAAGAATATTATGGCGTGGATGCGGATGCGCGCGCGACGGTCAGTGTCATCCGTCAATGGCTGCGCCGCCACGGACGGGAAAACTCGCCCAAATATATGCTGTCTGAAAGCTATGGAACAATCAGAGCCGCCGTAGTCGCTAAATTGCTGGCGGGTGGTCCGACGGGTACGGGTAGTATGGACGGGATCACATTGAACGGAGTAATGCTGATCGGTCAGGCGATGGAACTGCCGCGCTTCACTCCCAACGATGAGAGTGTGGCGAACATTCTGCCGACTCTGGCAGCAACAGCCTGTTATTATAAGAAGATAACCGAAAACTGCACGTCGGCTGGCCAGGCGGAGAAGGCGCGCTCCTTCATCCGCGACCGCTATCTTAGCGCCTTATTTGAAGGGGCATCGCTGCCGCTGGCGGAGCGTACAGCAATAGCCGGGCAACTCAGTGCATTGATCGGCGTTTCGCCGGAGGCAATGCTCGCCAATGATCTTCGCATATCGGCTACGACTTTCGCCAGTCTGCTGATGAGCCACGACGGGCGGCGGCTTGGCATGTATGATGCGCGATACGCGCTGCCGTTGTCGACCAATGGCGGAGATACGGTCGCGGACGATCCGGCTATGGGCCAATATGTCCCGGCTTTTGTCGGTGTTTGGGGGGACTATGCGCGGGATCAGCTCAAAGTCAGAATTGATCGGCAATATGAGCCGATCGCGTTCGGACCAATCAGCATGCGCTGGGACTTTGGGTTCGGTCCGGGGGTTATGGTGGGTAGCCGCAATTATGCCACGGATCTGGCGGTCGCCATGACGCGCAACCCACATATGCGACTGATGGTGGGATCGGGTTATTATGACCTGGTTACACCGTTGGGTCTCGCCGAATATACGGTGGCTCATGCAGGCATTCCCCTGTCACGAACGCAGTTCCGCTACTACGAGTCAGGCCACATGCCGTATCTTGGCTCCGAATCACGGAAATCACTTGCATCCGATGTGCGCCAATTCGTGTCATCGCTGAATGAGAACTGATGGGAATGGGTCTACGGTTCAAGTGATTGGTCTGTTATGAATTTGGGAGCTTGATAATCGCTTGTGCGGCAATCGTCGTTCCGGTATGGTGGCTGCGCTTCATGACAGTTGGGAAGGTCTCCGTATAAGGAGACCTTTTGTTTGCCCAAGGTCAATTTTCGCCTCGATGAGGCGCTCCATCTTGCTCTGATGCACCGCGCGCGCGGCGCTAACCTGCCCTTGTCGGTCTTCATCCGCCAGGTGCTCGAGCAGGCGGTCGATGAGCGCAAGCGCTATGTCTTCTCCTCTCAGGACGAAATCCTCGCTACCGCCATCCAGATCCTCTCGATCCTGGCAACTTCCGTGGGCCAGCAGTCGCCAAAGGCCCTCGAACAAGGCATGGCGCAGGCGCGATCGATACTCCTGGAACGCGGTCTCCTCGGTGAGGAGGATCACTCATGAGCATTTTCCGCAACGACACGCTGGGCTCATGGACACGCGGCGGACAGGCCATCGTCCATAACGTCCGCATGACGACGCAGGTCTTCTACCAGACCCTGTTGGCCGGCTTCATAATCTGGATCATCGGCACCCTCTGGTACGCGTTCGAGAAGTCGACAGAGTATGAACGTTTCGTCCTCTTGAAGCTCGCCGAGGCCATGATCAAGGTCGACGCGGCAGCCGGTACCAACGATCCCGTCCAGTTCCGCACGCCCGAAGGCCAGGCCTACTGGACTTCGGCGGACTGGCTCGTCGCGTCCAGCCTGGCCAAAAAGACTTTGCATGCCTTCGAAGTCTATCTTCTGCATGGCGCGCTGATCTCGGGCCTGTTCAGCCTCGTCATGCTCGCCTGGGCCTGGTTCTATTTCACCCGAACGGGCAGGGGCCTTGGCTCCAATGAATATCTGCGCGGGGCGCGCTTCGGCACGATCCGGCAGGTCAAGCGCGCACTCTGGCGCCAGGCCAAGGGGCCGCTCCTGATCGGCAAAGTACCAGTGCCGGAAGCCTATGAGCCCGAACATATTCTCCTGTGCGGCGCGCCTGGCACGGGAAAGACCAACCTCATCGTCGGCATGCTCGAGGGCATCCGCAAATCGGGCCAGCGCGCCATCGTCTATGACACCGCCGGCACCTTCGTCGAGAAATTCTACCGGCAGGGCACCGATATGCTGCTCAACCCGCTCGATCAGCGTACGGCGCGCTGGTCACCCTGGGTCGATGTGCCGCGCGACTATCACTATGACCAGATCGCCGAATCCACCATTCCCGACAAGCATGGCGATCCCTTCTGGGCGAAGGCGGCTAGAGGCACGCTGGTAGCGGTGATGCGCAAGCTCGCCCGCCAGAAGCACACCTATGTCTCCGTCCTCCTCGACAGGCTGCTCCGCTCGAAGCTCAAGGACCTTGCGGCCTTTGTCGGCGGTACCGATGCCGCCGCCTTCATCAGCACCGAGGGCGAGCGCACATCCGCGGGAATCCAGGCCGAACTCGCCTCGGTGATGCGCAGTTTCGGCTATCTTGACGATACTGACGACGGCTTCTCGATCCGCGATTGGGTCGAGAAGGGCGAGGAGGGAAGCTGGCTCTTCATTACGGTGAAAGCCGATCAGCTTCCCTCGCTGCGCCCGCTCATCACCGTCTGGCTGGATATCGCGATCAGCGCGATCATGAGCCTTACCCCTGATCGCGACCGCCGCCTCTATTGCGTGATCGATGAATTGCCGACGCTGCAGAAGCTGCCATCGCTCTCGGACTTCCTGGCTCGTGCACGTAAATATGGCGGGTGCGGCATATTGGGCTTCCAGTCCTACCCGCAGCTCGAAGCGACCTATGGCATCCAGGATGCTGCCGCCATCACCGGCTATTGCTCTACCTGGGTCGCGCTGCGGGCCAACGACACAGCGACAGCAAAACATGTCTCGAAAAATCTCGGCCAGGTCGAACAGGTCGAGGCGAACGAGGGCATGTCCTATGGCGTCAACGACATGCGGGACGGCGTCAATCTGTCACGCATGCAGGTGACCCGGCCGCTGGTCATGCCGACCGAGGTCACGAACCTTCCCAATCTTGTGGGCTTCCTTCGCTTCGGCCGCAATCTTCCGGTGGTGCGTTTCGACAGCGCCTTCAACGCTGTTCCGTCGCTCGGACCGGCCTTTCTCGAACGCACCGATCCACCGGTGCTGGTCGACAAAGCCAGGGACCTGGTTCGTATCGCCCATGCCGAAGCCCGGGTCAGGGAAGCCATCGAGCGAGAAAGCGCACAGAATCCGCCACCTCCGACACATCCACAAGCGCCCGCAGACGTGCTGGACAAGCTGCCGCCGTCATCGATGGCTCCCCGTACGCCACCACGGCAACCCGACCTGTTCAATCCGCCGCAGGCGAAGGTCGATCCGAAGCTCGTGGAAGATATCCTGCACGCCAGGGAAGGCGACGACTTACCCGTCCCGCCACGCGAGGCCTGGACTATCCTCGCCGGTAAACAGGGGGAGATTCGCTCCGATCTTGTCCAGCATGGCCGCGATGATAGGCCACGTGAACCCGCGAAGCCGGCATGATCCAGCCTCAGCGCCTGTACGGCAAGCCTGCCAATATCGCCCGCTACTATACGGTCGGGGACTATTATACCAAGGGCGGCGATGAGCCTTCCGAATGGGGCGGAAAACTCGCCGCAGATGTCGGTCTCTCTGGGCCGGTCGATCCTAAAATGTTCCGCGAGCTCCTGGCTGGCAAGGTCGGCGACCAACAACTGGGCCGTTACCGCGCCGACGGAACAATCCAGCATCACCCGGGCTGGGACTTCGCGGTCAATGCGCCCAAGTCCGTTTCTATCATGGCACTGGTCGCCGGCGATGAGCGTGTGCTGGCAGCTCATGAACAGGCGGTGACGGCGGCAATCGGCTATCTGGAGGAACAGGCGCAACTGCGCCGCCGTGACGAGGGCAAGATCGTTTACGAAACGACCGGGCGCATTCTCGTCGCCCGGTTCACCGAACATGGCAGCCGCGAACTCGACCCGCATCTCCACACCCATGTCGTCGTCCTCAACATGACCAACCGCCAGGATGGCGATCCGATGGCGAGCCTGGAAAGCAGGGTCATGTATGGCGAACAGCGCGTTGCCGGACAGATCTACCGCAATGCGCTGGCCTTCGCCTTGCGTGAAGCAGGGTATCAGATCGATTTTGATCCGCGCTCCGGCCTGTTCGAGATCCGCGGCGTTCCCCAATTCCTGATCGAAAAATTCTCACAGCGCGCCGAGGACATCGAGGAGCATGCACGCGAGCATGGGCTGGTCGGCCAGAAGGCACAGCGCGCGACACGCAAGGCCAAGGTGAAAATCGGTCGTGACGAACTCCTTTCGCAGTGGCACCAACGCACCGGCGAACTGCTCGACGTGCTGGAGAAGATCGTTGCCGCTGGCAGGGAGCGCGAAGGCAAGCACCTGTCTCCCACGGACAGGGAAGCGTCGCGCGCAGCGCTTTTCGGACTCCGGCAACTGGAAACCACCGAAGCGGTCAACAACCTGGGCGATATCTTGCGCACCGGTCTTGCCGCCCATGTCGGAGAGGTTCGGCTGGAGGATGTACGACCGCGGATCGAAAACCACGAAGCGATCCGCAAACTATTGCCAACGCACGAGCAAACCGGTGACAAGATCCTGACGCGCGGGCGGACCAGCCGTAAGTCCTGGCGGCTTGAACTGGCCCTGACCCAGCATATCGCCCTTGGCCTTGGCGATGCCCGGCCCATCGCATCGAGCGACCGTGTTCTGCGTGCCCTCGAGGACACCATACTGAACCAGGAACAGCAACGCGCGCTTGTCGAAACGGCGCTGACGCGTGACCGGATCACTGGTATCCACGGCGTCGCGGGTTCCGGCAAATCGACGCTGGTGAAGATCCTCGGCGAGGCGGCCGAACCCGGCACGA
>JASGDV010000098.1:0-10069 GCA_049841255.1 Sphingobium sp.
GGATACGAAGCCTTGCCTCACGAAGTGAGGTTAGGCGCAGTTGGATGAGGGGGTGGGGGCGAAGTGGCCACGCCCTTCTGACGGCGCAGCCCCCTCACCCAGCTACGACTAAGGCAGCATGCTGCCCAAGTCTCCGCAACCCTCTCCCCGAAGGGGCGAGGGAGGGGCTTATGTCCGCAATCCACCCAAACCCGCCTGCCGCAATCCCCAACAAAAAAAGGCCGGGACAAACATGCCCCGGCCTCAGTTTTAAGGGGAGGTCTCCCTTAGAACTTGAACCGCACGCCCGCCGTGAAAGCACGGCCGATGAAGTCATAGACGGCGATATTCGTCGGCAGGTTCACGCCGGGTATCGTGCCCGGAATGAGCGGCGGATCCTTGTCGAACAAATTGTTGACGTTGCCGAACAGTTCGAAATTGCCATTGCCGTGCGGAATGGTGAAGCGGACCGACAGGTCGGTATACCAGACCGGCTTGACGTGCGAATCCACGAACTGGATCTGCTTGGCGCCTCCCGGAATATCGAGACGCATTTTGCCGATATATTGTTCGGAAATGGTCACGCCGAACGGACCGTTGCTATAGTCGACCGCCAGATTGCCGCGCCAGCGGGGCAGGCCCGCCGGGTTGGAGCCGACCACGCTCACGCCCGCATAATGGGCGATGGGCGCGCCCGCATATTGCTGGGCGTCGAACTTGTCGAGATAGTTGGCATAGAGCCGGATGCCCAACGCTCCATTGCCCAGTGCCGTGCGATAGCTGGCGTCGAAGTCCAGGCCCGCCGTCTTGAGGAAGGCGATATTGGCCGGAACGATGTGGACCAGGCTGGGGAAAGTCGTCGGCGTATCGCGATCGATCAGGCCGCACTCCACCGCGCCCGATCCGCCTGCATTGAAGCAGTTGGTCAGGATCTGCTGCGCCGTCAGCGTCTCGATGATGTTGGTCACCTTGATGCGATAATAGTCGATCGACAACGAGAAACCGGGCAGGAAGCGCGGCGTGATGACGCCGCCGAAGGTCATCGTCTTGCCGATTTCCGGCTTCAGGTTGGGATTGCCCGCCGTCACGCTGTTGACGTTGACGTTCTGGCCGCTGCCATAGACCGGGTTGCCATTGCCATCGAGGATCTGCTGATCGTTGACGATCCCGATCCCGCTCTGCGCGCCCGCATAAAGCTCGAACAGATTGGGCGCGCGAATGTCGCGGGATATGGTCCCGCGCAACAGCAGGTCCTGAACCGGCTTCCATGTCGCGCCGACCTTCCACGTCTTGACCGTGCCGGACGTGGAATAGTCAGTGATGCGCGCCGCGCCGTTGAGGCTCAGCTCCTCGAAGAAGGGCGTATCCTTCAGGATCGGCACCGCCAATTCGGCATAGGCTTCCTTGACGTTCACGCTGCCGTGCGCCGCGCCTACATTGTTCAGCCAGTAATAAAGCGCGCCCGAAGGAACGCCGCGCAGCCCGGCGAAATAGGCATCCCTGTCCGTCAGCGTCGCCGGATCGGCATTACTGGTGAGGTCCAGCGAAACCTTGCGATATTCCGCACCGATCGCGAAATCGACCGGACCGGCGGGCAGTTCGAACAGGCTGCCGCTCAGGCTCGCTTCGATCGAATCCTGCTTCAACCGCGCGCGATAGCTGGACGTGCCCGTCGCATAGGCATAGCCGTCCGGCGTGGACGCGGCCGGGTTGCCGTGCATGACGTCCATCGGACGGCAGCCGCTATATTGCGACGCCACCGTCGGATCGAGCGTGACCCGGCACACGATATTGCCGTTCGTGTCGCGCACCGCATCGACCGCCGCATAGAGCTTCTTGGAGTCGTACAGCCCGGAATTGTCCATCTTGTGCTTGGACTCGCCGTGCGTGTAGCTGAGCGCCCATTTGAAGTTGCTGAAGCTGCCCTGCAAACCGGCGGTCGCCATCCAGAAATCGGTGCGCTCATCCGCGACCGGCTTGGGCTGTCCCGCCTGCGTCTGCCCGATCAGCAGATAATCGTCCGCCGTGGCGAGCGAGTTGTTGAGCGCATCGGACAGATAGGGATTGTCCTTGTAGACGCGCACGGCCATCGAGGGCGGCACCAGCGCGTTCTGCTGCGTCGTGTAGCGCATGTCCGTGCGCGACCAGACGCCCTGCACATAGGCGTTGATGTCCGGCGTCAGGTCATAGCTGACGCGGCCGAACGTCTGATAGGTCTTGAAGGGCGCGATGGCGGCGTTGTCCGCCGGAATCCCATAACCGTCCCCGCCGATCTGGAAACCGGGGGTTCCCACCGCCGTGCCGGGATTGAAGGCACGGGTCGTGCCGTCATTGTTGATGACCTGCCCGATATAGGGATTGGAGGTGCTGCTCGCCCCGACGATCCGGCCATTGGGCGCAAGCGCCGAAATCAGCACGTTACGGCCGATAGTATAGGGATTGAGCGAACCGCCCGGCGTGCAGGCGGTCGGGTCTGTCACCGGATTGGGATTGGTGCAGCCCACCTTGCTGCCGACGAAGGCATAGCTGTCATTCCCGCCCGCGCGCTGGCTGCGCAGCAGGCCGTCATTGTTGGAGAATTCGCCGCTCAGCAGGATATGCCCTTTGCCGCCGCCGAAGTCCCAGCCGCCGGCCAGGCCGATCCGCTGATTGCCCGCATCGCCGCGCGAGGAGATGCCCGCTTGCGCGACGCCCTTGATGCCCGTGAAATTCTTGTCGAGCACGAAGTTCACGACACCCGCGACCGCATCCGATCCGTAACCCGCCGAAGCGCCGCCCGTCACCACGTCGACCCGCTGCATCAGCAGCTGCGGCAGCACATTGGTGTCGACCGTGCCCACATAGGTGGTCGGCGGCACGCGGATGCCGTCGAACAGGATCAGCGTGCGCAACGGCCCCTTGGGGTTGTTGCTGGGCGTGCCCAGGCTGCGCAGGTTGAGCACATTGCCGTGGATCGGGATGCTGGCGAAGTTGTTCGCCGATTTGCCGGGGCTCAGCGAATTGCCGAACTGCGGCAGCTTGTTGAGCGCGTCGGGAATGCTCGACGGCGTGGTCTTGGCCAGTTCGTCGGCGGTCGCGACGGTCACCGGCGTCGGCGCGGTATAGCCGTCGCGCACGATGCGCGATCCGGTGATGATGATGTCGGCCGAACTGGGCTGCGTATCGTCCTGCGGCGCGGCCTGCTGCGGTGCCGTAGCGGCGGCGTCCTGCGCCAGCGACGGGCTTGCCATCGCAATGGCGCTAACCCCCAGCGCCAGCGACGAAGCAAAAATCCTGTTCCTGAACATTGCTGTCCTCTCCCTGCGTTAAATGCACATGGCATCGCCCGTTAAATCATTTATGACCCACGGTGCATTTTTTCACTATCGCATTGGGTCGGGATGTCAACTAATTTTGCACTATAGGGAATAATTATATCGCCGCCGCCCGCCGACCTCCCAAAACACAGATATTGACCTATGGTGCAGAAATATGCGTTATGGCACCGTCCCGCGACCGGGCGGGAACCCCAAAAGGAGATCGCGCTCATCGGCGCGGCATCAGCGACGGAGAAGCGAGTGTCCGAAAGCCACGGGAAACGTCCCTTTTCATGCCATGATTCCCGCCAGCAGGCCAGCCGGTCATGACCGCGACGGCCACGGGAACGGAACTGGACGAATCGCGGCGCGAAGCGACTCCGCCGGATCAGCCTGACGCCGCCGCGCAGGCGACCTATCCCTCGCCCGCCATGGGCTGGATGACGGTCGCCATCCTGTTCCTCCTCTATATCCTGTCGCTCACCGACCGGAACATCATGGCCCTGATGGTCGGCCCAATCAAAAGGGATCTGGGTCTGTCCGACCTTCAGATCAGCCTTCTGCAAGGGCCCGCCTTCGCCATCCTGTTCTGCATCTGCGCCATTCCGGTGGGCATGGCGCTGGACCGTTTCAGCCGCCGCATCGTCCTCTATCTGTCCGTGACGGTATGGAGCATAGCGGCGGCATCCTGCGGCCTCGCGGGCAGTTTCATGGCCCTCGCCATGGCCCGCGCGGGCGTGGGCGCGGGCGAATCCGGCTTTGGCACCGGCAGTTATTCCGTGGTCGGCGACAGCTTCCCGCCGCACAGGCTCTCGCTCGCCATGTCGGTGTTCATCATGGGCGGCGTGATGGGGGCGGGCATCGTCTTCCTCGTCGGCGGCCCCATCGTGGGCGCGGCGATGAAGGCCGGACCCGCGCATTGGCCCCTCTTCGGCATGTTGGAGCCCTGGCAGCAGGTCTTCATCATGACCGGCGCGCCGGGCATCTTCCTCGCCTTCCTCGTCTTCCTCTTCCGTGAGCCGCCCCGGCGCAAGGCCGCCCCTTCCTCCGGCGCGGGCTATGGCGAGGCATGGACCTTCATGCGCCGCTACAAGCCGCTCTATGTGGCGAGCTTCGTCGGTTTCGGCCTCGCCTATGCCGCGACCATCGGCTTTCAGCTCTGGACCCCGGTTTTCCTGTCCCGCGTCCATGGGTGGGAGCCGGGCCGCATCGGGCCGGTCATCGGCATAGCCCAGATCGCGGGCGCGGCCTGCATCCCGCTTCACGGCTGGATGGTCGACCGCCTTTATCGCGCGGGCCGGGCGGACGCGCATCTCTTCTGGTGCTTCTGGACCGTCATCGCCGCCGCGCCCTTCGGCATCGCCGTCTTCCTGGTCGAAAGCCCATGGATCGCGATGGGCTGTTACTGGGCCTTCATGGCGCTGATCCTCTCGACCTCCAGCATGGGACCGGCCACCGTTCAGGTCGTCACTCCCCAGCATCTGCGCGGCCGCATTTCCGCCCTGTACGTGCTGGCATCCGGCCTCATCGCCATGGCGGGCGGTCCGGCTTTCATCGGCCTCGTCACCGACAAGGTGCTGGGCGACGAAATGAAGGTCGGCACGTCCCTCATCATCAGCGTGTTGTGCGTGCTCCTGCCCGCCGCCCTGCTCTTCGCCCTCGGCCGCCGGTCCATGCGCCGCGCCCATGCCGATCACGCCGCCATTTGAGGTCAATATCATGATCGAAACCCGACGCCCCGCCTTTCTGGATGGAAAGCCCAAGCAACTGCTGATCGACGGCCGGCATGTCGATGCCCTGTCCGGCCGCCGTTTCGACAGCTTCAGCCCCTCGACCGGCGAACTGGTCGCGCAACTGGCTCTTGCCGATGCGGAGGATGTGGACCGCGCCGTCAAGGCCGCCCGCGCCGCTTTCGAAGGCCCATGGAGCCGCTTCAAGCCCGCCGACCGTCAGGCCGTCCTCCTCAAGCTCGCCGATCTCGTCGATGCGGAGTTCGACGATCTCGCCTTGCTCGATTCCATCGAAATGGGCCGCCCGATCACGGCGGCGCGCGGCCTGCGCGGGATGCTCCAGCGTTCGCTGCGCCATTTCGCGGGCGCGGCGACGGCCATTCACGGCCAGACGCTTTCCAATTCCTTCCCCGTCGATCTCATGTCCTTCACCCTGCGCGAACCGGTCGGCGTGGTCGGCGCGATCATCCCATGGAACGGCCCGCTGTTCAGCGCCGCCTGGAAAGTCGGCCCGGTCCTCGCCACCGGCTGCACCGTGGTCCTCAAACCGGCGGAGGACGCCTCGCTCAGTCCGCTGCGCTTCGCCGAACTCTGCCTTGAAGCGGGCGTGCCCCCCGGCGTCGTGAACGTCGTCACCGGCGCGGGCCCGGTCGGCGCGGCCCTCTCCGCCCATCCCGACGTCGACAAGATCGCCTTCACCGGCTCCTGCGAAACCGGCCAGCGCATCATCGCGGCCTCCGCGGGCACGGTGAAGCGCGTCACGATGGAACTGGGCGGCAAGTCCCCCAATATCATCTTCGCCGACGCCGATCTCGACCTTGCCACGCCAGCGGCGGCCATGGGCGTCTTCAACAATTCAGGCCAGGTCTGCGCGGCAGGCACCCGCCTCTTCGTCCAGCGTCCGGTCTATGAGGAAATGGTGGAACGTGTCGCGGCCTTCGGCGCGGCGCTCAAGATCGGCCCCAGCCTCGACCCCGACACGCAGATCGGCCCGCTGGTGTCCGCCAAGCAATTCGCCCGCGTCTCCTCCTATCTCGACCTCGGCCCGCAGGAAGGCGCGCGGCTCGTGACCGGCGGCCAGCGCGTCACCGGCGGCGATCTCGACAAGGGCCATTATGTCGCGCCCACTGTCTTCGCGGACGTGAAGGACGACATGCGGATCGCGCGGGAAGAGATTTTCGGTCCCGTCTCCTGCATCCTGCCCTTCGACGATTTCGACGAGGTCGTCGCCCGCGCCAACGCCACCCGCTTCGGCCTCGCGGGCGGCGTCTGGACGAAGGACATCGGCAAGGCGATGGCGGCGGTCCAGCGCATCCGCGCCGGGTCGGTATGGGTCAACCACTATTTCGCGATGGACCCCTCCGTGCCCTTTGGCGGCTACAAGATGAGCGGCTTCGGCCGCGAGGGCGGCGCCGAACATATCGAAGCCTATCTCCAGACCAAGGGCGTCTGGATCAGGACCTAGCGTTCCGGTTCAGATGGAAGCGCGCCGTGCTCCTGCCTGCGCAGGAGCACGAATCGTCTTAGATGGTCGTGTAACTTCAATCTCTCTGAAAAGGCTCTGATCCAACGCTTGCCGCTCTAATATGGGGAAACGCCGGAAACCCCTCAACGGCTCCCAGCGTAACGCTTGATCAGCGCATAAAGATAATCCCGCCCGTCATAGACGCTCTTCACCCGCACCCTTTCATTGACGCCATGCGCGCCATTGCCGTCGGGATCGAGGAAGATGCCCGGCACGCCATAGGTCGGGATGCCCGCCGCGCTGAGGTAACGCCCATCCGTCCCCGCCGTCAGCAGATTGGGAACGACCGGAATACCGGGAAACTGCTGGCGCGCAATCTCCTCTGCCGGACCCATGACCGCCGGATCGAGCGGCGGCGGAACCGCGACCGTCCGGTCCTCGCCCTCCGCCCGGCTCAGGGTGATCGCCGGATTGCCGATCACCGTCCGCAATTGCGCTTCCACCTCCTCCGGCTTTTCTCCGGGAAACAGGCGGCACTGGATGGTCGCGCGCGCCCGTTGCGGCAGGGCGTTGATCGCATGGCCCGCCTCCACCTGCGTCGCGACGCAGGTTGTCCGCAGCATGGCGTTATAGGTCACGTCGCCGGTCACCTTCGCCATGGCCTGCGGACCGGCTTCGCCCTTGCCGACCGCCGCCATCGCCTGTCCCATATCCCCGCCGATGATCGGCGCCATCCGCGTGAAATAACCGCGATTGGTGGCATTGAGCCTGATCGGAAAGCTGTATCGGCGGATCGCCGTCAGCGCATCGGCAAGGTCATAGATGGCGTTGTCCGGGCGGGGGCGGCTGGAATGGCCGCCGCTGTTGCGCGCTTCGATGGTGAAGGTCTGCGAATGTTTCTCGCCCACCGCCAGATAGAGCGCGATGGGCTTTCCCGCCGCGTCGGTCATGCCATAGCCGCCTTCATTGAGGGCAAAGCCCGCCTCGACGGCGTCGCGCCGATGGCGCAGCAGCCATTGCACGCCGTTCACCGCGTCCCCGCTTTCCTCGCCGCAGGTCAGCGCGACCTTGATCGTGCGGCGCGGGCGGAAGCCTTCCTTCTTCATGCGGATCAGGCTATCGATCCAGATGGCGGACAGCGCCTTGTCGTCGATGACGCCCCGGCCGATGAAATAGCCGCCCTCTTCCGCCAGCTTGAAGGGATCGCGCGGCCAGTCCTCGCGCCGCGCGGCCACGACGTCGATATGATCGACCAGCAGCATCGCCCTGGCATCGGGATCGCTGCCGTCGATCCGCGCGATCAGCCCGCCATCCCGCGGCCGTCCCTCCGGTACGAAGAGTTCAGCCTGCGCCGCGCCGAATCCCGCGCCCTTGAGCCGCGCCAGCATCCGCTCCGCCGCCAAGGTGCAACTGCCGGCCGGCGCGCTGCTGTCCGTCTCCACCAGTTCGCGGTAAATCTCGCGGAAAGCGGCCTGATCCGGGCGAAGCGGCGCCGCGAGCGCCCCCTGCCCCGCCGTCAGGGCCAGCGCCAGAACCAGCGCCGCCCCCTGTCCCATCTTCATTTCTGGATTTCGAGCGCCCGCTCCGGACAGGATTTCGCCCCTTTCCACGCCAGCCGCTCATCCTCCTCCGCGACATCGAGGCCGCCCGGCATGATATAGCCCTCGTCGTCCAGCTCGAATATCTGCGGGGCCATCGCCCAGCAGCGGGCATGGCCCTGGCATTTTTCCTTGTGCACGATGATCTTCATGATGTCCCGCTCCTACCCTTCGTCTTTTCAGGACCAATCCAGAATGAGGTTTTCGATCCCGAACACATGCCCGCCATAGGTGATGGGCGCGGTGCCTTCCTTGATGCGGAAGGTGGGGATGCGCTTCAGCCATTCCTCCAGCCCGACCACGATCTCCCGCCGCGCCAGATGCGATCCCAGGCAGCGGTGCGGGCCATAGGCGAAGGCCGTATGCCGGTTATCCTCGCGTCCCAGGTCGATGCGGTTGGGCTCGGGAAATTCCTCGGGATCGCGATTGGCGATCATCGTCGCGCAGGACACATAGTCGCCCTTGCGGATCGGCGCGCCTTCGAAGTCGATGTCCTTCGTCGCCACCCGGATCATCTGCACGGTCGGATAGGCGCGCAGCATCTCCTCCGCCGCCAGCACGATCCGCGAAGGCTCCTGCCGCAGCAGTTCCTGATCCTGCGGATGGCGCGCCAGATAATTGAGGTCGAACCCGATCGCCGCCGCCACCGTATCCAGCCCTGCCACGAACAGCAGCACGCCGGTCCCGCGTATCTCCATGTCATTTAGCAGCCGGTCGTCCACCTTGGACTGCACCAGGAAGGACATGAAATCGTCCACCGGCGCCTTGCGCCGCTGCGCCGCCAGATCGTCGATGAAGGCGATGATCGTCCGCGCCGCCGCCGGGCGCTGCTGGTTGTCGCCATGCAGCAGGTCGTTGGCCCAGCCGACGAACTCGTCCAGCCGATCATCCGACAGCCCCAGGAACCGCAGGAAGATATTCACCGCAAAGGGAAAGGCGAAATCCGTCATGACGTCGCAGCTCGTCCCCGCCGCCGCGATCCGGTCGATCAGGAACACCGCCCGTTCGCGCACCGCCGTCTCCAGCGCCATGACCCGCTTGGGCGACAGCAGCGGATTAAGCAGCGAACGGAATTTGCTGTGCTCGGGCGGATCGAGTTCCAGCGGGATCATCGGCCAATCCTCCCCCAGCGCGGAGGCGAAGATGGCGCGATGGCTGGAGAAGGTCTCCGGGTCCTGCAACACCCGCCGCTGGTCCTTTGCCCGCGTGATGACCCATGTGCCACGCCCGTCCCGCGTATTGCCGGGCGAATAGAAGATCGGCGGCCCGTCATGCACGATCGCCGCCGCCGCCTGCGGATCGCCATTAGGCGTCGGCGGCATGCCGGGTGCGTCGAACAGGTTGAACGTGCCGATCATATGCGGCGGCACATGGTCGGGCACGGGCCGGGCAGCCATGGTTTCCATCCGTCACTCTCCTGAATCGGTCCGCGTCCCATGAGCGGACCCCTAATATTGCAACATGGTGCAGTTTATAAACAGGGCGCGCTGTGTCAATCATAGTTTTGGCTTGCGACACAAAACTATCCTATGGTGCAAAAATATACTAGCCTTGGCGCGAAGAGTGTCATAATGATTTTGCACAGCAACGCGGCTCGCCGCCCATGCCGGGGAGGGTTTTCACGCCTTTCCCGTTCGGAAGACAGGGACCAGAGATGACGGACGCCAAAGCGATGGAGGGGCAGGATTTCCGGCAGGAAGTCCGTGCATGGCTGAAGGCCAATTTCCCGCCCTCCCTGACCGGCGTCAGCGGCCTTGTCTTCCAGAGCGACGTGCACGCCGCCGCCGCCAGCCCGGACTATCAACTCTGGCGCCAGCGGATGCAGGAAAAGGGCTGGGGCGTCCCCAACTGGCCCAGCCGCTATGGCGGCGCGGACATGGACGAAGCGCGGATACGCATATTGGCCGAGGAGATGACGGCCATCGGCGCCTTCAACCCGATCCGCAGCTTCGGCACGATGATGCTTGGCCCCACCCTGCTGGAATATGGCAATGAGGAACA
>JASGDV010000099.1:0-4935 GCA_049841255.1 Sphingobium sp.
ATCGACGATCCGCCATAGGACATGAAGGGCAGGGGGATGCCCACCACCGGCGCCAGCCCCATGACCATCATCAGATTGATCGCGACATAGAAGAAGATCGTGGTGGTGAGGCCCGCTGCGGCGAGCCGGGCGAACTTGTCCTGCGCCCGTAACGACACGCGGATGCCCCAGCGGAACAGCAGCATGAAAGCGCAGATCAGCAGGATGCCGCCGACCAGCCCCCATTCCTCCGCCATGGTCGCGAACACGAAATCGGTGTGGCCTTCGGGCAGGTAATCCAGATGGCTCTGCGTTCCTTGCAGGAATCCCTTGCCGAAAATGCCGCCAGATCCGATCGCGATCTTCGATTGGCTGATATGATAGCCCGCGCCCAGCGGATCGCTTTCCGGGTCAAGGAAGATGAGCACCCGCTTCTGCTGATAATCATGCAGGAAGCTGAAGGCGATCGGAACCAGCGCCGCCAGCGTCAACGCCGATCCGACGAACAGCCGCAGCGGCAATCCCGCGAGGAACATGACGGTTATTCCGCCCGCCGCTATCATCGTCGCCGTGCCCAGATCGGGTTGGATCAGGACCAGCGCCCACGGGACGCCGATCAGCACCAGAGCGGGCCAGATCGCATTCCATCGGCGGATTTCTCCCACCGAAAGCAGGGCGTAAAATCGCGCCACGGCCAGGACGATGACGGGTTTCATGAATTCCGATGGCTGGAGCTGCATGAAGCCAAGGTTGATCCAGCGCTGGCTTCCCCCGGCCACGCCGCCGACCAGTTCGACAAGGATCAGGGCGATCAGGACGGCCGCATAGGCCGGGAAGGCGAAATGGGCGAAGGTTTCCACCCTGATCCGGCTGAGGGCCAGCGCCATCACCGAAAAGATGATGAAGCGGATGATCTGGTTGATCGCCCATGGCGTCATGCTGCCGCCCGCCGCGCTGTAGAGGACGACGGTGCCGAAGGCGGCAATCGCCAATAGCAACAGCAGCACGCGCCATGGAAATTCGGTGAGGGGCTGGGGAACGATGCTCATGGCGCACCTGCCGGACTGGAAGCGGGAGGAGGCGGCGTATCGTCATCCTCTTCCGAAGGCTGTGTCGCGGGCGCCGTGGCGTTCGCGGGCTGCGTCGCGTTGCTTGCGGCGGGAGCGGGGACTTCGCCCTTCTCGATGGCCCGGGAAAGACGGAAGGCGGCGGTCTGCCGCGCCAGCCGTTCCGCTGGCGTTCCGCCCCAGCCTTTCTCCAGCGTTTCCAGCTTCTCCATCGCCTTTTTGGGGTCGAAGAGGAAGGAGAGGGTGTCGCTGCATATCATCGGCGCGTCCTCGACCCGGTTGACGTGACCGCCATGCTCGATGATGCAGCCCACGGCGTAACGGGGATTGTCGAACGGAACGAAACCCTGAAACAGGGCATGATCGCGCAGCTTGAAGGGCAGGGAGGCATTGCCGCGCACGCCGCCCGCGCGTTCGGCCATGGAGATTCTGCGGACCTGCGCCGTCCCCGTTTTCCCCGCGATCAGCACGCCCGGAATGTTCATGCGCGCCGCGCCGCCCGTGCCGCCGCCATTCACCACCGCGCTCATCGCGTCGCGGATGACGGTCAGATGCTCTTCATTGACGCCGACCGGCTCGGCTTCGGGGCGATGGGCGCCAAGGATGAAGTTGGGCATGAGTTGCCGCCCGGTGGCAAGCCGCGCCGCCATCACCGCCATCTGCAACGGGTTGATGAGCATATAGCCCTGTCCGATCGTGGCATTGACCGTATCGTAAATCTGCCATTGCTGGCCGTATTTCTTGAGCTTCCAGGCCGGGTCCGGAACCGTGCCATAGCTTTGGCTGGGAAAGGGCAGGTCGAATTTCTGCCCCATGCCGACGCGGCGCGCCATGCTGGCGATCCGGTCCATGCCGATGCGCTGGGCCATCTGATAGAAATAGATGTCGCAGCTCTGGGCGATGGCGGTCCGCATGTTGACCGCGCCATGGCCGCGTCTTTTGTGACAGTGGAACAGCGTGTTGCCGACCCTTATCGCGCCGGGACAGTTCACCGTCTCGGTCGGGTGGACGCCCGCTTCCAGCAGTGCGAGCGCCACCATGGGTTTGACCGTGGACCCCGGCGGATACAGCCCTTGCAGCGTCTTGTTGCGGAGCGGGACGTGATCGTCCTTCGACAGCATGTCCCATTCCAGATGGCTGATGCCGTCGGAAAAGCTGTTGGGGTCGAAACTGGGCATGGACGCCATGGCCAGCACATCGCCGTTGCGGCAGTCCAGAATGACGACGGAGCCGCTTTGCGTGGCGAGACGGCGGCCCGCATATTCCTGCAATCCCGCGTCGATGGTGAGGCGGATGGTGTTGCCCGGCATATCGGGCCGCGTGGTCAATTCGCGCACGATCTTGCCGCGCGCTGTGACCTCGACCCGCTTGGCGCCCGGTTTTCCGGTCAGTTCCTTGTCGAATGCCCGTTCCAGACCGTCCTTGCCGATCTTGAAGCCGGGCGTGATGAGCAGCGGATTCTTGCGTTCCTCATATTCCTTGGCGGAGGCCGCGCCGACATAGCCCAGCAAATGCCCCACGGACGCGCCCGCCGGGTAATAGCGGGAAAAGCCCTGGCTCGGCGCGACGCCGGGCAGGTCGGGCAGGCGCACGCTGACCGCCGCATATTGATCGTAGGTCAGCTTGTCGGCGACCTGCACCGGGCGGAAGCCGGGGGATTTGTCCAGTTCCTCCTTGATCCGTTCGACCTCGTCCGATTCCAGCGCCAGCAGTTCGGCCAGATTGCGGATGGTGGCGTCGGCATCCTTGACGCGCTCGGGGATCAGGTCGACGCGGAAATCGGTGCGGTTATTGGCGAGCGGCCTGCCGTTGCGGTCGATGATCCATCCGCGGCGCGGCGGAATGAGCGTCAGGTTGACGCGATTGCTTTCCGACAGAAGATTATATTTCTCATTCTGCGCCACGCTGATCCACGCCATCCGCCCGGCGAGCATCAGGCCGAAAGCGCCTTGCAGCCCGCCCACCACCATCGCCCGCCGCGTGAAGGTGAAGGTCTGGGTGGCTTCCGTGACGATCTTGCGCTTGGGCTTGGGGAATTTCATGCCATCACGCGCCAGCGGTCGATCCGGGCGCATTGCCGCACGACGAAGGGAAAGAGCAGGATCGTCCAGAGCATTTGCGGCGCCACCAATATCAGCTTGATCTGCCCTCCGCCGGTGATGTGGGCGAAGAACAAGCCCCCGGCGAGGCAGAAGATAATCGCGACCGCCGCGATAAGCCAGTCCTGCCGATAACCGCGCCACACCATTCGGGACTCGATGGCGTCGATGCCGATCAGCATCAGCGTCCACAGGCACATGGCGGAACCGATGGGCTGCCCGCTCAGCATGTCGTCGAACAGCCCCAGCGGCAGGCCGATCCATGCCCGCCACAATTCCGGCCGCATCAGCCGCCATGCGAGCAGGATCAGCAAGCCGAAGGGCGGCATGGACGGATATTGGGCGATCACCGGCAGGGCGGTCACCATCGATCCCAGCAGGACGGTGATGACCGGCGTGCCGTTCAGGCGAAAGCGGGAGGGATAGCGGCCCAGCCTGGTGGCATGGTGCAGATGCCGGTCTATCATGGAGCCGCCGCATTATCCGCGGCGGGTTCTTCGGGTTGAACCGCCGCGTCCGCTTCGGACCGGGTCACCACCTGTTCGAAGGCGCGCTCCACCACCACGGCATCGACGCGGGAGGGGTTGGCGAGCGGAACGCCATAGGCGATCTCGCCCTGCACCCGCACGACCACGGCGATGGGGATATTGGGTTGATAGATGCCGCCGATGCCGGATGTGACCAGCAGGTCGCCCGGCTTGAACGGGTTTCGTCCGGCGGAAAGGGCGCGGACTTCCAGCGTCCCGTCGCCCAGCCCCGTCGAGATCGCCGGGATATTGTCATTGGCCCGCCTTACCGGCACGATATTGCTGCTGTCGGTCAGCAGCAGCACTTCGGCGGTGTTGGGCGTGGTCGTGAAGACGCGGCCGATCAGTCCTTCGGGCGCGCGCACGGGCATGCCCGGTTTCACGCCTTGCCAGCTTCCCGCGTTCAGCCGGGCGAAGCGGCGTGCGCTGCCCGAGGAGGAACTGATGAGCCGGGCGGCCAGCAATTCGCTCTGATCGTCGTCCACCAGCTTCAACAGTTTTTTGAGGCGCGCATTTTCCTGCGCGATGGCCTTGGCCTCGATGATGCGGTTGCGGTCCACTTCCACCTGCCGCCGCAGCGCGACATTTTGCGATCCCGCGCGCCAATAGGCGGCCAGCACCTCGTCGATGGAAGCCGCGCCGCTCACCATATGACGTAGGCCCGTCGAGATCGGGCGCGTCAGTTCGGCCGTGCCGGTGCGGATGGCGGCAAAGCCGGTGGGATCGAATATGGCGACAACCACCAGCAGCAGGCCGACGACCGCGCCAGTCACCGCCACGACATAGCTGGCGAACAGGCTATATTGCGCCTTCCGGTTATGGCCGGGGCGTCGGCTGGGTGGCCGCGCCATTCCTTGTTCCCCTGTGCCTTAGGTGGTTTGCAGCACGCCCCGGAAGATCGGATCTTCCATCGCCCGCCCGGTGCCGATCGCGACGCAGGTCAGCGGATCTTCGGCGATGGTGACGGGAAGGCCCGTCTCATCGCGCAGCTCGTCGTCCAGCCCCTTGAGCAGGGCGCCGCCGCCGGTCAGGACGATGCCCTGATCGACAATGTCGGCCGCCAGTTCGGGCGCGGTGTTTTCCAGGGCGATGCGCACGCCTTCGACGATCGTGCTGATCGGCTCGGCCAGTGCGTCGGCGATCTGGCCCTGGTTGATGCTGATTTCCTTGGGCACGCCGTTCACAAGGTCGCGTCCCTTGATATGGATGATCGCGCCGATGCCGTCCTCCGGCATCTTGGCGACGCCGAATTCCTTCTTGATG
>JASGDV010000100.1:0-6882 GCA_049841255.1 Sphingobium sp.
CTCACCTCCGTTCGCCCTGAGTAGGGGCTGAGCCCTTCGACTGACTGCTTGCAGCAGTCGCTCAGGATAAACTTGGCCTAAGGCCAAGTCGAAGACCCGTATCGAAGGGTCTTTTGCGCCATATCCTTCGATACGCCACTTCGACAAGCTCAGTGGCTACTCAGGACGAACGGTGGTGGGTTGAACGTCCGCAAATGGCCCAAACCCGCCATCGCAAACCGGCGGAATTCCTCCACTTTCGATACGTCTGCGTCTTCGCCTCCTCCTGCGTCCATGTATCCTTTTCCCCACAATGATGAGGAAGGGGATCATCCATGCTGAACGATCGTTACGGCCGAAGCGTCCCGGCTGCCGAACTTGTCCGCAATTTCGCCCATTGGCGGGAGGTCGGCGTGCAGGAACCGCTGCTCGTCACGCACCATGGACGCGGGACGCATGTCTTCATGGGGCTGGACCGTTTCCGCACCATGACCGTGAACGGACCGGAAGCGTCGGCCGGTCCCGATCCGCTTGCCCATCTGCCCGCATGGATACATCAGGGCCTGATCCTCTGCCGTGCCGATTACACCATCGGCCATGTCAATCAGGCCGCGCTCGCCATGACGCGGCGCTGGGACCGGCAACTGGCGGGGCTGCCGCTGTGGGAAGCCTTGCCCGAACTGGCTGAAACCCTGACGCAGGCGCATATACGGCACAGCATGGAATCCGGGGAAGGCAGCGCCGCCGACATTCCTTCCCCCTTCCGCGAAAATTGCTGGATACGGTTCGAAACCTATCCCTTTCCCGATGGCGTCGCCCTGCTGCTGAGCGACATCACGGAGGATGTGCGGCGCAACCGCCTCGCCGACGCGAAGGCCAGCCTGATGCAGGCCATGCGGGTCCATGGCGGCGTCGGCCATGCGCAGGTGTCGAGCCGGGGATTCATCGAATTTGCGGACGACATGGTCTGCGCCATGGTCGGATTGCCGCTGGACCGCCTCATCAACGTCAGCCTGGCGGATCTGGCCGACCTGCCCGCCCGTCCCCGCCTGCGCGAGGAACTGGAGCATGTCCTGCGCGGCGAAGGCGACCGCAGGATCGCCACCAGCCTGCTCGCCAATAGCGGCGCCGTCGTCCCGGCGGAGATCGGCATCGCGCAATTGCAGGGTCTTTACGGGGCCGAGGGCGCCGTCCTGGTCGTCACGCGGCGGGGCGAACCCGCAAATTCCGCAAAATAAATCCGATGCGGAGGGAAAAACCAATCCGCCGATAAGACACTCTCCGCTTTCCGCCGCGCCTTCATGTCTCCAGCGGGGGCCGCTTACGCAAATCGCGCATAAGCGGCCCCTTTGCCGGAAAACCGGCCATTGAACCGCTCCGGCTAGGCTGGAGACATGAAAAAGCCCTCCCGCCCCGCCCTGCCCTTCGCCTCGCTCCGCCGCGACATGCGCGGCAGCGTCCTCGTGGAGGCCGCCATCGCGCTTCCCCTGCTCATCGCCTTGCTGCTGGGCATATGGGTCTACGGGTCGTGGTTCATGACGGCCCACAGCCTGCAACAGGCCGCCAATGACGCCGCCCGAGCCGCCGTCGCGGGACTGGACGCGGCCGAACGGCAAGCCCTGTCGCGACAGAGCGTCACCGCCAGCGCCGCCGCCCTCCCCCTGCAAGGCGGCCGTCCCATCGGCGTCAGCAGCAGCGAGAATGGCGGCTATTTCACCGTCACGCTCGACTATGACCTGTCGGGCGATCCGATCTTCGCCTCCTCCTTCATTCCCGTCCCCTCGCGCACCCTTGAACGCAGCGCCGTCATAAGGATCGACGAACGATGAAGCCTCTTTCCCGCAAATCAAGGTCCCTTCGCCGCGACCGGACGGGCGGCGTCACCATCCTGCTCGCCGGGTCGCTGCTGATGCTGGCGGGGTCCGCCACGGTGGCGGTGGACCTGGGTTCCCTCTACCTCGCCAAGCGCCAGTTGCAGGGCATCGCCGACGCCGCCGCCCTCGCCGCCGTCAGCGGAGGCCGCCCCGCCGCCGAACAGCTCATCGCCCATAGCGGCGTCGATGGCGTGGTCATCGCCTCCGTCGAGGACGGCCAATATCGTGCCGACCCCGCCGTTCCCGTTCCCCAGCGTTTCGTGCCCGACGATCCGGCGGGCGGCGCGCTGCGTCTGGAGGTGCGGCGGCGCGCGCCCCTTTTCTTCGGCCGCATGCTGGTGGGCAAGGACGGCGTGGACCTGAGCGCCCGCGCCACCGCCGCGCGGAAGGACGCCGCCGCCTTTTCCATCGGCACGGGACTGGCCTCGGTCAGCGACGGCCTGCCCAACATGCTGCTGTCCGCCCTTGCCGGGACCAGCCTCAACCTTTCGGTCATGGATACGCAGGGACTGCTCGATGCCAGGGTCGACCTGCTACACATGGCCGATGCCTTGCAGGCGCGTCTTGGCCGTCAGGACGAAGCCTTCGTCCAATTGTTCGACCGCCACATTCCGCTCGCCGATGTCGTCAACGCCATCGCGGACGGCGTGACGGACAGCCAGACCGTCGGCGCGCTCCGCCGCATCGGCAACTCCATCCCCGGCCGCACCGTCCGCCTGAAGGACATCATCGACCTTGGCCCGGCGGGGAGCGCAACGGATGCGACCGGCCAGCCGACGGTCCTGATGGACGCCTTTTCCATGCTGCGGATGGTGCTGAACCCCGGTCCCGGCGTCTCCGTGCCCATCGACCTGCAACTGGGCGTGCCGGGGCTCAGCAGCACACGCCTCAAGCTGATCCTCGGCGGCGGTTCCGCCACGTCCCCGCTGCTCACCATCACGTCGAGCCGCGATGTCGTCCTGCGCACGGCCCAGACGCGCATCTATCTGGAAAGCGCGGTCGCCGCCGCCCTCGCCCCGATCGCGTCGATCCGCGTTCCCCTCTATATCGAACTGGCGGAGGCGGAAGCGCGCCTGTCGGACATCAACTGCGCGCGCGGCACGTCCGGCCATGGCGTGACCCTGCTGGTCAAGCCGTCCATCGGCTCGGCGGCGCTGGCCGATGTGGACCAGGCCGCGCTCACCGACTTCTCCCGTCCCGCCAATCCCCGCCCCGCCGTGCTGGCCGATGTGCTGACCACCAAAGTCACGGCCCGCGCCAATATCGCGCTGGGCGGCGTGCAGCCTCAAACCGTTCATTTCTCCCCCGCGCAAATCAGCGCGCAGCAAAGCCAGACCGTCAGCACGCAGGACCTGACCCAGGGCCTTGCCGCCAGCCTCGTCAGGCAAGTGCAGATCGACGTCTATCTGCTCGGCCTGAAAGTCGGCCTCAGTCCCCTGACCGCTCCCATCGGCGCGCTGCTGGGCACCACCGCGCCCTTGCTCGACGGCGTCCTGAACAATGTGACGGCGTTGCTCGGCGTCCGGCTGGGCACGGCGGAGGTGCGCGTCCATGAAATGCGCTGCGGCCTCGCGACCATCGTGGCCTGATCTCCCCTCTTGCCTTGGCCTGCCCGAACCTTCAGGGAACAAGGCCATGGGCGCGATCATGCTACAGGGAACCGGATCGGACGTGGGCAAGTCCGTCCTCGTCGCCGGTCTGTGCCGGGCGCTCGTGCGGCGCGGCTATCGCGTCCGCCCCTTCAAGCCCCAGAACATGTCCAACAACGCCGCCGTGACCGTCGACGGCGGAGAGATCGGCCGCGCGCAGGCCTTGCAGGCGATGGCGGCGGGCGTCCCGCCCCATAGCGACATGAACCCGGTGCTCCTGAAACCCCAGGCCGATCACACATCGCAGCTCATCGTCCAGGGGCGCGTGCGCGGCACTCTGGGCGGCGGCAATTTCCGGCAGGCGCGCGGGCAGCTTCTCTCCTCTGTCATGGAGAGCTTCCACCGGCTTCAGGCGCAATGCGACATCGTCGTGGTGGAAGGGGCGGGATCGCCCGCCGAAATCAACCTGCGCGCGGGCGACATCGCCAATATGGGCTTCGCCCGCGCGGCCGATGTCCCGGTGATCCTGATCGGCGACATAGACCGGGGCGGCGTCATCGCCTCCATCGTCGGCACCAGAGCGGTGATCGACCCGGAAGACGCCGCCATGATCCACGGCTTCCTCATCAACAAATTCCGCGGCGACCCCGCCCTTTTCGAGGACGGCTATCGCCAGATCGAATCCCTGTCCGGCTGGCGCGGCTTCGGCGTCATCCCCTGGCTCCACGCCACCGCCCGCCTTCCCAGCGAGGACGCCGTGGTTCTGGAGAAAAAGCGGCGGCCGGACGGCGCGCGCTTCCTCATCGCCTGTCCCATATTGCCCCGCATCTCCAATTTCGACGATCTCGACCCCTTCAAGACCGAGCCGGACGTGGAGTTGCTCATGGTCCCGCCCGGCAAGCCCATCCCGGCGGAAGCCTCGCTCATCGTCCTTCCCGGATCGAAGGCGACCATCGCCGACATGCAGGCCATGCGCGCGCAGGGCTGGGACATCGACATCCTCGCCCATCACCGGCGCGGCGGCGCGGTTCTGGGGATATGCGGCGGCTATCAGATGCTCGGCCGCCGCATCGCCGACCCCCAGGGCATAGAAGGTCCGCCCACGACCATATATGGCCTCGGCCTGCTCGACATCGAAACCGCGCTTTCAGGCAACAAGACGCTGCAACAGGTCACCGGCCGCGCGCTGGACGCCGCCTTCACCGGCTATGAGATGCATATGGGCCAGACCTCCGGCCCCGATTGCGCGCGCCCCTTTTCCTATCTGGACGGCGGACGCCCGGACGGAGCGGCCAGCCCGGACGGCCGCGTCCTCGGCACCTATGTCCACGGCCTCTTCGCCAGCACCCCGCTGCGCAAGGCGTTTCTGGACCGCTGGAACCTCTCTTCCACGGAGCAGGACCATGACGCCGCCGTCCACGCCGCGCTCGACGACATCGCCGCGCAACTGGAAGCGCATGTCGACATCCCCGCCCTTATCGCGCTGGCGACAAAAACCGCATAGACATGATCCCGGCCCGGCGAGTCCACGCCCGGGAAATCCCAAATCGTGACCATATAGCGCAGGAATAATGCGATTCACCGCCCCTGCCGAACGACCGGGCGACAAATCGTTTCGATGCAGAATCATCATCCTTACCGATACCACCCATAAAAAGACTCCAATCATGACCGTCTGGATCATGATGAATGCCATCTATACTAAGGTATATTTGCGACGAACCGTTTTCGCCGCAAGGATTTTCTCAACCATTCACCCATAAGCAGAGGAGGCAAGTCCGGAACTTTCCTGACCAATAATCCATAATCGAAAAAGAACGGGGGTCGTTCATGTTGAAGAAGTTGAAGGGCGTCGGTCCAGCAGGGGCCGGCGCGATGATCCTGCTCGCCCTTGGCGCGGCAGCGGCAGTCACCAATATGGGAACATCGCTTCCCACCGCTCAAAACAGTATAACCGTCACAAACAGCAGTAATGCGCCCGCCTCGCAGGCCGCCTATACTGCCACGGCATCCACCGCCAGCAGCATCGACTATAACAGCCGAACCGAAGGCAGCTTCGCCTCCTTCGATTTCGCCAGCGGCACGAAGCTGCCGGAAAAGGCGACCGTATCCCTCGGCAACGCCACCTTCAAACCCGGCGTGAATGTCGCCTATGTCCCGCTGACGCTGGACCGGCCGACGCCCAACACCATCATCATCCGCCTCATCACGGTGAACGGTTCCGGCGTAAGCGCGGCCAAATCCGGGACCCATTATCAAACGGTCGACACCGTCGCCATCTTCCGCCCCGGCGACCCGCTGCGGCAGACCATATCCGTTCCCATCATAACCGCGCAGGACGGGCAGCAATTCCAGCTCAAAATGCGCGAAGCCCCATGGGGCGGCCTGCAAGGCCAGTCCTCCGCCACCGTCACCGCCAACAGCAACGCGGCGGCCACGGCCAAGGCCACCGGCACCTTCCGCGCCCCGCGCACCTTCGCAACGACCGGCGCGCTCCAGTTCACGCTGGAGAAGGAGACGCACAAACGCTCGCCCGAAGGTGGCTGGAACCGCTGGGCGACCTCGCTCGCCAATGGCCGCACCCAGATCGCGAACGAAGAAACCGGCCTCTATCTCGATTCCTCGCTCTTTTCCGGCATAGAAGGCCCGGTCTACTGGAGCGACAAGGGCCTTGTCCTGCACAGCCAGAAGCTCAAGACGCCCATCAACTATGAAGGCCGCAACTGGTATTATGGCGCATCGGTATTGGACGGCCGCAACTATCTGGCGACCCAGATCGGCTATGGCCAATATGAATGGGAAGCGAAGATGCCCGACCGGCGCGGCGCATGGCCCGCTTTCTGGCTAATCTCCACCAGCGGCTGGCCGCCCGAAATCGACGTCTATGAAGGATTCGGCCAGCAAAGCTATTGGGACTTCGACCGCCATGTCGCCCACACCATCCACGGCGGCGCGAACATCGCCCGCACATTCCAGCGCGGCGCGATCATCCAGACCGATCAGGCTTATGGCTTGAGCGGATACAGCAAGGGCTTCCACCGCTTCGCCGTCGACATCCAGCGCGATTATATCACCTGGTTCATCGACGGGAAGGAAAGCTATCAGTCGGTCAATCCCTTCCGGGGCTTCCGCTGGTATCCGATCATGGACGTGGCCGTGAAAACCGGCGGAGCCTATAATGACGGCAGCGGCGACATGATCATCCGCAGCTTCAGGATATATTCCGCGCCCTGATGACACCCGCTCCTTCCCCGCATGGCTTGGGGAAGGAGCGCCTTTTACATCCCCAGCCTGCGATGGCTGGTTTTGGCCATGAGCGGACGTTCATCCCACCACCGTTCGTCCTGAGTAGCCACTGAGCTTGTCGAAGTGGCGTATCGAAGGGTCTTTTGCGCCATATCCTTCGATACGCCACTTCGACAAGCTCAGTGGCTACTCAG
>JASGDV010000101.1:0-14321 GCA_049841255.1 Sphingobium sp.
CAGCAAAGAGCGGAACGAAGATGCGATTTGAAGGCACGCAGGATTATGTCGCCACCGATGATCTGAAGGTCGCGGTCAACGCCGCCGTGCTGCTGCGCCGCCCGCTGCTGGTGAAGGGGGAACCGGGCACCGGCAAGACCGTGCTGGCGCAGGAAATCGCCAAGGCGCTCGACGCTCCGCTCATCGAATGGAATGTCAAGTCCACGACCAAGGCGCATCAGGGCCTCTATGAATATGACGCCGTCGCCCGCCTGCGCGACGGTCAGCTCGGCGACCCGCGCGTCCACGACATTTCCAACTACATCCGCAAGGGCAAGCTGTGGGAAGCCTTCACCTCGCCCAAGCTGCCTGTCCTGCTGATCGACGAGATCGACAAGGCCGACATCGAATTCCCCAACGACCTGTTGCAGGAACTCGACCGCATGGCCTTCCACGTCTACGAAACCGGCGAGACCATCGCCGCGAAGGAACGGCCGGTGGTGGTCATCACTTCCAACAATGAGAAGGAACTGCCCGACGCCTTCCTGCGCCGCTGCTTCTTCCACTATATCAAATTCCCGGATCGCGAGACGATGCAGGCCATTGTCGACGTGCACTTCCCCGGCATCCAGAAGATCCTCGTCAGCAAAGCGATGGACATCTTCTACGACATCCGCGAAGTGCCGGGTCTCAAGAAGAAGCCCAGCACCAGTGAATTGCTCGACTGGCTGAAGCTGCTCCTTAACGAGGACATGCCGCTCGACGTGCTGCAGAACAGCGACCCGACCAAGGCGATCCCGCCCCTCCACGGCGCGCTGCTGAAGAATGAGCAGGACATCATGATGTTCGAACGCCTCGCTTTCATGGCGCGGCGGCAACAGCGGTAAGGGGCGATACCCCCCGTCCAGCAGGAAGGTTCCGCCATGCCCCATCAGGCCGGATGCCTTTGCGGCCAGGTCCGCATCGCGATCGACGCCGAACCTTTGGCCGCGCGGCAATGCTGGTGTCGCCTGTGCCAGTATCTGGGAGGCGGATCGGCGACGGTGAACGTCTGCTTCCCCGCCGACAAGGTGACGACGACAGGCGAAGTGCGCTGGCATGAAAGCGTCGCCGACAGCGGCAACAGGATGCGGCGGGGTTTCTGCCCGACCTGCGGCACCCCGATTTTCAGCCTTGCCGAATCGCGTCCGCATCTGGCCTTCATCCGGGCGGGCGCGCTGGACGATCCGAACCTGAAAGCGCCCGAAGCCGTGATCTGGACGGACGCCGCGCCGCATTGGGCGCATTTCGATCCCGACCTGCCCCATTATCCCGCCCAGATTCCACCCGTCGCCTGAAATCCGCGCTTGCGGAGCGCCTGCAAGCCCGCCATCCTGACCTCCTGTCGTTCAAGGCCGCGCAAAGACGGTCTGGATCAGGAGAAGGATGCCGATGCCCCTGTTGCGTGCGTTGCCCCTCGTTCCGGCCCTGCTGGCGCTCACCGCGCCCGCCTTCGCCCATGCGGCGGATGAGGTGGAAGCATGGACGCCGACGCAGACAGCCCTGCGCGCCAACGCGGCGGGCATGACGCTGCCGCAAACCGTGGCGGGCCTCTCGCTCGCCAAGAGCGGTGAAATGTCGAACGGTGGCAAGGGCATCGACAATTACGCCCAATATCTCTCCGAAGACGGCGCGGTTCAGGCCACGCTCTATGTCTATTTGCCGAGCTATGCCGACGCCGCGCTCGCCGCCTATATGACCGACAAGGCGGTGATGGAGCGTTTCGGCGCGAAGACCCGCCGCACCGGCTATGCCAGCGTCGCGGCGGGCGGCCGTCCCGGCACCGCCATCCGCGCCGTCTATGACGATGCGGCGGACGGCGCGCTTACCACGGCCGCCGCCTTCGTCCATGCGGGCCGGTGGATCGTGAAGATGCGCGTCACTGGCCCCGCCGAGCGCCGCAAGGAAGTGATCGCCAGCCTCGACGGCATGATCGCGAACCTCGCCTTCGACGATCCCAAGACGCTCCACGCCGCTGCCCCCGCCCACATCGCCGCTTGCCCTGCGGCCGAAGGCGCGGATGCCCGCCTCACCAGCACCACGCCCGCCGGCACGGAAAAGGGCGACATCGCCCTGCCCCGCGACGGTCAGGGCAACCTCTGCCTGCGCGGCGCCATAGAAACCGCCGATGGCCGCTATGAGATGCTGCAACAGGCAGGCGTGGAAGGCGGCGCAATCATCGTGCCGATGGACGATACGGGCAGCCTGCTCGCTTTCGATCCCGCGCGGGACGGAACGGGTTATCAGCTTTCCATCCATTCGCTGGGCCAGACCGACCTCTATGGCGTTTATGACCGCATCCCCAGCGCGCGCCAGATCGCCGCGATCCTCGATGGAAAAGATCCGCAGACCGCGCAGGCCGAGACCACCGCAGCCTATGCCGCCAATGGCGAGGTGACTGTCAGCGCCCCGCGTAAGGGCTTTCGATAGGAGGGTTTTTGGGTGGGTTACGGTCCCCCACCTCCGTTCGGGCTGAGCTTGTCGAAGCCCTACTCTTCCTTCCTAAGGCACCGTGCTTAAAGAATAAGTATGGCCCTTCGACAAGCTCAGCCCGAACGGATGAATAAATATCTGTTTCTGGCCGAAACCCACCATCGCGTGATGCCGACCGGGAACTACTTGCTTGAAGAAAAAGGCCGGACCGGCTCCCCTCCGTCCGGTCCGGCCTCCCCGGGAAGGAAAGGCGATCCGTGCCCCCTGCCTTTCCCTCCTGGCTTAAAGCACCGCTTTCATGCGGGCCGTGAGGCCGTCTATCCGCCAATGGCCGTCGATGCGGACATAATCGTCCTCGACCGTTTCATAGCCGATACCCAGTGTCAGCCCATGTTCCCGCGCGCTTTCGGAATAGCCCTGGATGAGCCAGACGCCATGGGCCGTGTCCGGTCCGTGCACCTCGATTTCCGGCATGGTGGCGACATGGATCGTCGGTCCCGTCCCGATCACTTGCCGGACGAAGGCCAGGAAAGCATCGCGGCCATTGAATGAGAGCGGATCGGCCAGTCCCAGCGCCGGGTTGCCGCTTTCATTGGCGACCAACAGCCTGATACCGTCGGTAACCATCGAAGCCAGCGCATCCCAGTTCCGCGCATCGAGCGCGCGGCAGAAGCGCGCGCGCAGGGTCTTGATGGCGTCCACCGCGATCATGCGTTCCAGATCGGACAGCATGGCTTTTTCCTTCATCACAAGCCGCGGGACAGCGAAGCGCCAGCGATGCCCGGCACAATGGAAACGAGATCGGTGACAACCGGCCCGCTCCGATATTGCCGATGGCGGCAGCGGAGGGATGCGCGCCGGCAAGGATATGCGGCCGGATCGGCGCTGTCCCGGAAAGCGGAACGCGGTTCGCCGCCGCGTTGCGCAGAAAGCCTGTCTTTCCCCATTTTTCCTCCCTGTCATTCGAAATCGTCCGGCTTCCCGCGAAACTCGAATCAGACAAGGATAAGGCTATTCGGATCAGCCTGTTTCGTAAGTCCCCATTATTAGGGCCAAGCCCCGGATGAGCAGGGCGCGCTTATTCGTCCCGCTCATCCGCTGCCATGAAAGGTCGAGGAGAAGCTATTGCGCGGCGGTGGCCGCAACATCCCGATCGGTCGCGCCCGGCCTGTGGAACGTCATCCAACTGGCCGGATAAGCGGAAGACAGCGACACCGCATCCTGCTCCGCGGCTTCATGGAAACGGTGACGATAGGCACCGAACAGGCCAAGATACCAGATCAGCAATTCGCGGAAGCCGCTGATGCGGATGCGCGTGTAGAATCTCTTGCGGTAGGAGATGACCGTCTCCTTGC
Source organism: Sphingobium sp. (assembly GCA_049841255.1). GTDB lineage: Bacteria > Pseudomonadota > Alphaproteobacteria > Sphingomonadales > Sphingomonadaceae > Sphingobium. The sequence continues at coordinate 3,807 of JASGDV010000101.1, forward strand.
CGATGCCGAGGTCGAGCGCCGTTCCCTCCGCCGAAATGCCGTAAAGCATTCGCGCGATCACTTCCGCTTCCCGCTTGGGAATGGTCATCGATGCCGTGGAGATGCAATCTTCGATCACCGCCAGGGAATTGAACGCGGCGGGCAATTCCCTGTCTTCGCGCAGCAAGTCGAAATGCCGGGCCAGAAGCGGGAAGGCCACGTCCCGCAGCATATCCAGCCGGAATGCTTCCTCCTCCGTGAACATTCCGGTCTTGCTGGATCGCAACAGGCACAGGCCCAGCATGCTGCCCGCCCCGCGTCCGCATACCGAAACGCGTTCGCTGAGCTGCTGGGTTTGCAGGAAGGATTGAAGCTCTCGATTCCCGGAGTCCTCCGCATTGGTGCGGAACAGAGTGGGCTGCGGAGAGGTCCAGTGCCTGCCGGGCGATTTGGCCGGATCGTAGCGCCAGATATTGTGGCTGAGATAGAAATCGAGAGGCGCCTTTGCCGCGTCATTCCCTTCGGCATTCAGCGAAATGATGGTCTGCTCCCCATCGAGCGGGCCATGGAAAAGATAAATTCCCTCCGCCCGGAACATCTGCGTGAGGCAGCGGGTCAATTCCCCTTCAAAGGACGGACGGCCCAATGTGCCGATCACGTCGCGCATATCATATTGGTCCGATCCGACGGCCGGGGCGACTGGCGTCACGTCACCGCTCATGGCTCACCTCTCCCGCTCGCCCCGACGGATTTCCTCCGGGGCTTTTTTCGGGCGCAGCTTCGAACAGAACGGCCCCAAGGTCAAGCCGTTCACGCCAGTCCTTCCGGCAGGTCACCACCCGCCCGCGATCATGATCGGCGCCGGATCACAGGATTTCGGCATAGCCGTTATTGAGGACCGTGGTCCCTCTTTCCTTTGCGATGGCGCGGAAAGAAGCGGTCCCATCCGCGCCCTTCCATATCTCCACGGAAATGGTTTCACCGGGATAGACGGGGCTGGAGAAACGGACGCCGATCCTTCGCAGGCGCGCCGGATCATTGCCGCACAATGCGGCCAATATCGCCCTGCCCGCCACGCCGAAGGTGCAAAGCCCGTGCAATATGGGCCGGTCGAACCCGACCGCCTGCGCGGCCGCCGGATCGATGTGCAGGGGGTTGTAGTCGCCGGACAGGCGATAAAGCAGGGCCTGATTGGGCGCGGTGGCCAGCGTCACCACTTCATCGGGCTGCCGGTCGTCCGGCACGGGCCGGGGCGCGGGCTGTCCTTCCGTCCTGCCGCCGAAGCCGCCATTGCCGCGCAGCATGGAACTGTTGGTGACGGTGGCGATATGCACGCCCTGCGCGTCGTGGATCTGCCGTGTCTGACGAACGACGGCGCCCTTCCCTTCCCCCTTGTCCCAAATCTGTTCCACCTGATTGATGCTGGAGAATTGCCCCGCCGACGGCAGCGGGCGATGCAGCAGCACCTCGGTTTCGCCATGCACGATGCGTCCGGTATCGATCCCCAGTTCAGGAGCGGTCCAGAAATCGAAACCGGGATAGCCCACGGCGGCCGCCATCGTCGGCAGCGCGACCAGTTGCTTTTCATAGACGAAGGGCAGGTCATCCGCCCCCACGCCCAGCGCATAAAGTATCGTGTCCCGTTCCGACCAGCTATTTTCGATGGGAACTTTGCGGGCAAGAAGGGCTTCGGGCGAGAAAGGCTGCATGATTATCTATATGATCCTCTTATGTCATGTGCCGCTTCTTGTGCCGCACATGGAGGACATATCGCAAGCCTTTCCCGCCCCTTTCACCCGTTATTCAAGCGCGTCCTTGACGGCGGACGCGGAGGTCCATTTTTCCACCTGCTCCAGCGAATGGCGGATGAGGATCTCGCCGTCATGCAGGTGAAGGAAGGACTTGGCGCCCGATTCCATGCCCAGTTGCGAGCTTTCGATATTCGCCAGATCCTCCAGGAAGGTGTCCATGATCGACGCGGTAAAATGCTCCAACTGGATGCGTTCGCGCGCCGTCCTGGGCTTGGGCTGGTAGAAGCGCGCCTCCCATTTCGAAGCGCCGACCGTGGAGGGCCAGAATTCATGCGTCCAGAAACGCGTGCCCGAAATCTGGACATGCCAGTTGGGGAATATCCAGTTCACGTCGCTCGACCAGATATCGCTGTTGGTGGGATTGACCCGCGGATGATCGGCCAGCGAGGGACCGCCATCCTTCTGCGTGCCCGTCACCGTGGCGTCGCCGGGATAGACCCACTTCATGACCTTGGGGTTCCTGTCCCCCTTGTAATCGGTGTTGAGCCAGCCCGCGACGGCGCGATGCGGTCCGAAGGTGGCGGCGTCGATCGGGCGGGTGCCCGGACGTTCGGGGCTGGCGTAGATCGGCGCCAGCGTCTTGGGATGGATGGAGGGGATGTGGTAGAATTCGCTGAAATTATCGGCCATCGCCTTCCAGTTGGCCTTGATCTCTCCCTTCATCACCATGCAGTGATCGGCATAGGGATAGGGGATGCCCTGGAATTCCTCACCGAAGGAGCCGAGAAACTCCTCCAGCGTCACTTCGGGCTGCGGCTGGAAGTTGATGAAAATCCACCCGTCCCATATGTCGCAGGCAATGGGGGTTAGGCCGCATTTCTTCTTGTCGAGGCCGAAAAAACCCTGTTCGTCCGGGACGCCGACCAGTTCGCCTGTATTCTTGTAGGTCCAGCTATGATAGCGGCAGACGAAACGGTTCGCCTTGCCTTCCTTTTCCAGCGTGACCTGATTGCCGCGATGCGAGCAGGCATTGTGGAAGGCCCGAATCTTGCCGTCCTTGGCGCGCGTCAGGATGACCGACGCCTTCGTCATTTCAATATCCTTGACGAAGAAATCGCCCGGTTCGGGGATGCTCTCGGCGCGTCCCACCATCAGCCATGCACGGCGGAATATCCTTTCGCGCTCCAGCTCGAAAAATTCGGGATCGGTATAAAGCCGGGTGGGCACCGGGCCAGTGGACAGGCCCACAGATTCGGTCAGCGTCGGTTCGATATTGCTGGTGTAGTTCATTGTCGCTCTCCCAGATTTCGCTGCGTCGGGTTCAGCCGTAAGGCTGGATGCCGGTGTCGATCCGCAGGCTGTGGGGCCAGGGGGAATGGGGCACGCGCGGCTGTTGATGCAGTTCAACGGCGATCGCTGCCTGCATCAACGCCAGCAAGAGACGGAACAGCCGCGCGGTGTCGTCCGGCATCTCGTTCAGCGGATATTGCTCCACATGAACGGTCGCCTCTTCCATCCGCGCCGACATGGCTTCGTAGAAACGGACGATTTCATCATAGGGCGCTGCGCAGCGGCGCATCCAACGCTCATGGGATGTGGGGACATCCCAATAATCGACGAATTCCTCGAACTCTTCAAACCCTGGAGGCAAGCTACCCATTCTTATCATCCTCTCATTCAGCCCATTGCGGGGCCTGTCATGAAAGGAGAATATGATCGGCGGCGGCGCCCTTCAATCCCCTGACCGGGTTACCGGGATCAACAGACCGTCTTGAGGGAGAAGACGTCCGGCTTCACGATGTCCTCGGACAGATCGGCGTGAAGCGACAGATACCAGAGCAGCAATTCCCTGTGAGAGGAAATGTCCAGACGCTGATAGATGCGCTTGCGATAGGAGAGCACGGTTTCCTGACTGATCCGCAGGTCGTCCGCGATGGAGCTGGCGCTGAGGCCGAAGAGGAACCGGGCGCAAACCTGCGTTTCCCTTCGCGGCAGGGGATTGGGCATCCGCGACAATATCTGTTCGATCACCGAAAGCGAGGTCAGCGCCTCCAGAACGAGCTGGCTCTGGCCGCAAAGGTCGACATGCTTGCACACCAGCGGCAGGATGATGTCCGAAGCCGTGGACAGGCGATGGACCGCCTGTTCCCCGAAAAGGTCCGCGCCGATCCGGATCACGCTGATGCCGATAGAGCCGAAATGCTCGCGGCCGCATAGCAGCACGCGTTCCTGCAAATGCTGCTGGCTGTAGAAATTGCGCACTTCCGGCGACGTGACCTCGGCCAGGCTTTCCTGCAATATGAGGGGCGTGGGGCTTTGCACCATGCTGCCCGCGTTCAGCCATTTGTCCTCCCGCCACAAATGACGGGTCATATAATCCCTGGCATGGCCCTCCGCCGCATCGCTGCCGTCGATGCTGAAGGCGGAAAGGATTTTCGGCTTCTGGCCTTCATACAGGAAAACATGGAAATGATCGGCGGCGCAGATTTCCCGGAGATAATTTCCCAATTCGCCATAGAAACGGCGGGTGCCGAGCGCACCCAGCAAGCGGCGGAAATCACTGCTATTGGCCGCGCCATCCATTCCGCGAACGCCATTATATTCCATCTGACGCGGATTCAAATGCATCCGAACCGCCTCCAACCTCTACCCTTGAAATATCTTGTTTTTCGAATTTAGCCTTCCCTGCCTCCTTTGTCACCCTGTCTCATGCCCTGACCGCTTTTTCGCATCATCGCGACAATCGGAAAGCCCCGCCCCACCCCGCAATGATGGCGGCGCAGGACGGGGCGTTCCCTTTTCGGTCAGGCCGTGGGGCGCTTCTGCATCAGGCCGGTGCGGCGGAACGAGCAGACCAGTTCGTCGCGCTGGTTGTGCACGCGGTTTTCGAAATCGACGATGCCGCAGTCCGGACGCGATTTGGATTCGCGGCGGTCGATCACCTCGGTTTCGACATAGAGAGTGTCGCCGATGAAGACCGGCTTGGTGAACTTGATGTCCGAAAAGCCCAGATTGCCGAGCGTCGTGCCCAGCGACATGTCATTGACGGTCACGCCGCAGGCCAGCGTCAGCGTGAACAGGCTGTTGACCAGACGCTTGCCGTAGAAGGTCGTCTTGCAATATTCGTCATCCATGTGCAGCCAGGCCGAATTGTAGCTGAGCGCGCTGAACAGCAGATTGTCGGCTTCGGTGACGGTGCGCGTGGTGGAATGCTTGTAGACGTTGCCCGGCTCCAGGTCTTCGAACCACTTGCCGGTTGCGAGTTCGTTGTAATTCACTGGCATTGTCGTTTCCTTCTCCAAAATCGGATTTGCAGGGTTCAGGCGCGGCCGTAGAGCTTCGCGAGTTCAATGATGTCGCGGGCGGTCTTGACGTGCGCGATGTCGATATGCTCACCGTCATAGATGACCGACGCGCGGCCATTGGCCTCGGCTTCTTCAAGCGCGGCGATCATGCCCTTGTAGAAGGCGACGTCGTCTTCGGTCGGGCTGTAGACCTCGTTGATGATCTCGACATTGGTCGGGTGCAGGGCGAGTTCGCCGTTCATGCCGAGCTGGCGGTCGAGCAGGGACGAAGCCTTCAACCCTTCCAGATCCTTCACCTGCTGCCACACGCCGCCAATGGCCAGCTTGCCCGCGGCCTTCGCGGCCATGACGACGCGCGATTTGAAGTAGAGACCTTCCCGGCCGTCGGCCGTCCAGACATAGCCCAGAGCGCGCGCGACGTCGGCATTCTTCGCGGTGGCGCCGACGATGGCGGGAACGCGGGGATGCTGGGCGATTTCATAGGCCAGTTGCAGGGAACGCGCGGTTTCCAGCAGCGGGATGATGTGGATCGAGCCGATCGGCAGGCCCTTGCGCATTTCGGCTTCGGCCAGCATCTGCGACACGACATGAATGTCTTCCGGACCGCAGGGCTTGGAGATGAAAATCCCTTCCAGGCCGGGCTGGGCCACGGCGAGAATGTCTTCGAAATCATAGAGATGCGGGGTGCGGTTGATGCGGACCCAGGCGCGCTGGCCCTGTTCCACCACCCATGGCAGCTTGGCCGCGACGATGCCGCGCGCTTCGACCTTCTGGGCGTGGGGCACGCTGTCCTCAAGGTCGAGGATCAGGGCGTCTGCGCCCGCGGCGATGGATTTTTCGATCCAGCTTTCCTTGTTGCCGGGAACGAAAAGAAACGATCTGATTGGAGTCATAGCATCCTCATCTTACATGAAAGTGGAAAATGGCCGATGGCGCCCCGCCGGTGCCGGGCATGATAGCAGCCATGATATTCAGGCACAGCCCATAGACGGACGACACGCTTTCCCCGGCGGCTTAGGGGCGCAACGGTTTTGCGGTCGCACGATAGGGCTGATGGATTTCCTCTCCCTAAAATCTTGTGGGCGGACGATGATGACCGCGCCGCGCAGATGCAAAACGTGTTCAGGCAAGCGCGACTTCGTGGTTCGCGAAGGAGATTGGGGGGAGGAAGGGCCGGCTGGCCAAGGCGCCATTATCGGCCCGGTCCGCCGGCGGCCGCGTCCTGACGGTCAGTCCGCTCCGCGCACGGCCCGCGCCCGTGCGAGAATCTGCCCGGCCCGGCGAAGAACCGGCGGATCGACCATGATGCCGTCGACGCTCACCGCGCCCTGATCCCCGACGCTCGCAACGCGCTCAGCCCATTCGATTTCCGCTGCGGTGGGGGCAAAGCCCTCCAGAACCGGCCCGACCTGTTTGGGATGGATGCACAGCTTGCCGGAAAAACCGAGGGCGGAGGCGCGGCGGGCGTCGTCCCGCGCCTTTGCGTCGTCATTCAGCTCCAGCGTCACGCCGTCGATGGGCGCGGCGATGCCGCCCAACCGGGAGGCAAGGACGATGGCCGAACGCGCATGGAGCAGCGCGTCCCATTCATTGGCGCAGCCCAGATCGGCGCAGAAATCGACCGACCCGAAAGCAAGGCGCTCCACGCCCTCGCACCGCGCCAACGCCGTGGCCTGCGCGATCCCCAGCGCCGTTTCGACAAGCGCGACGATGGGCTTGTCCGGCCCGATGGCGGCGCGCACGGCGGCGATGTCGGTTTCCGTCTCGCTCTTGGGCAGCATAACCGCATCGAAGGGAAGAGCGGCGGCGGCGGCGAGATCCTGCTCATGCCATGCCGTGCCGACCGCGTTGATCCGCAGGATTCGCGCCACGGACGGCAGATCGGCCTGCGCCAGCGCGTCGCGCGCGCCATCCTTGTCGGCGGGAGCGACCGCGTCCTCCAGATCGACGATGATGGCGTCCGCGCCGGACTGGGCCGCCTTGGCGAAGCGTTCCGGCCGCGTCGCGGGAACAAAGATCGGGGCGATCACCAGCAGGCCGTCTCGGGAAACTTGCGTCATCATGTCTTTCCAGCTTTTCAGAAGAATCCGGCCGTTACTTAGCGTCCTGCCGAAGCGCTTGACCAGCCCGACTTTGCCCGAGAGGCCGGATGGCGCGGTTTGGCGCGGAAAACGGGGGAAAATGTTGACCCGGCTCCATGGCCTTCCTATCCTGCGCCCCTTGTTTCAACATGTGGGTGGGAGAGCGGCCGGTGAGCGGATTGAGTGTCCATATGCTCATCCGCAAGGTCGATCTTCTCACCTTGCGCCTCTTCCTCTCCGCCATCGAGCAGCGCCAGATCGGGCGCGCCGCCGCGGTGGAGAATATCGCCCCTTCGGCGGCGACCAAGCGGATTCACGATCTGGAGGAACTGGCGGGACTGCGGTTACTGGAACGCAATCCCAAGGGCGTGGTGCCGAGCCGCGCGGGGGAAGTGCTGGCGCGGCGGCTGCGGACGCTTTTCGCCAATCTGGAGGATATGCGCCGCGAACTCAGCGAGTTCACCGAAGGGATTCGCGGCCATGTCAGGGTCGGGGCTCCGGGCACGGTCATCATCCACCATCTGGCCCGCGAAATCGGGGAATTCACGCAGAATTTCCCCTTCATCGACGTGGAGATGGAGGAAGACCTCAACCCTGCGGTCATTCGCGCGGTCAAGCTGGGCAAGGTCGACATTGCCATCTTCGTCGCCGATCCGGCTTTCGATTGCGCGGACCTCAACATCATCCATTACCGCACGGAGCAGATGGTCGTGGTCTATCCCATCGGCCACGCCTTTTCCGAAAAGGCCAGCGTCACGCTCGCGGACCTGATGGAGGAAAGGCTGATCGGCATCCTGCCGCGCACCACCCTGATGACGCGGATGCGCGAGGGCGCGAAAGCCATGGGCCGGACGCTGGAACCGAAATATACGGTGCGCAGCGTGGACGTGGCGCGCGCCATGGTGCAGGCCGGTCTGGGCGTCACGATCCAGCCCAAGACCATGCTGTCGATGGAGGATCATGAGAAGGTCGCGACCGTCGCGCTCGACGAGCCATGGGCATGGCGCCGGTTCGAGATCGCGACCCGCCGGGACAAGCCCTTGTCCTCGGCCGCGCAATTGCTCATTAAGCAGCTTCGCAGCGAGGACGGCTCTCCGGCGGCGGAGGCGGAATGGGATGAGCCCGTTCCCCATGAGGGCGCGGGCGTGGTTGGCGTATAATAGCCGCTGACGCGGTTCAGATGATGCCCTTGCCCTGCAAATCCTGCAATTCGTCCGTGCTCAGGCCGAGTTCGGCATAGATGGCGTCATTATGCTCGCCCACCAGCGGCGGGCGCTTGGGCTTGAAGGGGCCTTCCGACGCGACGCTGGCAGGCGGGCGTGTCAGGGGGAAGCCAGCCGTGTCGGGATAATCCACGGTTTGCAGATAGGTGTCGGCCAGCCCCAGGGCGCCGCCTATCACATCGGCGGGTGTCAGCACGGGAGCCGCCGCGATGTTCGCTTCCGCGATCAGCCGCAGACATTCGTCGCGGGTCTTGTCGGCGGCCCATGCGGCCATGACCTCGCTCAGATAAGCGCCGTTATGGCCGCGCAGGATGTCGTTGGCGAAACGCGGATCGTCGAGCAGGTCGGGCCGGTCCACCAGCTTGATCCAACGCTTGTACATGGTCCGGCCGATGACCTGCATGACGAACCAGCCGTCCGTCGCCGCGAACACGTCCGAAGGCCCCGCGATCGGGCTGCGGTTGCCGGTGGCGACGCGGATATTGGTTCCGGCGGCCTGTTCGATCAGGATCGGGTTCATGATGTTGAGAGCGGTGCCGGCCAGCGTCGCTTCCACATAACCGCCCTGCCCCGTCTTCATCTTCTTGATGATCGCCGCGAGCGTGCCGAAGGCGGCGGAAATCGCGGTGGAGAAATCGACGAAGGAGGTCGCCGAACGATAGGGGCGGCCCGGTTCGCCCGTCAGGTAGATGGAGCCGCTGATTGCCTGCCCCACCCCGTCGAAGCCCACATTGTCGCGCGCTTCGCTGTCGCTGGCGAAGGCGCAGACGCTGGTGAGGATGATGTCGTCCTTGATCGCCTTGAGCGAGGGATAGTCCAGCCCGAAAAATTCCAGCGCGGAGTTGGAGAAATTGGCGACCACCACATCGGCGGTGGCGACCAGCCGGTGCGCGACCGCCCGCCCTTCAGGCTTGGTGATGTCGAGCGTGATCGCCTTCTTGCCCCGGTTCGTCTGAAGATACATCGCGCCTTCGCCATCCTGCGTGGCAGGCATCAGGAAACGGTCGTCGCCGCCCTTCGGACGCTCGACGCGAATGACCTCGGCGCCCAGGTCCGCCAGCATGGCGGCGCAGAAAGGCCCGGCGATATAACGGCCAAAATCCAGAATCCGCACACCTTCAAGAATGCCGGGCATCGTTAAAATCCTTTCGTTCGATCAGGGGCGACAGGGCCGATGGGGATGAAGATCATTCCACCGGGAAATGGCGGGTCAGAAAACCGCCGATGGCGTTCACGAAGGCGTCGTTGCGGTCACCCGCGATCATATGTCCCGCGCCGCCGATCTCTTCGACTTCGAGATGAGGGAGAAGCTCACGCATTTCCTCGACGCCCCTCTGGTCGACCACGTCGCTTCGCTGTCCCCGCAGGACGAGCGTCGGCAGCGTCACGCGATGGCTGATGGCGAACAACTGGTCGGTACGATCTTCCGGATCGTCCATGCCGACGAGCAGGGTCGGATCCCAATGCCAGCGATAACGGCCATCCGGCCCCAGACGCACATTCTTGAGCAGCCCGTCCAGATTTTTGGCGCGCGGCCTGTCGGGATTATAGGCGGCGATCGCATCGGCCACATCCTCCAGCGAGGCGAAGCCGTCGGGATTGGCGCTCATGAACCGCTTGATCCGCTGGACGCCCTCGCGCTGCGGGCGCAGCACCACGTCCACCAGCACCAGCGCCTGCGCCAGTTCTTCCTCATGTTCATGCGTGCCCAGCGCATAGAAGCTGGTCAGCCCACCCAGCGAAGCGCCGACCAGCGCGACCGGCCCGTCGATGGTGGCGCGCAACGCCCGCAGATCGTCGGCCAGCGCCTCCAGACTATAGTCGCCGTCGGCCGCCCACCCGCTGTCGCCATGGCCCCGCGTGTCGCAGCGGATCACGCGATAGCCGAGCGCGGCAAGACGGGTGGACGCGCCAGCCCATGCATGGCGCGTCTGCCCTCCCCCATGCAGCATCACCACCGTGGGCGCGCCCTCCGGCCCCTCGACTTCGGCGGCGAGACGGATGCCGGACGCGGTCCAGTGGAAGATGCTGCTCAAGGGCGTTCTCCCGACCTCAGAGTTTTTCGGTGAGTTCCGGGACGATTTTGAAGAGGTCACCGACGAGGCCGAGGTCTGCGACCTGGAAGATGGGGGCGTCCTCATCCTTGTTAATGGCGATGATGGTCTTGGAGTCCTTC
>JASGDV010000102.1:0-8964 GCA_049841255.1 Sphingobium sp.
AACAGGCCTGTCGGATGGGGGATGTCCTGCATCGGGGCCGCGCCGCTATCGGAGCCGTCACTGGCAGGCCAGGCACTCATCATAGTCCGTCGAACTGGCCGACAGTTCGATCCTCGGCGCCTGGGGCGTATTGTCCGCTTCCACGCCGCCCGCGAAGCCGGCGCGCTGCACGGACTTGGAGCGGAGATAGTAAAGCGACTTCACGCCCAGCTCCCAGGCGCGGAAGTGCAGCATGAGCAGGTCCCACTTCTCCACATCCGCCGGGATATAGAGGTTCAGCGACTGCGCCTGGTCGATATAGGGCGTGCGGTCGGCGGCCAGTTCGAGCAGCCAGCGCTGATCGATCTCGAAGCTGGTCTTGAACGTGTCCTTTTCCTCCTGCGACAGGAAGTCGAGATGCTGGACCGATCCGCCGCGTTCGAGGATCGTGTTCCAAACATTCGTCGAATCCTTCGACTTTTCGCGCAGGATCTTTTCCAGATAGGGGTTCTTGACCACGAAGCTGCCGGACAGCGTCTTGTGGGTGTAGATGTTCGCCGGGATCGGCTCGATGCAGGCCGACGTGCCGCCGCAGATGATGCTGATCGACGCGGTAGGCGCGATCGCCATCTTGCAGGAGAAACGCTCCATCACGCCCATATCCTCGGCGTCCGGGCAGGCGCCGCGCTCATTGGCGAGGAGCATGGAGGCTTCGTCCACCTTGGCGCGGATATGCTTGAAGATGCGCAGGTTCCACGACTTCGCCATCGCGCCCTCGAAGGGGAGGCCGCGCGCCTGGAGGAAGCTGTGGAAGCCCATGACGCCCAGGCCCACCGAACGTTCCCGCCCGGCGCTGTATTTCGCGCGGGCCATTTCGTCGGGCGCGCGGTCGATATAGTCCTGAAGAACGTTGTCGAGGAAGCGCATGACATCCTCGATGAATTGCCTGTCTTCCTTCCATTCGTCCCAGGTTTCGAGATTGAGGGAAGAAAGGCAGCACACCGCCGTGCGGTCATTGCCGAGATGGTCGCGACCCGTCGGCAAGGTGATTTCCGAACAGAGGTTGGAGGTGGAGACCTTGAGGCCCAGATCGCGATGATGCCTGGGCATCGTCCCGTTCACCGTGTCGGAGAAGACGATATAGGGTTCGCCGGTCGCAAGGCGGGTTTCGACCAGCTTCTGGAACAGCGCGCGCGCGTCGACCTTGCCCCGGACGGAGCCGTCCTTGGGCGATTTGAGGTTGAATTCCGCGCCGTCGCGCACCGCTTCCATGAACTCGTCGGTCAGCAGCACACCGTGGTGGAGGTTCAGCGCCTTGCGGTTGAAGTCGCCCGAAGGCTTGCGGATTTCAAGGAACTCCTCAATCTCCGGATGGGAGATGTCGAGATAGCAGGCGGCCGATCCGCGGCGCAGCGAGCCCTGCGAAATGGCGAGCGTCAGGCTGTCCATCACGCGGACGAAGGGGATGATGCCGCTGGTCTTGCCATTGAGGCCCACAGGCTCGCCGATGCCGCGCACGCTGCCCCAATAGGTGCCGATACCGCCGCCGCGCGAGGCGAGCCAGACATTCTCGTTCCAGGTGTTGACGATGCCTTCCAGGCTGTCGTCCACGCTGTTGAGGTAGCAGGAAATGGGCAGGCCGCGCCCGGTGCCGCCATTGGAGAGCACGGGCGTCGCGGGCATGAACCACAGGCGCGAGATATAGTCGTAGACGCGCTGGGCATGATCCTGATCGTCGGCATAGGCCGCCGCGACACGCGCGAACAGGTCCTGATAGCTTTCGCCGGGCAGGAGATAGCGGTCCTTGAGCGTATCCTTGCCGAATTCCGTCAGCAGCGCGTCGCGCGACGGATCGGTCACGACATCGAAGCGCCGGTCCAATATCTTGGACGAGGAAATCGCTTCCTTTTCCTTCACGGGCGCGGGGCTGGAAGCCTTTTCCGCCGCCTGCGTTTCCATCAGATCATCCATCACGGTTGCCACGTCGCCAACACCTTGTGCGCTATCCCGAAAATCCATGCGAGCCCCCGAATGTTCCTGTTCCGTTCGATTCGGTCAAGCATGGTCCGGCGAAACCCCGAACATAGCATGATCCCAACCGCTGCGGGACGGAAATGGGCCCAACCGACCGGATCGCAAGGGCGAAAAAGACCCCGACGCTGAAATCCATCCAGCGAAGCCATCACAATCTGTTGGGTGACCCCCGTTATCCCGATACAAGGGATAGTGCCATACCCTCCGCCATGCGCAAGAGGGTAAATGACAGATTGAGGACTCGGCTCATCGCCCCTCTGAGTCGATTCGTCGCACGCACGGGGCGCTTGGTCGGCGCGACGCATGGACTTCCCTAGGCTCCCAAAAAGGCAAGAGGGTTCATGCATCCGTAAAAATAAATTTGGCTTGCCACGCAAATGCGCGCGTCGGGAAAATCATCCCTCTCAAGGGCTTGGATATGGCAACAGGCATATTGTGGTAAATGGAGCGGTCGTGATCCCGGAAGGATGGTTCCCATGATTCTCTATTATCATCCGCTGTCCTCCTATTGCTGGAAGGTGCTGATCCCGCTCTATGAGAATGCGACGCCCTTCACGCCGCGCATGCTGTCGCAGGACGAACCGGAAGCGGCGGCGGATTGGATGGCGCTGTGGCCGATGGGGAAGTTCCCGGTGCTGCGGGACGAGACGCGCGGGCGGACGGTGGCCGAAGCGAGCATCATCATCGAATATATGGATGCCCATGCGCAGGGGCCCTTCCGCGCGATTCCCGCCGATGCCGACGCGGCGCTGGAGGCGCGGCTGATGGACCGGCTGTTCGACAATTATGTGATGGGGCCGATGCAGGCCATCGTCGCGGACCGCCTGCGCCCGGAGGAGGCGCGCGATCCGCATGGCGTCGAACAGGCCCGGCAGACGCTGCGCAAAAGCTATGCGCTGCTGGAGGAGCGGATGGTGGGGCGGAGATGGGCGGCGGGGGAGGATTTCTCGCTGGCCGATTGCGCGGCCGCCCCTTCCCTCTTCTATGCCGACAAGGTGGAGCCGATGCGCGCCGCCCATCCGGTCCTTGCCGCCTATCTCGACCGGCTGGAGGCGCGGGAGAGCTTCGCCCGCGTGCTGGCGGAGAAGGAGCCTTATTGGCCCATGTTCCCCTATGCCGACGGATAGCCGCGCCATCTGGACTCATCCCGCCAAAGTCCTATAGCCGCCCTGCTTATGCATCCGCCGCAAAGGCGGAGCGTCAGAAGGGACATGGGTAATGACTGTCATCAAGACCGCCGATCTGATCGAGAGCGTCGCCGACGCGCTCCAGTTCATCAGCTATTATCATCCGATGGATTATATCCGCGCGCTGGGCAAAGCCTATGAGGCGGAGGCCAATCCGGCGGCCAAGGACGCCATCGCCCAGATCCTGACCAACAGCCGCATGTGCGCCGAAGGGCATCGCCCGATCTGCCAGGACACCGGCATCGTCAACGTCTTCGTCAAATGGGGCATGGACTGCCGCCTGGACGACAACAGCCGATCCATGCAGGAAGTCGTGGACGAGGGCGTGCGCCGCGCCTACCTCAACCCCGAAAACCGGCTGCGCGCGTCCATCCTGCGCGACCCGGCGTTCAGCCGCCAGAATACGAAGGACAACACGCCCTGCGTCCTGAATGTCGAGATGGTGCCGGGCGACAAGGTGATCGTGGACGTCGCGGCCAAGGGCGGCGGATCGGAAAACAAGACCAAGTTCAAGATGATGAACCCCAGCGACAATATCGTCGACTGGGTGCTGGAGATGATCCCGCAGATGGGCGCGGGCTGGTGCCCGCCGGGAATGCTGGGCATCGGCATCGGCGGCACCGCGGAAAAGGCGGTCGCGCTCGCCAAGGAAAGCCTGATGGAACCCATCGACATGGGCGAGCTGAAGGCCCGCGGCCCGCGGAACGACATCGAGCGGATGCGGATCGAGATTTTCGACAAGGTGAACGCGCTCGGCATCGGCGCACAGGGGCTGGGCGGGCTTTCGACCATCCTCGACGTCAAGATATATGACTATCCCTGCCATGCGGCGGGAAAGCCCGTGGCGATGATCCCGAACTGCGCCGCCACGCGCCACGCGCATTTCACGCTGGACGGCTCCGGCCCCGCCTATCTGGAGGCGCCCAAGATTTCCGAATGGCCGCAGGTCGACTGGAAGCCCAGCAAGGAAGCGATCCGCGTCGACCTCGACACGCTGACGCCGGAAGTCGTGCAGAGCTGGAAACATGGCGACCGCTTGCTTCTGAACGGCAAGATGCTGACCGGCCGCGACGCCGCGCACAAGCGCATCCAGGACATGCTGGCCAAGGGCGAGGAGTTGCCGGTCGATTTCAGGGGCCGCGTCATCTATTATGTCGGCCCGGTCGATCCGGTGCGCGACGAGGTGGTCGGCCCGGCCGGCCCCACCACCGCGACGCGCATGGACAAGTTCATGGACATGATGCTGGAACAGGGGCTTGCGGCCTGCGTCGGCAAGGCGGAGCGCGGCCCGGCGGCGACCGATTCCATCGCCCAGCACAAGAGCGCCTATCTGATGGCGGTCGGCGGCGCGGCCTATCTGGTCGCGCGCGCGATCAAGGGCGCGAAGGTCGTGGGCTTCGAGGACCTAGGCATGGAGGCGATCTACGAGTTCGAGGTGCAGGACATGCCCGTCACCGTCGCGGTGGACAGCGCGGGCCAGAATGTCCACCGCCTCGCCCCGCTGGTGTGGCAGGAAAAGATCCGGAAGGAACATCTGCTCGAAGGGGTGTGAGTTTTTCCTTGGGGCAGGGGCCGTGGGGGACGGGTTTGGGTGGATTGACGACGGTCTGCTTAGACTCGGCCGTGCTCCTGCGAAGGCTGGAGCCCAGTTCCACCGTCTGATCTGGGCTCCTGCTTTCGCAGGAGCACGGTGAACTTCAATTTAAGAGACGCAACATTCCTTGCCCGTCATGCCAGCGAAAGCTGGCATCTCTCTTCTTGAGGCGCAATCAGATCCCAGAGAGATCCCAGCTTTCGCTGGGATGACGAAGGTTGAAGGTCGGCTTTGGCCGAAACCCGCCACGCCTGATCATAGGATGTGCCGCCTCCCCTGAATCTCACTGATCGAAATCAAGGCGGCGGCGGCGGACGGAACCCCGTGGCCGCCACCGCATTGTTCCGGTATCTTTCGCCGGAGGTTTCCCATGTCCTTCACCCAGCTCGATCCGCCGCTCCCCATCGATGTCGAAGGCAAGGGAAAGGGCTATGCCTTCGCGGTCATCGACTATGGGCCGGAGCATAATCTGATCTGGGTGACCGGCCTTAACGACAGCGGCGAGATATGGTGCGCGCCCAATCCTCTGGTGCGGTTGCAGACCAACTGGACGATGGGACGGCTGCCAATGGCCGATCCCACAGCGGCCCCCAATGGCTGGCATCATGGCGGAGCATCCGCGAACGGCAGCGTCAAGCCGAGTTGAACCGCCGCCGCGCAGCCATGAAAAGCGAAAGGTGACGGCCGGCGCTTTTCGGCTATAGGCCGCGCATGATCTCTTCTCCCATCTGGTTGCCCGCCACATTGATGGCGGGCGGGCTGCAGGCATGGCGGACCGCCGTGCAGCGGCGCGTGGGCAAGACGCTTTCGATCAACGGCGCGGGGCTGGTCCGTTATCTTTACGGGCTCCCCTTCGCGCTGCTGATGCTGATGGCTTATCGGCTGTTCCTTCCCGCGCCCTTGCCATCTCCTGGCGGGCTGTTCCTGCTGTTCTGCCTCGCGGGCGGACTGGCGCAGATCGTCGCCACCAACCTGCTCCTCATGGCCTTTCATCACCGCAATTTCGTGACCGGCACCGCTTATTCGAAGACGGAGGCGGTGCAGAGCGCGATCCTGTCCTTCCTGCTGATGGGGGAAAGGCTGAGCGCGCTCAGCCTGTGCGGCATCGGTTGCGGCGTGGGCGGCATCATGCTGCTGTCGACAGGAGGGCAGCGCATGGGACCGCTGGGCTTCGTGAAGGCGCTGGGGCAGCCCGCCGCGCTTTACGGCATCGCCTCGGGCTTCTTCTTCGCGCTGACCGCCATCGGCATCCGCCGCGCCGCGCAGGAAGCGGGCGGCGGCGATCCGATCCATGCCGCGCTGATCGTGCTGGCCGTGACGGTCACTCTCCAGACCGTCATGCAGGGCGGCTGGCTGCTGCTGCGCGAGCCGGGCGAGATGCGGCGGGTCTTCGCAAGCTGGCGGGTGTCGGGTCAGGTCGGCTTCCTCTCGGCGGCGGGGTCGGCCTGCTGGTTCACGGGCTTCGCCACCGCGCCGGTGGCGCTGGTGCGGATCGTGGGGCAGGTCGAAGTCGCCTTCACCATGGCCTTCGGGCATTTCTATCTGGGCGAGCGGATGAAGGGGAGCGAGGCGGCGGGGCTGATGCTGGTCGCGCTGGGCGTCATATTGGCGCTGGCGGGCGCGCTGTGACGGGCGCGCGGGGCTTGCCGCGCCGCCGATCCGCGCTATGTCGCTGAACGGGCAAGGGATCTGGAGAGCGCATGGGACGCCAGTTGAGGAAAATCGCCGCCGGGCTGGGCGTCACGCTGCTGTTTCTGGTCATCGCGCTGTGTCTGGCGACCACCATCGTGCCGCCTTTCCTCGACCGCATCTATTATCAGGGGCCGGTCAGCCGCCACTTCGACGGCGCGCATTTCTTCAATCCCGATGGGGCGGATTTCTTCGCGGCGCGCGGCCATGGCCTGCAAAACGCCATCGCCCATTATCTGCTGGGCCGGGACGAGCGGCGCCCCGAATGGCCCGACGCCATCGCGGTGAAGCCGACGCGCCCGCCCTCCTTCGCCGCGCCGCGCGGCATGGTGGCGACCTGGGTCGGCCATGCGACGGTGCTGGTGCAGGCGGCGGGGATCAACATATTGACCGATCCGATCTGGTCCGACCGGGCGGGGCCGTTCAACCTGATCGGGCCTAAGCGGGTGGCGCAGCCGGGCGTGCGCTTCGACGACCTGCCGAAGATCGACCTGATCGTCATCAGCCATAATCATTACGATCATCTGGACATTCCGACGCTGAAGAAGCTCTGGGAGCGCGACCGGCCGAAGATCGTGACCGGACTTGGCAACGATACGATCCTGAAGGCGGCGGGCATCCCCGCCACGGCGCTGGACTGGGGCCAGTCGATCAGCGGCGCGGCGCTGAGGGGCCTTGGCGCGGATACGGTGATCCAGTGCGAGAATTACGAGCATTGCCCCGACTACCGCGTCCATGTGATGCGCAACCATCACTGGAGCACGCGCTGGGCGACGGATCGCAACCGGGCGCTCTGGTCCAGCTTCCTGATCGAGACGCGGGCGGGGAACATCTTCTTCGCGGGCGACACCGGCGCGGGCGACATGGCATGGCCGGACGAAGCGGCGCGGCTGGGGCCGATCCGCCTCGCCATCCTGCCCATCGGCGCTTTCCGCTTCGAGAGGGGGCAGATGGATTCGCCCGCGCATATCGGGCCGGAGCAGGCCGTCCGCATCTTCGAACGGTTGGGGGCGTCGACCGCGATTCCCGTCCATTGGGGCACGTTCCGCCTGTCCTATGAGCAATGGGACACCCCGCCCCGGATGCTGGAACTGTTCCTGCAATGCGAAGGGATCGAGCGCAGACGCTTCGCGCCGCTGCGGATCGGGCAGTCGATCATGGTGCCCGGTTACATGGCCGTCCCGCGCGGACCGAAACGCTGCGACCGGCGGGCGATCGCGGCGCTGGAATAGCGGGTTTGGGCGGATTGGCGACGGTCTGTTTTTGCTCAGCCATGCTCCTGCGAAGGCAGGAGCACTGTGCGCTTCCATTTGGGTGGATTTCAGACACTCCTCTCCGTCATCCCAGCGAAAGCTGGGATCTCTCTTCTTGTGGCACAATCAGGCCTCAAAAGAGATCCCAGCTTTCGCTGGGATGACGAAGGTTGGATGCCTGCTCATGGCCGATAGGGCCTGCGCAGGATCACCCCGCTCTCCCTAGACCTTCGGGCATTCCCCCACGCGCTTGCCACTGAGGTCGTGCGTGGTGCGCAGCACGGGCTGGCCGCCCACCGTCTTCGTCATGGTGCTGCCCAGCGTCAGCGTGTCGGCGGTATAATTGCCCTCCACCGCGATTTCCGACGTTCCGGTGCCCGCCTTGCAGGACAGGGTCGCGATCAGCCGTCCCTTGCGGAGCAGCTTGTCCTTATAAGTGCAATCCTTGCCTTCCGTCCCGGCAAGGGCATTGGCGTCCGGCACGCCCGCCGCGTCGACGGTGACGCAGACCTTGTCTTCCTTCACTTCCTTGAGCGCCGCCTGATATTCGGCGGGCGTCACCGTGGGCGTGTTATAGCCGGTGGTCTTGCGGGTCAGCGCCCATTCGCCCGCCTGCATCATGACGGGCGCTTCTTCCGCTTCGGGTGCGGGCGCGGGACTGCCGCACCCCGTCAGGCCAAGAGTCATCGCAAGCGGCATCGCCGCCAGAACAGCATAACGCATCATCCTCTCCCCCGTTCTCTTATGGAACGGCCGGAGAGTCACCTTTCCCGTTGCAAAGTGCAAGCGAAAATGGAGGGATCGTCAATGCCTTCGCCGGGTGGGCGCGTGGAAGTCCGGCGGCTTGTCCGCGATCCAGCCGAGAAATCGGGCGATGCCGGGATGCGCGCGCAGCCGCACCGGGTCCTGATAGCCGCGCGCCAGTTCGGCGTTGGAAAGGGCCGCGTGAATGGTCCGGTGACAGATCGGATGCAGCGGAACCACGTCCCGGCCGCCCCGGCTTTTGGGCAGGGGATGATGCCATTCGATCCGTCGGCCGAGCGGGCGGTTGCAGAGCCAGCAGGCGGTCATGGCGAGGCTGAGTGGGACATGTTTTGCGGCGGTTTTGGGTGGATTGCGGACATAAGCCCCTCCCTCGCCCCTTCGGGGAGAGGGTTGCGGAGACTTGGGCAGCATGCTGCCTTAGTCGTAGCTGGGTGAGGGGGATGCGCCGTCAGAATGGCGTGGC
>JASGDV010000103.1:0-20415 GCA_049841255.1 Sphingobium sp.
ATGATGGTCAGCGAGGTCATTACCGTGCGCGGCAGCGTCTCGTTCACCGACAGGTCGATCAGCGCGCGCATGTCCATCTGCCGGTATTTGCGCATATTCTCACGGATGCGGTCATCGATCACCATCTTGTCGTTGATCGAATAGCCCACGATGGTCAGCACGGCGGCGACGATGTTGAGGTCGAATTCCAGTTGCGTGATGGCGAAGAAACCCAGCGTCATCAGCACGTCGTGCACGATCGCGACGAAGGTGGAGACGCCGAACTGCCATTCGTAACGGAACCAGGAGAAGATCGCGATGCCGACGATGGCGAGCAGGACCGCCAGCACGCCGTTCCGGATCAGCTCGTCCGACACCTTGCCCGACACCGTGTCATAGCGGGAGAAGGTGACGCCGGGGAATTCCGCCGCCATCGCCCTGCGCGCCTTTTCGACGATGGCGTTGGCCGCGCCCGCGCCGCCCTCTTCGGGGAGCGGCAGGCGGATCTGCACCGTCTTTGGATCGCCGAACTGCTGGAGCGATCCGTCGCCCACGCCCAGCCGGTCGACGGTCGAACGCACCTTGTCCAGTTGGGGCGCTTCCTGGAACTTCGCCTCGATCATCAGGCCGCCGACGAAATCGACGCCGAGATTGAGGCCGCGATGAAGCGTCGCGCCGATCGCCAGCACCGTCAGCAGCGCCGTGAGCGCAAACGCCCAGTGCCGCAGCTTGACGAAGCCGATATTGGTATTGTCGGGGACGAGCTTAAGCAGTTTCATATATTCTCTCCCGCCCCGTCAGATGTTGATTTCGGTCGGGCGCTGGGTGCGCAGCCAGTGAGCCGCCAGCACGCGCGTGAAGGTCACGGCCGTATAGACGCTGGTGGCGATGCCGATCAGCAGCACGATGGCGAAACCCTTGATCGGTCCCGACCCCAGCGCCAGCATGATGCCGCCCGCGATGGCGTGAGTGACATTTGCTTCGAAAATGGTGCGGCTGGCTTCCTTATACCCATATTCGATGGCCTGCACCACGCCCCTGCCCCGCCGCCGCTCTTCGCGGATGCGTTCGTAGATGAGGACGTTGGCGTCCACCGCCGTGCCGATGGTCAGCACGAAACCGGCGATGCCCGGCAGGGTCAGCGTCGCGCCCAATATGCCCATGACGCCCAGGATGACCAGCACGTTGATGGTCACGGCGATATTGGCATAGAGGCCGAAGCGCCCGTAGCTCAGGAACATGAAGGCCGCGACCGCGACCACGGCGATCACGGAGGCGATCAGGCCCGCGCGGATCGAATCGGCGCCAAGCTGCGGTCCGACGGTGCGTTCCTCCACCACCGTCAGCGCGACGGGCAGCTTGCCCGACCGCAGCGCGATGGCGAGCTGGTTGGCGCTCTCGACGGTAAAATTGCCGCTGATCTGCGCGGAGCCGCCCAGAATCGGTTCGTTGATGTTCGGCGCCGACAGCACCTTGCCGTCAAGGATGATGGCGAAGGGACGGTCGACATTCTGCGACGTCACCTGCCCGAATTTGCGGCCGCCCGATCCGTTGAAGCGGATGTTGACGATGGCCTGATTATTCTGGTCATAGCCCTGCGTCGCGTCGGTCAGGTCCTCGCCCGACACCATCACCTGCCGCTTGACCGCGATCACCGGCACGCGGGACGGATTGTCGGGATAGGGCAGGATTTCGCTGCCCACCGGGGCGCGGCCCTGCGCCACTTCCGCCGGATTGGCGGTGGTGTCGACCAGCTTGAATTCGAGCTTCGCGGTCTGGCCGAGAAGATCCTTCAGCGCCTTGGGATTCTGAAGGCCCGGCACCTGCACCACGATGCGGTTGTCGCCCTGCTGCTGGATGGTGGGTTCGCGGGTGCCCATTTCGTCGATGCGCTTGCGGATGACTTCGGTCGCGACTTCCATCGCGCTCTTCACCGCATTGTTGATGCCCGCATCGGTGGGCGTGATGACGATGGTGGAGCTGTTCACCACCTCGACATTGAAGTCGCGCTGGCCGGTGAGGCCCGCCCCCTGCGTCAGTGGGCGGATGCGCTCGACGGCGGCGTCGACCTGCGAGGGGTCGCGCACCATGAAGCTCAATTTGCCGTCACGGCTGGAGATGTCTCCGACCGCGATCTTCGGTTCGCCCCGGCGCAGTTCCGTGCGGACCTGCTCCTCCATATTGGTGAGCCGCTGCTTCGCGACATCCTGGGTGGAGGCTTCGAGCAGCAGGTGGCTGCCGCCCGACAGGTCGAGGCCCAGGTTCACGCGGGTCTGCATGAATTTGGGCAGCTTTTCGACGGTCGCGTCCGGCAGGAAACTGGGCACGGCGCACAATATGCCGATGAGCAGCGGCAGCACGATCGCGATGACCGCCGAGCGCGAGAAGTTCAGCATCGGGCGCTCAGTCGTTCGCAGGCTTGGCGGTCATGGGATCGACGACATCGGACAGCGTGCCCTTGACGGCCTTCACCTTCATGCCCGGCGCCAGTTCCACATCGACATAGACGTCGTCGACGCGGACGACCTTGCCGACGAGGCCGCCGCCGGTGACGACCTGATCGCCTTTCTTCACCGCGTCGATCTTGGCCTTGTGATCCTTCATCCGCTTTTGCTGCGGGCGGATCAGCAGGAACCAGAAGACCACGAAGATCAGGACCAGCGGCAGCATCTGCACCAGCATGGAAGCGCCGGATGCCTGCCCGCCAGCGGTCTGGGCAAAAGCTGGGGTTATAAGCATGATGGGACTTTCGCCTTGTTCTCTTGTCCAGTCGCGGGCGCGTCGGGCACCCACGGATCAAGGGCGGGCGGCTAACACAGCGGGACCGGCGAGGCAATATGATTAGGGAACGGGGCGAAGCGCAAAAAGCGGTGCGGGAGGGCCTTGCATGTTATCGAACATGCTTCTATGTGCCGCGGCTCCGGTCGGGACGTAGCGCAGCCTGGTAGCGCATCACACTGGGGGTGTGGGGGTCGGAGGTTCGAATCCTCTCGTCCCGACCAAGATAGCGAATGAGATAGCGAAGCTTCGCCGTTTTTTTTTCGTTCCTCCTATTTTTCCTATTTCCTGGGTCCCGCGTGGTTTTTGCTGTCCTACAGCGAACCATATGGGATAAATGATTCGCCTTCCGGAAACAGGGGCAGGCGGACATGGACATTGCGGGGCTGATCGACGAGCTGATCGAACGCGAAGGGGGTTATAGCAACCATCCGGCCGATCGCGGGGGGCCGACCAACTGGGGCATCACGCAGGCGGTGGCGCGGGAGAACGGCTATGCCGGGGACATGCGGAAGATGCCGCGGGCCGTGGCGGAAAGCATCTACCGGCGGCTTTACTGGGAGAAGCCGGGCTATGCCTTCGCGGCGGAGATCGCGCCGGAGGCGGCCGCGGAACTGTTCGACACCGGGGTCAATATGGGTCCGGCGGTGGCGACGGAATTCCTCCAGCGGGGGCTCAACGCGCTCAATCGCAACCAGAAGGAATCCCGACCTGACGGTCGACCGGAAGGTCGGCGCGAAGACGCTGGCGGCGCTGGGCGCGTTCATGGCGCTACGCGGACGCGCGGGGGAGCGGGTGCTGCTGAAGGCGCTCGAAGCGTTGCAGGGGGAACGCTATATCGCGCTGGCGGAAAGCAGGCCCGCCAACGAAGCCTTTCTTTACGGATGGCTGGCGAACCGGATCGGTTAAGGAGAGGCGACATGAGCAGACGGGAACCGGCGGCTGAGGCGATGGCGGAGGAGGACGATGCGTGGGTCAGGCGGGCACGGCCCGCCTTCCTCTATATCATGTACGGGCTGCTGCTGTGGTCGATCCCGATGGGCCTGATCGCGGGCATCCGGCCGTCCATGGCGGCGGCCATCGTCGAGGGGATGCGCGCCTATCTGGAGGCGCTGCCCGAACCGCTCTATGCGCTCTTCGGCACGGGCTATCTGGGCTATACCGCCGCGCGGGCAGGGGGGGAAGGCGAAGGGAGTGGAGCGGTAGGATTTCAGGAGGAAAGCGGGCGCTTGCAACCCGTCAGGCCGATGCCCGAACGACGGGTATCGACGTGCGGATGACATGAAGCGCGGAGCGCAGAAAAAGAAACGCGATGAACGCGCCGATCACGATGTCAGGCCAAGGGGAAGCCGTCAGCGCCACCGCCCCGGCGGCAGCAAGAACACCCATGTTTGAAATGACGTCGTTGCGCGAACATTCGAAGGTGCTTGCCATGTTCACATCCTGCTGCCGGAAGCGCCACAGCAGTCTGAGGCAAATCAGATTCGCGGCCAGGGCGATAGCGCCGAACAGCAGCATCAACGTCGATGACGGAGGGATGCCCGATTTGATTTTCGCAAGGATGTCGATGGCTATGCCAATGCCGAAGGCGAGAATGAAGACGCCCTTGGCCAAAGCCGCGCCGCCTTTCCAACGGTCGGAGCGGGAAAGCGCGAAGATGCTCAATCCATAGACCAGCGCGTCGCCCAGCATGTCCACGCTGTCAGCCATCAGCGCCGCGGACCCTGCGACCGCCCCTGCCGTAAACTCAGCGAGGAACATCACCGCATTGATGACAAGCACGATCTGGAGGACGCGGCGCTGCTCTACCTGACGGGCAAGCCGTTCAAGCTCCTTTCCTTTTCCGGCACAGCAATGGTCAGCCATGAAAACTCCCTGACTGGTATATAAGGCGGTTTTACCTATGTCCGCCAGAGGTGGATTTCAGACACTTCTCTTTGTCATCCCAGCGAAAGCTGGGATCTCTTTGACGCCTGACTTGTGCCGCAAGAAGAGGGATCCCAGCTTTCGCTGGGATGACGGAGGTTGAAGGTCCACAATTGGCCGCTTTCGGTCGCGTCGTAGATAAGAACGATCGCAGACAGACAGGGTTGTCCGCCCCGCACGGCCGGTTGCGCCTGTGTTCCAGACGGCTGGCCTTCCTCCGCCTTTCCGCCCCGCGCGGTTGACCGATCGGCCTTCTCATGCCTAGAGGGCATCCGTTTCGGGCGGAAACCTTTCTTTCCTTCAGTCCTGCCGACGGTTCGCGCGATGGCCTGTGCTTCGCGGGGCGCGGCGGCGGCGTGGGTGGGAGGGGTCGGTCCACCGACCGCCCTTGTCCTCTGGAAAGCCATGCAGAAAGCCGCAGCCCTTCCCCTTTCCCCCTCCGCGCCGGAGAATGGCGAGCGCCCTTCCCGCAGGACGGCGACGGCGCCGGGGATCGTGCATCATCCGATGCGCGGCATATTGCTGGTGCTGGGCGCGACCTTCACCTTTGCCTGCAACGATTCGATCAGCAAATATCTGGTGGCGGAATATCCGGTGCCGCTGGTCATGGCGATCCGGTACATCGTCCACACCATGCTGATGGTGATGCTGCTGGGACCGATCCACGGGCGCGGGCTGATGCGGACGAACCGGACCGGGCTGGTGATCGTTCGGGCGGTCAGCCTGGCGGCGGGGTCGCTGCTGATCGGCATGGCGTTTCAGCGGATGCCCGTCGCGGAGACGACCGCCATCGTCGCTGTGCATGACGCTGTGCGCGCGCCCCGTCCTGGGGGAGGAGATCGGCGCGGTGGGATGGATTTCCGCCCTGCTGGGCTTTGCGGGCATATTGCTGATCGTGCGGCCGGGAAGCGGGCTGGACCCGCTGGGCGTGTTGCTGGCGCTGTGCAACGTGGCGGTGGGCGTCGTCTATTATCTGCTTTCCCGCGTGCTGGCGCGCACGGAACAGACCGTCGCCCTGCTATTCTATGTCGCGTTGGTCGGGGCGATCAGTTTCGGCCTCGCCCTACCCTATTATTGGTTCGGGACGGCGCCGGGCGGGTTCGATATCGCGCTGTTCCTGTTGCTGGGCCTGTCGGGCGGGCTGGCGCATTTCCTGATCACGGCGGCCTATCGCTATGCCGAAGCGTCGCTGCTGGGACCGATTTCCTATACCCATCTGCTGTGGTCGGGGCTGTTCGGATGGCTGATCTTTCACCATATGCCCGACGCGCTGACGATATTGGGGATGGCGGTGATCGCCGCGTCCGGCGTGCTGGTCGCCCTGCGCGCGCGCTTTTCCAAAGGCGCGCGCCGGACATGAGAGGGGCCGCCGGGCAAAACCCGACGGCCCATCATTGACATGGTCAGCGGCCGGATGTGCCGCCCAATCAGTTGACGTTGTTCGCGCTTGTCGTCCGGCGGGACGGGGACGGCCTGTTTATCGGCTTCCCTGAAATCCCTGCTGTCCGGAAAGGTCGACGCCTGAAGCGTCTCTCAGCGGCGCGTTCCCCGAATGGACTTGACCGACCCCCTTGCTGAACCATGAGACATCGGATCACCTCCTTTCGCTTGTTGAAGCCCGCGTGGCTGGTCGAACCGGCCACGAAGCGATTTGTGAATCAGACGGGGCGAAGGATCAAGGCTTGTAATATTCTTTTTTCGAATCATACTTGTTCGTCCGTGCCGAAAAGACGCGCGCCGCCCGGCATGGCGCATCGGCATTGCCCCCAAAGGGCCGGTGACAAAGGGAAGAGGACGATCCTAGCTTCTCCGTAGAGGAGAAGGCCATGGAATCATCCGCGTTCCAAACCCGCATGGAATCGAAGGGAAAGGACGGCGCGCCGCATGTCCCGCCGCAGCCCGCCGCCCAGACTCCCGAGGCGAGGCCGGACGGGGGCAGGCCCAAGGTCTTCGGCATCGGATTGAACAAGACGGGCACCACCACGCTGGGCGCCTGTTTCCAGAAGCTGGGCTACAGGCATATGGGCTATCGCCGGGACCTGCTCAAAGCGTATCGCGAGCGGCGGATCGAACCCGTGCTGGAGGAGATCGACCGTTTCGAGAGCTTCGAGGACTGGCCCTATCCGCTGATGTACCGGGAACTGGCGGACCGCTATCCCGACGCGAAATTCGTGCTGACCGTGCGGAAAAGCGCGGAGGTCTGGTTCGACAGCCTCGCCCGTCATGCGCGCCAGTCGCGCCCGCTGCGCCATGCGCGCAAGCTCGCTTACGGATATCATTATCCGGACAATGCCCGCGACGCGCATATCGCCTTCTATCGCGCGCATAACCGGGAAGCGCAGGATTATCTAGGCGAGCGGGTGCGGGTGCTGTGCTGGGAGGATGGCGACCAGTGGGAACAGCTATGCGGCTTCATCGGCGCGAAGGTGCCGGACGAACCCTTCCCCCATATCAACGCGGGCAAGACGCCGCCCTTGTCGCGCCGCCTCTCCAACTCCGCGCTGCGCGTGGCGGAGCGGTGGGGGCTGCTGTAGGAAGCCCCAGGTCTAGCGGCAATCCTCGATCACGCGGGACACTTCCGCCCAGTTGGGCAGGATGAGGGGCGGATGGCCTGCCACCTCCACCGCGAACTTGCCCCGGCTGTAGGCGATCTGGTCGAGCCCGGGATCGCTGGCGGCGCGGATGGCGACCGTCTGCGGCGCGACGGTCGTGGAGGGGACCGTAGGCCACGCCATCGCGCCATAGCTGGTGCGGATCGTCATCGTCCCCTGCGCCGCGCCGGGGCGGGTGACGCTGATCCGCCGGGTCGCGGTGTCGCAGCGGATGGAGAGGAGGGGCGCCGCTCCCGCGCCATAGGCGGCGACGGTGCCGCCTGCTTCGGCGCGATAGCTCCAGTTGCCCGGCGCGACGGGACGGTCGTGCCATTCCATCGCCATGGGCGTTGGGGTCGGCTCGGGCGCAGGCGCAGGGGCCGGAGACGGCGCGGGCGGCTGTTGCGGCGGAGCGACGCAGGAGGCCAGCAGGACAAGGAAGGACGCGGCGGCGGCGAAGCAGGGATGGAGGCGCATCGCTCCTCCATGCCCGAGGCGGGCTTTGGGCTCAAGTCCCATGGGAAAGCGCGCATGGACGCAACGCTTGTCGAAAAGAGGCGGCGGGGGTCGAGCGGAGCTTTGCGTCCGCCGCGAATCCGCCTATGACGGCTTCACGATGCCAATGCCAAGGACACCCATGAAATCGGCTTTTCTGCAGGGCGCGGTCGCGCTCGGCGCGCTTGCGCTCATTCCCGCCACCACCGCCGCGCTCGCCGATGCCGACGCCAGCAGCTACAAGGCGCTCGACGAATTCATGGACGTGTTCCAGAAAGTCCGCACCGACTATGTGGAGAAGGTGGACGACGAAAAGCTCATCAAGGGCGCGATCGACGGGATGCTGGCCAGCCTCGATCCGCATTCGAGCTTCCTCGACGCGCGGGATTTCCAGAATCTGCGGACGCAGACGGAGGGGAGCTATGGGGGCCTGGGCCTCTCGGTCACGCAGGAGGACGGCGCGGTCAAGGTGATCGCGCCGACGCAGGATACCCCGGCCTGGCGCGCGGGGATCAAGGCGGGCGACTATATCACCCATCTGGACGGGCAGTTGATCTATGGCGGCACGCTGGATGAAGCCGTGGACAAGATGCGGGGCCAGCCGGGCACGCAGATCAAGCTCACCATCGTGCGCCCCGGCCGCGACAAGCCCATCGAACTGACGCTGACGCGCGAGATCATCCAGTTGAAGCCCGTGAAGTGGGAAGTGAAGAACGGCGTCGGCATCATCAACATCATCAGCTTTTCCGCCAATACCGGCGCGGACGTGCGGCAGGCGTTCCGCAGCATCGACACGTCGCTGGGGCATAAGCCGACGGGCTATATCCTCGACCTGCGATCCAATCCGGGGGGATTGCTGGACGAGGCGGTGGCGGTGAGCGACAGCTTCCTGGAGCGGGGCGAGATCGTGTCGCAGCGCGGGCGGAACAAGGGCGACATCGAACGCTATTACGCCAAGCCGGGCGACGACGCGAAGGGATTGCCGGTGATCGTGCTGGTGGACGCGGGATCGGCTTCGGCCTCGGAGATCGTGGCGGGGGCATTGCAGGACCAGCATCGCGCGCTGGTGATGGGCGAGAGGAGCTTCGGCAAGGGGAGCGTGCAGACGATGCTCCCGCTTTCCAACACCACCGCGCTCAAGCTGACGACGGCACGCTATTACACGCCTTCGGGCCGGTCCGTACAGGAAGGCGGGATCGAGCCGGACATCAAGGTTCCGCAGCTTTCCGACCCCGATTACAAGAACCGCCCGAAGTTCCGCGAAAGCGACCTGCGCCGCCACCTCATCAACGAGATCAAGACGGACAATGGCGCGCTGGAGGAAGATACCAAGGACGACCCCCGCTTCACCGCGACGGCGGAGGAGCTGAAGAAGAAGGGGATCGAGGATTTCCAGCTCGACTATGCGCTGAAGACGATCACGCGGCTGGCGGGATCGCCTCACACCGCCATCGCGCAGGCGCAGGCGGCGGGGAGGAAGCCGGGGACGAAGTGAGAGTGGACTGGACGCGCGAGGCAGGAGTTTTGAAATGATCCGGCGTCACCGCTAAAAGGCGGCGCGGCTTTCAACGGTGGCCTCATCCGCCCACCGGCCCTCTGGTTTCGGGACTGTCATGCCAAGATTGAAGGACAAGATTTGCGTCATCACGGGCGCCGCGCGGGGCATCGGGCGCGCTATCGCCGTACGGTTCCATGACGAAGGCGCTTTAGTCATCGTCACCGATCTGGACGAAGCGTCCGGCGCGGCGGCGGCGGCGGAAATCGGGTGCCGGTTCGAAAAGCTAGACGTGCGCGAGGAAGCCGACTGGCGCAGGCTGACGGAAATGGTGCCGACCGCCCATGTGGTGGTCAATAATGCGGGCGTGACGGGGTTTGAGCGGGGCATGGCCGCCCACGATCCCGAACATGCCAGCCTTGCCGACTGGCGCGCGGTTCATCGCGTCAATCTGGACGGCACGTTTCTGGGCTGCCGCTACGCGATCGGGGCGATGAAGGCGCGGGGGACCGGATCGATCATCAATATTTCCTCCAGATCCGGGCTGGTGGGCATTCCGGGCGCGGCGGCCTATGCCTCGTCCAAGGCGGCGATCCGCAATCACAGCAAGACCGTCGCCCTGTATTGCGCGCAGCAGGGCTGGAAGATCCGATGCAATTCCATTCATCCCGCCGCCATATTGACACCCATCTGGGAACCGATGCTGGGCAATGGTCCCGACCGGGAGGCCCGGATGCAGGCTCTGGTTGCCGATACGCCGCTGAAGCGATTCGGGATGCCGGAGGAAGTGGCCGCCATCGCCGTGACGCTCGCATCCGACGAGGCCGGCTATGTCACCGGGACGGAAGTGAATATCGACGGCGGGCTGCTGGCGGGATCAGCCGCCTCGCCGGGCTGAGATTTGTCCATGACTATCGCGCAAGTTCAGCATGACGAAAGGCGCGCGGGGGTTTAAGCGGGCCTTATGAAGCATCTGCCGCTTGCCCGCGCTTTGGCGCTGATCGTTCCCGTGGTCCTGCTGGGCGGAGCCTATGTCTCGCAATATGTGGGCGGCTTGCATCCCTGCGAAATGTGCTGGTGGCAGCGTTATCCGCATATGGCCGCGATCGTGCTGGCGCTGATCGCCTTTGCCGCGAAGGGGCGGCCCGGCGTCAGCGCGGCGTTCACCGCGCTCGCGGCGCTCGCCATGGGGGTGAGCGGGGGGATCGGCGTCTTTCATGCGGGGGTCGAATATGGGTGGTGGCAAGGGTTGACCGCCTGCTCGACCAGTCCGGGAGGCGGGAACCCCGCCGACATCATGGACCGGATCATGGCCGCGCCGATCACGCGATGCGACGTCGCGCCGTGGAGCCTCTTCGGCATTTCGCTTGCCGGCTATAACGGGCTCTTGTCGCTGGGGGCGATGGTCGCCATCTTGGGGCTGTTGAGCCGCAAGGGAGCGACGGCATGAGCGCAGCGAAGGATTTCCCCCGCCCCGGCCATAAGGTCAGCGACAGGGCGCGCGCTTCCATGCTGCGCGTGGATCAGGCGGGCGAATTCGGCGCGACGCGCATCTATGCGGGACAATTGGCGGTGATGGGCGACCGGCATCCCGACGCGCGGCTGATCGCGGGCATGGCGGCACAGGAAGAGCGCCATCGCAAGACATTCGACGCGATGATCGCGCGAAGGGGCGTGCGGCCGACGGCGCTGACGCCGATCTGGAACGTCGCCGGTTTCGCGCTGGGCGCGGTGACGGCAGCCATCGGGCCGCGCGCCGCCATGGCCTGCACCGCCGCCATCGAAACCGAAATCGACCTGCATTATTCGGAACAACTGCAACAACTGGGAGAGGACGATCCGGAACTCTCCGCCGCCGTCGCGGATTTTCAGGCGGAGGAGGCCGAGCATCGCGACACGGCCATCGCCCATGGCGCGGAGCAGGCTCCGGCCTATCCCTTATTGTCGGGCGCCATCCGTCTGGGCTGTCGTGCCGCCATCGCGCTGTCGAAGCGCATCTGAAAAGGACGTAAGATGATGAAGACGCCCATGATCGCCCTTGCCGCCCTGATGATGGCGGGCGCCGCCCTGCCCGCGTCCGCGCTGGCGCAAACCGGCCCCGCCGATCAGGCCGCGCCCGCCGCCGCGCCGGACAATGAGAAGGTGAATCTGGTCATCGTCTATGGCGACGATCCCTGTCCGCAGAGCGCGGGCAACGACATCGTCGTGTGCGCGCGCAAGGACGAGAAGGAACGCTATCGCATTCCCGAACCGCTGCGCGGCGACCCCAACCAGCCGAGCCATCAGGCATGGGGCGAGCGGGTGCGGTCGATGGAATATGTGGGCCGCAGCGGCACGGAAAGCTGCTCTCCGGTCGGCGGAGGCGGTACGACGGGATGCTTCGCGCAACTGGCGCGGCTGGCCAAGGCGGAGCGGCAGCAGGCGGACAGCGCAAGCTGGAAGGACCTGGTCGAGGCGGAGCGCGCCCGGCGGCTTTCCACCATCGACGCGGACAGCAAGGCCATCGAAGCGCAGGCCGTGGCGGAGGAAAAGGCGCGCGCGGCGGCGGCTCAACAGCAGCAGGCCGAGGAGCCGACGGGCGGCGCGCCGGACCAGCCCTGAGCCGGTGGAACGGGTCTGACGGAAATGGTCTGGCGGCGGCGTCTTGTAATTCTCTGCCGTCCGATCTGGGCTCTCACGAGCCACTTGTCTCATTCGAGTGCCTTCGCAGGAGCACGAATTTAGTCAAGCGGCACGGTTTTTGGCTACTTCCCCATCATGGGCACATGGGGAGAGACAGGGGCGAAATGGAAGGATTTGCGTGATGCGTTTTCGTGCCCTGTGGCCCTCCCTCCTGCTGATGGCGGGGACGGCCGCGCAGGCGGCCCCCGCCCCGCCCCCGACGCCTGCCGATCCGCCGAGCAAGGTGTTCACGCTGGTCGTCTATGGCGACGACCCCTGCCCCAAGGGCGAGAGCGACGAGATCGTCGTATGCGCGCGCAAGCCGGAATCCGAACGCTATCGCATCCCCAAGAAATTGCGGGAGAAGCCCGAACCGTCGGGCGGACCCGGCTGGGGCAGTCAGGTCGCGACGATGGAACAGGTGCAGCGGCAGAACCTGCCGGGCAGTTGCTCCGCCATCGGCAGCAACGGCTTTACCGGATGCACCGCCAAGATGCTGGAGCAATGGTTCGCCGAGCGGCGGATGCAGGAGTCGAAGGGAGAGCCTTGAGGGCGTTCCCTTCCTGCTGAGCGCGGACGGGTGGTTCCGATTCCGCGCAGGACATCCTACATAAGAGGCCATGCCTCCTTCCTCTCCCGATAGCGGCGCGCCCGTTCCGCCCGTATGGGCCACGCTGCGCCGCTTCCTGCCCTATCTCTGGCCCGCCGACGCGCCCGCGTTGCGCCGCCGCGTCGTCGTCGCCATGGCGCTGGTGCTGGTGGCCAAGCTGGTCAGCCTCGCCATGCCCTTCGCCTACAAGGCCGCCATCGACCGGATGACGCCCGGCATGGAACCGGCGGCGGGCCTCGCCATTGCGCTGGTCGTCGCCTATGCGGGCGCGCGTTTCGGCAGCGTCCTGTTCGACAATCTGCGCAACGCCATATTCGAGCGGGTGGGGCAGGAGGCGGGCCGCCGCCTGTCCGACGAGGTCTTCGTCCACCTCCACCGCCTGTCGCTTCGCTTCCACCTCGACCGGCGCACGGGCGCGGTCACCAAGATCGTGGAGCGCGGCACGAAAAGCATCGACACGATGCTCTATTTCCTGCTCTTCAACATCGCGCCCACGGTGCTGGAACTGGCGGCGGTCTGCATCATCTTCTTCGTGAAGTTCGGGCCGGGGCTGGTCGCCGCGACGCTGGTCATGGTCGGGCTTTACATCTGGTTCACGCGGATCGTCACCGAATGGCGCAGCCAGCTTCGCCGCGACATGGTGGACCTCGACACCAGCGCGGTCGCCCATGCGGTCGACAGCCTGCTGAATTTCGAGACGGTCAAATATTTCGGCGCGGAGGACCGCGAGGCCGCCCGCTATGCCCATGCCATGCGCCGCTATGCCGACGCGGCGGTCAGGAGCGAGAACAGCGTCGCCTGGCTCAATATCGGCCAGTCGCTCATCACCAACCTGATGATGGCGGGGGCGATGGGCTATACCGTCTGGGGATGGAGCAAGGGGCAGTTCAGCACCGGCGACGTGGTGCTGGTGAACACGATGCTGAGCCAGCTTTTCCGCCCGCTCGACCTGCTCGGCATGGTCTATCGCACGATCCGGCAGGGTCTCATAGACATGGAGGCGATGTACAGGCTGATCGATACGCAGGCGGAGATCGCCGACGCCCCCGGCGCGCCGATGCTGCATGTCGAGGCGGGCGAAGTGCGCTTCGATCAGGTCCGCTTCGGCTACGACCCGGAGCGCGAGATATTGCACGGCGTCAGCTTCTCCGTCCCGGCGGGCCACACGCTCGCCATCGTCGGGCCTTCGGGCGCGGGCAAGTCGACCATCGCGCGGCTGCTCTTCCGCTTCTACGACATTCAGGGCGGGCGCATCGCCATCGACGGGCAGGACATCGCCGGGGTGACGCAGCAATCCTTGCGTTCCGCCATCGGCATCGTGCCGCAGGACATGGTGCTGTTCAACGACACGGTCGGTTATAATATCGGCTATGGCCGGGAAGGCGCGACGCAGGAAGAGATCGAGGCGGCGGCGAAGGCGGCGTCCATCCACGACTTCATCATGGGCCTGCCGCAGGGATATGACACGCGAGTCGGGGAACGGGGCCTCAAGCTCTCGGGCGGGGAGAAGCAGCGGGTGGCCATCGCCCGCACATTGCTGAAGGACCCGCCGGTGCTGGTGCTGGACGAGGCGACGAGCGCGCTCGACAGCCGGACGGAGACGGAGATTCAGGAAGTGCTCCGTTCCATCTCCCGCCGCCGCACGACGCTGATCGTCGCACACCGGCTTTCGACCGTGGTCGATGCGGAGGAGATCATCGTGCTGGATCAGGGGCGCATCGTGGAGCGGGGGCGTCATGCCGACCTGGTGCGCGCGGACGGCCTCTATGCCGCCATGTGGGCGCGGCAGGCCGCCGAGCGGGAGGATATGGAAAGCGAGCCGGTCATCGACGATCTGGCGTCGGCCACCTTGCGCTGACCGTCTTGCCCTGCGGCGCGCGCTTCGACACAATGGCGCAAACCGCAGGAGAGGACAGGCATGAAGATCGCGATTACCGAGGTGGGGTTGCGCGACGGCCTTCAGAACGAAGCCGTGATCCTTCCCACCGCGACCAAGCTGGACCTGATCGGCAAGCTATTTGCCTGCGGCATCCGGTCCATCGACGCGGCCGCCTTCGTATCGCCGCGCGCCGTGCCGCAGATGGCCGACGCGGCGGACGTGATACGGGGCATCCAGGCGCCGCCCGGAGCGCGCGTGCTGGCGCTCACGCCCAATATCAAGGGCGTCCTGGCGGCGGCGGAGGCAGGCGCGGACGAAGCCGCCCTGTTCCTTTCCGCCAGCGAAAGTCACAATGCCAAGAACCTCAACCGGTCCATCGCAGGCTCGCTCGAAGGGCTGGCGAACATCGCGGAAGCGGCGGCATCCGCCGGGATCGCCCTTAAAGGCAGCATCGCCGTCGCCTTCGGCTGTCCTTTCGAAGGGGATGTGGCGGTCAGCCGCGTGGTGGAGATCGCGCGGGCCTATGCCGGGGCGGGCATCCATCGCCTGATGCTGGGCGACACCACGGGAATGGCCACGCCCGCCATCGTGCGGCAGGTGTGCGGCGCGATATTGGAGGCGCTGCCGGATACGGAGATCACGCTGCATTTCCACAACAGCCGGGGCCTTGCGCTGGTGAACGTCGCCGCCGCGCTGGACATGGGCATCACCCGCTATGAATCCGCCCTGGGCGGGACGGGAGGATGCCCCTTCGCGCCAGGCGCGATGGGCAATGTCTGCACGGAGGACCTCGTCCATTTCCTGCATGAGAGCGGGCATGAGACGGGGATCGACCTCGACGCGCTGATCGAGGTCGCGCGGACGTTCGGAGTCCTGCTGGGCCATCCGCTTCCGGGGCAGGTCATGCGGACGGGGCCGCGGTTGCGCCTGCATCCGCTGGACAGCGTCCGCACCGCCACCGCGCGGGAATGCGTCTAAACGGGATCAGCCGTCCAGAAAGGGCGCGGCGACGTCCGGCGGGACGCGCAGGATGCGGCCGCTTTCCCTGTCGATGATCGCCCAGGTGGATTTGGCGGCGACCTTCACCTTGCCGTCCGGGCCGGTGAATTCCATGAGGCGGTCGAAGCGGGCGCCGCGCGGCGGTTCGGCTATCCATGTGCGGACGGTGACGACCTCCCCCTCCTTCACATTGCCGCGATAGTCGATCTCATGCCGGGTCACGACCCAGACATAGGCGTCGAGATGCGCCGGGTCGGCGTCCCGCGTCCAATGCTCGGTCGCGACCTGCTCCATCCATTGCACCCAGACCGCGTTGTTCACATGGCCGAGCACATCGATATGTTCCGGCAGCGCGGCGATATGCGTGGTGTAGGTGGAGGACATCAGATTTCTCCGTTCGCCCTAGGCCCTTCGGCAAGCGCGGGACGGGGCTTCGACAGGCTCAGCCCGAACGGAGAAAAGGGCAAGACGCTCACCCCTCCGCCACGCCCAGTTGCCAGAGGATGAAGGCGAATTCCTCCGCCGTTTCATGCAGGCTTTCGAAGCGGCCCGACTTGCCGCCATGGCCCGCGCCCATATTGGTCTTGAGGATGAGGAGGTTGCTGTCGGTCTTCGCCGCGCGCAGCTTCGCCACCCATTTGGCCGGTTCCCAATAGGTGACGCGGGGGTCGTTGAGGCCCGCCGTCACCATCAGCGGCGGATAGTCCTGCGCGCGGACATTGCCATAGGGATCATAGGCGCGGATCGTCTCGAACGCCGCCTTGTCCTCTATGGGGTTGCCCCATTCGGGCCATTCGCCGGGCGTCAGCGGCAGCGTCTCGTCCAGCATGGTGTTGAGCACGTCGACGAAGGGCACATGCGCCACCACCGCGCCCCACAGGTCCGGATCGGAGTTGATGACCGCGCCCATCAGCTCGCCGCCCGCCGATCCGCCGGAGATGCTGATCCGGCCCTTGGGGGTATAGCCGCGCTCGATGAGGCCCCTGGCCACGTCCACGAAATCGTTGAACGTGTTGGTGCGCTTGTCGAGCTTACCATCGAGATACCATTGCTGGCCGAGATCGTCCCCGCCCCGGATATGGGCAAGCGCGAAGGCGAAGCCCCGGTCCAGCAGCGACAGCCGCGTGGTGGAGAAACCCGGCTCCATCGCGATGCCGTAAGCGCCATAGCCATAGAGGTGCAGCGGCGCGCTGCCGTCGCGGGGCAGCCCCCTGGGATAGACGATGGAGACAGGGATCGGCGTCCCGTCCCGCGCGGGGATCATCAGCCGCTCGGTCTCGTAGCGGGTCGCGTCATAGCCCGAGGGGATTTCCTGCACCTTCAGGACTTCGAGGTCGCCCGTATCCAGATGATAGTCGTAGATGGTGTCGGGCGTGACCATCGATTCATAGCCGATCCGCAGCCTGGTCACATCATATTCGGGATTGTCGTCCAGCGAGGCGGAATAACTCGCCTCCGGGAAGGGGATGCGTCGGGGCGCGTGCGTGGCGTAATCGCGCAGTTCGATCTGGTCGAGGCCGTCCTGCCGCCCTTCGGTGACGTAGAAGTTTTTGAACAGCGTGAAATCGGTCAGATAGAAATGATCGTCCGGCGCGATCACCTCTTCCCATCGATCAGGCGTTTCCAGCGACGCCCTGACCAGCCGGAAATTGGGATGGGCGTCGTTGGTGCGGATGTAGAGCGTGCCTTCATGCTCATCGACATCATATTCGCGGCCCGGCTTGCGCGCCGATACCAATAAGGGCCTGGCGGTCGGATTGTCGGCGGGGAGGAGCCATGCTTCGGTCGTCACATGGTCGCCGGTCGCGATGACGATCCATTTTTCCGAGGAAGTGAGGCCCACCGACACGCGGAAGCCTTCGTCATCCTCGTGGAAGAGTTCGATATCGCTTTCCACGCCCTGCCCCAGCCAGTGCAGCCGCGCATTGTCGGTCCGCCAATTCTCGTTGGCGAGGCCGTAGAGCAGCCCCTTGCTGTCGCTGGTCCAGACAAGGGCGGAAAGGGTGCCGGGGATGACTTCGGGCAGGATTTCGCCGGTGGTCAGGTCCTTGATCCGCGCCTCGAACCGTTCGGAGCCGTCATTGTCGATGGCATAGGCGAGATAGCGTCCGTCCGGGCTGACCGACATCGCGCCGAGGCGGAAATAGTCATGCCCCTCCGCCAGCGCGGGTTCGTCGAGGATCAACTGGTCCGCGCCGCCCGCGACGGGCTTGCGATACCATTTGCGATATTGCGCCCCGACCTCGAACGCGCGCCAGTAGACATAATCCCCGTCCTTCTGCGGGACGGAGCTGTCATCTTCCTTGATGCGCCCCTTCATCTCCGCGAAGAGGGCGTCGGTCAGCGGCTTGTGCGGGGCCATGGCCTGTTCGAAATATCCGTTCTCCGCCTCCAGATAGGCGAGGACATCCTTGTCCTTCACATCGGGATAGCCCGGATCGCGCAGCCATGCCCAATCATCCTCCACCGTGACGCCGTGGCGGGTGAAGCTGTGCGGACGGCGGGCGGCGAGAGGGGGCGTGGGGGCGGGCTGGGCGGTCGTGGTCATTCAGCTTCCATCTTCTTCGTTGCGGCGGCGGATGCTGGCATAAGCGCCCGCCGCCCTCTATGTTGTCGGCTTTGCGGCCTCTGCCAAGGGCCGATAGACGAGGAAGCTGCAATGTCCACCTATGAAGACCGTCTCAACGCCCTGCGCGCGCAACTGGCGCACGACCGGCTGGACGGTTTCGTCGTGCCGCTGACCGACGAGCATATGAGCGAATATGTCGGCGCCTATGCCCAGCGTCTGGCGTGGCTGACCGGCTTTCAGGGGTCGGCGGGCAGCGCCGTGGTGCTGCCGGAGGAAGCGGCGATCTTCGTCGACGGGCGCTATACCTTGCAGGTGCGCGAGCAGGTGGACGGCGCGCATTGGCAATATGAAAGCGTGCCGCAGACGTCCGTCGCGGAATGGCTGGGCCGGCACGCCGCGCAGGGCGGGCGCATCGGTTACGACCCGTGGCTGCACACCCGCGCCTGGGTGAAGGCGGCGAGCGAGGCGCTGGCGGAACGCGGCGCGGAACTGGTGGCGGTGGACAGCAATCCGGTCGATGCCGTCTGGCCCGACCGGCCCGCGCCCAGCGCCGCGAGGCTGGCGGTGCATGAGGACCGTCATGCCGGGAAGAGCGCGGCGGAGAAGCGGCAGGAGATGGCGGACTGGCTCGCGTCGAAGCGGGCCGATGCCGTGGTGCTGTCCGCGCTCGATTCGATTGCATGGACCTTCAACATCCGCGGGCGGGACGTGGACCATACGCCGGTCGCGCTGGCCTATGCCGTCGTGAACGCCGACGCGACCGCCGACCTTTATGTCGCGCCGGAGAAGATCGACGAGGCGGTGGTCAAGCATCTGGGCAACGCCGTGCGGGTGCATGACCGCGCCGCCTTTCCCGATGCGCTGAAAGGCTTTGCGGGCAGGACCGTGGTGGCCGATCCCGAAAGGGCGGTGGCGGCGATCTTCGAGGGGTTGGAGGAAGGCGGCGCGCAGGTGCTGGCGCTGCGCGATCCGGCCGTGCTGCCCAAGGCGATCAAGAACCCGGTCGAGATCGCCGGGCACAAGGCGGCCCAACGCCGCGACGGGGCGGCGCTGTCGCGCTTCCTGCACTGGATCGCGGTGGAAGCGCCCAGGGGCGGCGTCGATGAACTCGGCGCGGCGGCGAAGCTGGAGTCGTTCCGCCGCGACACCGGCGAATTGCAGGACCTGTCCTTCGACACGATCAGCGGCGCGGGACCCAATGGCGCGGTGGTGCATTACCGCGTCGAGGAAAAGACCAACCGGCCCATCGAGCGCGATTCGCTCTATCTGGTCGATTCGGGCGGGCAATATCGCGACGGCACGACCGACGTGACCCGCACCGTCGCCATCGGCACGCCGACCGACGAGATGAAGCGCCGCTTCACGCTGGTGCTGAAGGGCCATGTCGCGCTCGCCCGCGCGCTATTCCCCAAGGGGACGCGCGGCGGGCAGCTCGACACGCTGGCGCGGCAATATCTCTGGGCGGAGGGGCTGGATTATGCCCATGGCACCGGCCATGGCGTCGGCAGCTTCCTGTCGGTGCATGAAGGGCCGCAGCGGATCGCGACCTTCGGCGGCGGCGACGAGCCGTTGCAGGCGGGCATGATCCTTTCCAACGAGCCGGGCTATTACAAGACCGGCGAATATGGCATCCGCATCGAAAATCTGGTGCTGG
This sequence comes from Sphingobium sp., assembly GCA_049841255.1. Taxonomy (GTDB): domain Bacteria; phylum Pseudomonadota; class Alphaproteobacteria; order Sphingomonadales; family Sphingomonadaceae; genus Sphingobium. The sequence continues at coordinate 19,637 of JASGDV010000103.1, forward strand.
TCGAGGAACGCGAGGTGCCGGGCGCGGAGAAGGAAGTGCTGGGTTTCGAGACGCTGACCTTCGCGCCCATCGACCGTAACCTGATCGCGGCGGACATGCTGAGCGGCGAGGAGCGCGGCTGGATCGACGCCTATCATGCGAAGGTGCTGGAGGTGGTCGGGCCGCAACTGGACGGCGCGGCGCTCGACTGGCTGAAGGCCGCCTGCGCGCCGCTATGAAGCGGCCCGCGCTTTCAGCCGGCGTCGTCGTGGCGCTGGGCATCGCCGTCGCGGCGGCTCTCGGCTGGCTTTGAGTCGGCGGTCCCGGCGCGCGCCTGCGCCTTGCGGCGGCGCAGATTGTCGCGCAGGGCCTGCGCCAATCGCTCCTTGCGTTCGTCCTGTCCGCTGGTCATGACCGGCGCTTAAGCAAATTGCCCCGCGCGCCGCAAGCCGCCTTGACAAGCGGCCCATGCGCGGCCATAGGCCCGGCTCCGCCGCCCGATGAGGGCCGCGCGACGATTAAGTGCTGCCGTAGCTCAGTGGTAGAGCGCATCCTTGGTAAGGCTGAGGTCGTGAGTTCAATCCTCACCGGCAGCACCATTTTCTCCTGACGCATGAAACCGCCAAGTGCGTTTTCCGGCCGGGGCGCGGCTGGCTCCGGCGGCAATCGTCTGGACTGCCCCGATCCATCTGGACTACCCCGACCCAGTGGAAACGCGCCGTGCTCCTGCGCAGGCAGGAGCCCAGAGTCCGAAGTGCGGTGCCCGGAACCCTGGGCTCCTGCCTGCGCAGGAGCACGAG
>JASGDV010000104.1:0-9878 GCA_049841255.1 Sphingobium sp.
CCTATCTCGGCCTTGTGTTCTCCAATGACGGCGAAAAGGCCATCAGCGACATGACCATGACCAAGTTGCTGCGCGATGATGGCATTAGGGGCGTGACCGTCCACGGCTTCCGCTCCGCCTTTACCGACTGGTCATCGGAACGGACGCGCTTCCCCAAGGAGGTTGCCGACAAGGCGCTGGCGCACAAGCTGCCCAACAAGGTGGAAGCGGCCTATCGCCGCACCGACTTTTTCGACAAGCGCCGCAGCCTCATGGCGCGTTGGGCCGAATATCTCGACCGGACTGAGACGAAAAACGGGAAGGAGGACGCCGCCGCAACGTCCTCCGAGCCTACAGCGATCCGCGTTGCCGCCTGACCAGATCGTGAAGGCTGGCGGTGGTGATACGGGTAGCCTTGCCGAGCTTCACCGTTTCGACCTCGCCAGCCGCGATCAGTTCATAGAGCTTGGTGCGGCCGACGCCGATCATGCGCGCCGCGTCGTTGACGCGGACGCAAATCGGCTCGGATGGTAGGGGCGTCGTCATTGGACAGGACTCCCCACCTGTTCTTCACGATAACCGACAGGATCGGCGATCCAGCGATCGACGGCGGATTGCCGCCAGCCCGCACCATGGACGCTGATCCTGATCTGAGCAGGAAATGTCCCGTCCGCGATCTTGCGATAGAGGGTCGAACGCGAAAGCCCGGTGCGGGCCAACACGGTGTTCAGGCGGATGATGCGATCATTGCTGTTCATGGGGGGCAGTCTCTTCAAATCATGTTGGTGAAGGCGCCCCCCGGTCACGAGCATTGGATGCCTCTCTGTCCCGAACAAGAGCGTTCCGGGCGCGCGGGCAGTCACGTTTTGAGATGTCGGGTGGACGCTGGCGGCAATGGGCGGTCAGCGGCGGTACACGGCGGATAACGGCGTAGGATCTTCACGCATGACGAGCAGCGAAGATTTTTTCCCAGCTTGTGCCAGAAATCCGAACGCGCGCCCTCTGACCGTCCGTTTCGGACGACCATATGTGGGCGTCAAGCCGAGTCGTTCATCGGGATACTCCTTTTTCAGGACCATCGCCGGGCGTCATGAAGCAAGACCTGAATGGTTGATCGCGGATCATATATTGTCAAGACGTTCGCTGCGGTATCGGCCTATTCCGGCCTGTGTCGATGGCGGCGTCGCCACAGGACTGGATTGTCCAGAAATCCCCGTTGGAATGTGAAAGTGTCTGGCAGCGTCATCGCGCGAGGTTTTCGTCAGCGGCGAGGTCAGTCCTTGGTCGGCTGGGAATCCTCGCGGCGCTGCAATTCATTCTCGACCGCTTCCCGGATGAACAGGGCAATCCTGCGGTTGCCGACAAGCGACTCAATACGGCGGAGCGTGTCAGTAGATAGCCTGATCGTCGTCGGCTTCATTCCAAGTGGCGGGCGTCCCATCGCCCTGTCGCTATCGGGCACGATAACAATCTCCAAGCCAAACCCATTGACGCCACCGTTTATTTGCATATACGCCATCGTTTATTGATTAAACGATGGCGTATATTGCGCAACGGCCTTCCTTGCCGAAGGCTGTTGGGCAACCTGGCATCGCGAATCATGCGGGAGTGCCGGGACCGTTCCGTATCTGCCCATCATGCCCCGCCTCGCCGCGATGGATGCGGAACGGAGATGCCCATGACTGTATCTCAATCCCGCCGCGCTTTGCTGCGCGGAATGACGATCGCGCCTGTCGCGGCATCGGTCATCACGTCGCCCTGGGCGAAGGCGCTAGCGTCGCTTCACCAGCGCTATGAGGACGAGCCCGCGACGCTTGCGCGCACGAAAGAGGGGCGGAGCATCAGCCGCTTTCGTTATCACAACGCCGAACGGCGTTGGATGCTAACGGACATAGTAGCATTCCGAGAAAGCCGCTTTACTAACCCGGCCCTGCATTTCGCAGGTTTCGTCTGCCAGCAAGCGCTATGCGCCTATCTGCTTGACGTAGGCTTTGCCGATGAATGGAACGCCCGCCATATCAAGCAGGACATCGCCAAGGCTTTGGCCTACGCCAATGCATGTGGCTTCGGCCATGACTGCCCCGACATGGCGCGGCTGGCCTTGGTTCTCTCGCCCTACTGGAAGTGGGGCTATCACTATGATGATTGGGAGGAAGACCGGCCCCAGACGGGCGGCTTCACCCCAGCCACCATCGAACCCCCTGTGCGTGCATTGCTGGATCGCGTGCATGACGTGACTGGTCACCCGCGCCCGAAGGGTTACCAGCGCCGCGCGCAGGAGGCGCGGTCATGATGCTGCGCACCGACGCCGATCATCTGCCCGCGCCGATCCGGGATGAACTCCTCCACATTGTCACGATCCTGTTCGAGGCGTTCGAGGAGACGACCAAGGGCCGATGCTCCGAACATTTCCGGGCGGGCCGCATCCTCACCCTGATCTTGCATGGGCCACACGCCGAAAAGGATTGGGAAGAGGTCGCGCCGGGAGAAGCGTTCCGGCTGCTGGCGATCGTCAACTATTCCCGCCTCGCCCGAAGCGAACGCGACTGGCGGCTGGTGCGCGACCGGCTGCGCCGCGCATGGGAGCATGGCGAGATCGCCCGCCCGGTGCGGTTGTCCGTGGAAAGCCTTGAGCGGATCAACGGCGCTTTAACCGAGGGCAATCCCCATTTCATCACCATCGCCGAGCGGGGCACTGCGCTCTACCAGATGGAGGGATTGCGCCTGCAAGAGCCGCGCCGTCTTCCCGCGCAGGAACGGGCTATCCGGGGTGTTGCGGAGTTCATGCGGTCGCATAGGCGCGGCATCGGCTTTCTTGCTGGCGCGGCTTTCTATCGCGACCGGGGTGATGCGCCCATGGCGGCGCTGATGCTGCATCAGGCGTGCGAGCATTTCTATCTGTCCGTCTTGCGGTCGATCAGCCTGCACGCCCCGCGCACCCACGCGCTGGATGAATTGCGCGAGGCGGCGGAGGCCTTGGACCCGCGCCTGTGTTCGGCATGGCCGCGAGACAGCCGGTTCGAGCGTCGCACGTTCGGCTGCATCCGCCGCGCCTATGTCGAGGCGCGCTATGGGCGCTCCTACCGCATTTCGGGCGAGGAACTGTCATGGGCGTTCGCGCGGGTGGAGATACTGGCTGAACGCGCGGCGTGCGCCGTCGCGGATCATCAGGTGTCGCTTGCCGCAAGCCTGCCAGCGCCGATCGTTCCGCCGCCCGCACAGCCGACGACAGCGATAGCCCTTTCCCGGCCTGTGCGCCGCACGAACATGCTGCAACGGACATGGCAGATCGTGCGACGTGCCGCCCCATCACGGGGCCGGTGGAATCCGCTCGTTCCGGTTCGCCGTTTCTGGCGATCGGACAGGTTCATGCGCTGGGTTGACCATCTGCCCATGGCGATGATCGGCCTGTGCCTTTTCATGGCGGGCGCGGAGGCCGCACTATGGCGGATGAGGCCCGCGCAGACTATCCGTTCCGAACCGGCAGACCTGTCCGCCGTGCTGGACTTCGACGTGCGCGCGGACACTGTGCTTGGCGCGGTCATGGACGTTGCGCAGAGGGCTGGCTATCAGGTCAAGGCCAACGATGACATTTGGGCGGTGCGATGGACCGGAGCCTATCGCGCCAAGGCGACCACCTTCGACGCACTGGCGGACATTCTTTATGGCTCGGGCCTGTGTCCTGCGATCCGGGAGGGCATCATCACCGTGCGCTATTGCGACAAGAGCCGCCCGCCTATCGTGGCGACGGTCGAGTATCATGCGGAGCCGGACGGCAGCGTGCGGTTGTCTGTCCCGCGCTAGCCCGAGGCAGCTAAATGGACATGGGCGAACGCAGCGATCAGCAATGCCAAGATCAGCAAGACGATGATCGCAAGAACCGCCAGAACGAGACAATTGCCGGATTGATTGTCATGCCGCGCAACAATCCAGAGCAGCAGGATAATTGTCGCGCCTGTCCCGGCCAGCGGCGCAGCAGAGAATAGCATTGCCAGCGGCACCGTGGACAGCAGGACGATAAGCGCAGAGCGCCATTTGGTCCCATGATCCTTTCCCATGTCGCTACGCCTCATGCTAGAACCGCCATCGATGGCGAAACCATCAGGAAAGGGAGCATGATCCACGACGAACGTGAGCAGGCAAGCCCGGTCATGCCGGTGCCGTCAAGCATGGCCGCGAGAGTGGATGGCTATGCGTGGGCGCGCGATACCATCGGAGAGTCTGGCGGTTCGGTGTATCGCCTCCATGGGAAGGCGGGGGAGCCGGACCTGTATTTGAAGAACGGGGGCGATGCGGTAGCCGATGATATCGTCTGCGAGATGGTGCGATTGCGCTGGCTTGCACCGTACAATGTCGCTCCCGCCGTTCGCTCTTTCGTCAGCGACGATAGCGAAGCTTGGTTACTCATGGATGCCCTGCCGGGGAAAACCGCCTATCAGCTACTGGAAGACTATCCGAATGAGCGCATGGCCGTGGTGGACGCCATCACGGATTTCCTGCGGCGCTTGCATGATATCCCGATGGCGGAATGCCCGTTCAACAGCGACCATCATCTTCGGCTTGCGCTGGCAGAAAAGCGCTTGGGAGCGGGGCTTGTGGACACGGCGGATTTTGACGACGAGCGATCCGGCTGGACCGCTCAACAGGTCTGGCAAGACATGACCGCGCTTTTGCCGCTCTCCCCCGATCCGGTCGTCACGCATGGCGACTATTCGCTAGACAATCTTCTGTTGCGAAATAGCGATGTAGTCGGTTGCATTGATGTAGGCCGATTGGGTATCGCGGACAGATATCAGGATTAGCCATTCTGTGGAATTGCCTCGGCGAGTTCGGGCCTGAACTCCAAACACGGATGCTCATCAGATACGGCATCCACAACGCCGACGAGCGCAAACTGCGCTTTCATCTCATGTTGGATGAGTTTTTCTGAAGCTCTCCCGCCGACTACGCTATCGCGGCTTGAGGCTCTCCAGCGCCAGACTCGGAAACAAAGGTGACAGCCCGCCCTGCCTGATCGAACTGTGCTCGATAGCCAGCGTCTCGCCAAGCCTTGCATTGCACATGCCGGGTATGATCGGCGTCTTCGTTGGCCCACCATTCGGATCGCCGATAGGCGGAAGAAGGGAGTGCGCCTACCATCTGCTCCACAAAGAACAGTGGTATCCTCAAGCGCTGCGCGCCGCTCTCTTTCAGATAATCCCTCAGCGCGTCATATTTCGCCATGTGATCTCCTTTGGATGCAGCCTGCGTTATTGTCGAATATAGGGAACCTCGCCGCAAAACGGAATAGCAGAAACGGCGTTGAAGCTTCAGCCCGGTTGAAAGCCCGACGGAGACTCATCCCCTTCCGAGCGAGCGGTCGGTTCCAATACTAAGCTCTCCGTCACCCTTTGCGTCTCCCTGCTCGGCCTCGAACGCGCGCTTGCCCTTGCGCTGCCAGAGAGCGAACGCGCTGCCGCGTTCCTCGCCTTCCAGCCTGGCGGCGACCGACAGGAACGCGCCGTAGAGCGTGGCGCGGTCATCGTCGGTCAGATCGACCAGCCCGCCCAACTCGATCAGATGGCGTGTGCGCTCGCGCCTCTTCATGACCCATTCCCTTGTGTCGGTTCGTGCCTTTCGCGTTTCAACGCGGTGCCGCGCCGCCGTCGAGCGGAAGAGTGCCCTCCGCCCGTTGTTCAGGTCGCGGTGCAGGCCTATGTGCCTTACCCTGAAAGAAGGCCGCGCCCGCCTTGCGCCAGCCCTCCTTTGTGGCGGGATCCTTCATGGCGGCGGCACCGAGCAACGCCCCGGTCAACAGATCGGCGTCGAGCGCATCGGCCCCGGTTGCCGCGACCAGTTCGCCGAGTTGGCGCACGCGGCGTTCCTTGATGGCCTTCGCCTTGTCGGCGAGCGCCTTGAGTTCCGAATCAAAGTCCTTGGGTTTGCGCATCGTAAAGTCTCCATTGAGTGACGATGCGGCTATGATAGAAGAAGGCAGGCGGTGACGCAGTAGAGTCGCTGGGACGGGATGACACCGCCTAGTCCCTGCTCGGATTTTATTCGAGGAGGGCGCGCTTATACGTCGTGCCGACGTGCGCTTAAGATAGTAAATGGACGATCGTTATGGCGATCTTCCATTTCTCCGTTCAGGTCATTGGCCGCGCGCAAGGGCGCAGCGCCGTCGCGGCGGCGGCCTATCGTGCGGCCGAACGGCTGCACGACGATCGCCTCGACCGCGACCATGACTTCACGAACAAATCGGGCGTCGTCCACTCGGGAATCCTCTTGCCCGATGGTGCGCCCGAACGCTTCTCGGATCGCGCGACTCTCTGGAACGAGGTCGAGGCGACCGAAAAGCGCAAGGACGCGCAGCTTGCCCGCGAAGTCGAGTTCGCCATTCCCCGCGAGATGAATCAGGCGCAGGGCGTGGCGCTGGCGCAGGATTTCGTGCGCGCCGAGTTTGTCGATCGCGGCATGATCGCGGACCTGAATGTGCATTGGGATATGGACCCGAACGGCCAGCCCAAGCCGCATGCTCATGTCATGCTCGCCATGCGCGAAGTCGGCGAAGACGGTTTCGGGCAGAAGGTTCGCAACTGGAATCGCACCGAACTTGTCGAGCAGTGGCGCGAGCGCTGGGCCGATCATGTCAACGCCCGCCTTGCTGAACTGGACATAGATGCCCGGATCGATCACCGCTCCTTAGAAGCGCAGGGCATCGACCTCGAGCCGCAAGACAAGATCGGTCCCGCCGCCTCGCGCATGGGCGAACGCGGCCTTGAGTCCGAGCGCATCGAGGATCACCGCGCCGTCGCGCAACGCAACGGCGAGCGGATCATCGCCGATCCATCCGTGGCGCTGAACGCCATCAGCCACCATCAGGCGACCTTCACCACGCGCGACCTTGCGATGTTCGTCCACCGTCACAGCGACGGCAAGGAGCAATATGACCGGGCGATGAGCGCGGTTCGCGCCTCGCCCGACATGATCGCCCTAGCAAGGATGGGCGCGGCGATGACAGGTTCACTAGCCGCGAGATGATCGAAACCGAACAGCGCTTGCAGCACGCCAGCGAATTAATGGCGGAGCGCGAACGACATCGCACGGATGAGAAGGCGCGCGAGGCGGCATTGGTCAGCGCAGAGGGACGCGGATTGCTGTTGTCTGGCGAGCAGTGCGCGGCGTTTGAGCATGTGACGGGCGAACCGGATTTGAGCATCGTCGTGGGCTACGCAGGCACGGGGAAGAGCGCGATGCTGGGCGTGGCGCGAGAGGCGTGGGAGCGATCAGGGTTCGCGGTGCGCGGGGTAGCGTTGTCGGGCATCGCGGCGGAAGGATTGGAGAACGGCTCCGGCATCGCGTCGCGCACCATTGCCAGCATGGAATATGGCTGGGCCAACGGTCGCGATCTTCTGTCTTCGCGCGACGTGTTGGTGATCGACGAAGCGGGGATGGTAGGCACGCGCCAGATGGAGCGCGTGCTGTCCCATGCCGAAGCGGCAGGTGCAAAGGTCGTTCTCGTAGGCGACGCGGAGCAGTTGCAGGCGATCGAGGCGGGCGCGGCGTTCCGCGCGATCCATGAACGACATGGCGGCGTCGAGATCACCGAAATCCGCCGCCAGCATGAGGACTGGCAGAAAGACGCCACCCGCCATCTAGCGACCGGCAGGACCGGCGAAGCGATCCGGGCCTATGCCGATCGCGGCATGGTCCATGCCGCCGAGACGCGCGAACAGGCGCGCGGCGACCTGATCGACCGTTGGGATGCGGCGCGGCAGGCGGAACCCGACAAAACGCGCATGATCTTCACCCGCACCAACGACGAGGTGCGAACGCTCAACGAGATGGCGCGCGACAGGCGGCACGAAGCGGGCGAGCTGGGCGACGATGCGCGCGTGAAGACCGCGAACGGCGACCGCGACTTCGCATCCGGCGATCGCATCATGTTCCGGCGCAACGAACGCAGCCTTGAAGTCAAGAACGGCACGCTCGGAACCATCGAGCAGGTGAACCCGCAAAGCATGACCGTGCGCACCGATGACGGGCGCTCCGTGTCGTTCGACCTCAAGGACTATCGCGACCTCGACCATGGCTATGCCGCCACGATTCACAAGACGCAGGCGGTGAGCGTCGATCGTACGCACGCGCTCGCTACGCCGGGGATGGATCGGCACGGAACCTATGTTGTTCTCACCCGCCACCGGGAGGGCGTGGACTTCCATTATGGGCGGGACGACTTCAAGGATGATTCCCACCTTGTCCGTACCCTGTCCCGCGAACGCGCCAAGGACATGGCGAGCGATTACGAGCGCCGCGACCCGGCACAGCAATTCGCCGAGCGGCGCGGTATAAGCTTTGGCGAACGTGTCGCCGAGATCGTCAGGCCCGTGGTGGAGAAGGCACGCGGGATCTTCGACGGGTTGCGCCTTTCGCTGCCCGGTCAGGATCACGCGACACCGCCCACGCCCCAACCCCAGCGTGGCATGTTCGACGGTCTGGAATTTAGCCGCTTCGTTTCCGCCCCCTTCCACAATCCTGCCCGCCAGCAGCAGCGCGAGCATGAGCCACAGCCGATGCGCGCAGGCGGACTGCGCGGGGCGGTCGAGCGCTACGCCAAGGCGGTGGACGCGATCCGGCAGACCCGCGCGCAGGGCATAGATGCCATGCCCCACCAGCGCGAGGCGCTGGATAAGGCACGCGAAGCTCTGGATGCGCTCCGGCCTGAAGGCTCGACCGACCTCAACAGCGCGTTCCGCAACGGCCCGGAACTGATCCGCGAGGCAGCGGAAGGGCGCGGCCATGAGGCCGTGCGCGCGATGCAGGCGGAGGCGGAAATCCGCATCGATCCTTTCCAGCGCGCCGACAGGTTCGTGGAGGGCTGGCAGCAGTTGCAGCGCCAGCATCAGGAACTGGTGCGCGACGGCAATTTCCGCGCCGCCAAGACCACCGCGCAGCACATGGCCGACATGGCCAAAAGCCTTGAGCGCGATGCCCAGCTTGAATCGGTGCTGGGCCTCCGTAGCCGCGAGCTTGGCCTTGAGGTCGGTCAAGACATGGGCCGCAGCATCGGCCGCGACCTCGCCGCTTCCATCCCCTTCGATCATGGCCGCGACATCAGCCGTGGCATGGAACGCTAGAACAAGGAGAAGTGCATATGGACGAACAATCCCTGTTGAACGGGCCGGAACCCCAGCCGCCGACCGGCACGGCGGCGGAGGCGTTCGCGCACCTGGCGGCGCGTGTGGTGGCGCTGGAGCAGCGGCTTGACGGGCGTCTGGCGGTGATCGCCCGCGCGCTTGAGCATATCGCCGTCGAGAGGCAGAGCATCGAGGTTCCCGACTACAATCCCACGCTCACCAAGATCAACGCCGCCTTGGCCGAGTTCGCCAAGCATATGAAGGCGTTTTCGCAGTCCGAAGCGCTCAGCACGACCCCGGAGAGCATGGCGGAACGGATCATAGTAGCGGCGAAAGCAGTACGCGAAACAGACAAGGCATCCATCAAGCAGGCGCAGGCGCTGCTGCGCGAGGCCCATGCCGACCAGACGCGGGCCATCGGTGCTGTCCGCACCAAGGACCGGCAACGCCGGCACTTGGTCTATACCGGCATAGGCACGGCGCTGGCCGTCTCTGTCCTCTGGCTGGCCTATCCGGGATGGGCGGCGAGCCTTGCACCCCAAAGCTGGCAATGGCCCGAGCGGGTCGCGACGCGCACGATGGGGGAGCCGTCGCTATGGGAAGCGGGCATTCGTCTAATGCGCGCCGGGAATCCGGACGGCTGGCAGGCCATCGAGGACGCCGCCGATATGAGGCAGGCAAACCGCGACGCCATAGCCGCGTGCGAGAGGACGGCGGAAAAGGTCAAGGAGCCGGTGCGATGCACAATCAGAATAGGACGGCCACGTTAGTCTTGGCCACTAG